>DOCI01000104.1:0-506 GCA_003503535.1 Planctomycetaceae bacterium
AAGGTGGCACGTTCTGAGGATTGGAAATCGGTTGATTCAAACGGGGAGGGTTGGGAGGTGTACCAATTGTCGGACCAGACGATGGCTGTCCAGATGTTGGCTGTCCTTCACAAGGGCTCATACTCCAGAACAAAATGGTAAATGTTATGAAGGCTGCTTTCATAGGGTGACTCCAAAATACAGTTCTGAATTCAAGACATGGTGAGTCCAGATTAAGACGGGCTGGTTATTGAACGGATAATGAATATTTTGCAGAGTTTAAATTCTGATCAAGGGTATGCAGTATCAGACTCGCAGAGGTTGCATCCCCGGAAATCCATCCCACTTTGCCACTGGCTGGGAATTGAAATGCGTTATTGCTGTTGTGAATTCTGGAGTCAGAAATTTGCTGAACATTACCCAAGGCTTGACCGTATTGATCGACGATAATGGCATAGGTGTTCTGGTACTCTCCATTGATAAGATACTCCCAGAGCACAGCATATCTCTGATTTCCCATAGGGGCG
>DOCI01000104.1:658-10296 GCA_003503535.1 Planctomycetaceae bacterium
GACTCGAGGCCGTTCGTAACTGTCCCGGCGACCCGCGTTCTGCGGGGGCATCGCAAGCTTAAATGAGCGTACTTCATTACTGTAAACTTCCGCCTTGTTTGGCCATCTCCAGTTGGGCAGTGATTCAAAATTCTTAGGAATACTGACAAACCAGACTGGTAATCCGTTCTCGGGATTCACGCCGAAATTCGGATGCGAGAAGACCACCAGATACCCAGAGGCGGTCTGAACTAATCCGCCCAGCAGTAATTCGTGATGTTCATTTTTGAAGACCAGCTTGTGATCACTCCATGACATTTGACCATTGCTGTCAGGCGAGAGTTTTGAAAGAACGATCCCTCTTTCATGGGCTTGTGCCTGCACAAAATCCCGACCATCATAAATGGTCTGTAAATCCCCGCAGTGCATTGCTCCGCCTTTTCGGTAAACACTTTTACCAGCTGTGTTTACGGCAAGTATACACCCCGTTTCATGGACATAGCCGTCAGCTCCTGGGATATTGTGGGCAAAAGAGGCCGTGAGAACACCGTTTCCATAGACAAGCTGTGAACGAGTGCTCCATTGTGGCGCAGGCAGGGCCTTTAACGGATTATAAATCCCCCATTGCTCATAATAGGCTTCCTGATTAAGGTCGACGAATAATTGAACCGACTGTGTTCCTGTAGGTATTTTCAAAATATTGAGAATGTTTTTGCGTCTAAGCCTGGGCTTCTGTGAAGCCACCACTTCCTCACCTTTACCCACCATCAAGTATCGGTTTCCCTCGGCATCCTTAGTGAAACCAGCCAGCAATGGAAGCGCATTGGGGATATCCATATGTGTTGCGTTTTTCCATTTTGGGCCTGAAAAGGTTGAAAGCACATTGCCTCCCGAAGCTGTGGTCCATGCGACATCGAGACTGTCATCAGGATTAACATATGGAATGATTGTCGGAAAACGAATATTGGTATTGGCATCTACCGGGCGTCGAGCATTCACAGGAGCGACAGCTCCGCCGATCATGCCTCCTGAGGAATCCAGTAAATTCGCTGGAATGGGATTCGTCGGAGTACTGTTGGCTGCCATTAATCGAAACACGGTATACTCGTCCCTGGCTCCCCAGCGGGTTGAGATTTGACGATCTCCCAGTCCATCCTCATGCCAGAATTGTCCATTGGACGCGAATTTGATTCGATACCGTCGCGTCCCCGCTGGTTCGAAAGTCACCTTCGCACTCTGGTCTCCTGCATTGGTTCTTGTGGAGAGCAGATTGTCTTGCGGGTCTGTGTAAATCAATTTCCCAGTGGCAACTGACCGAATGCGATAAGAGCCATCGGGATAGGCTTCGATAGAAAACTGAGTGGTTTTATCATTCGGAAAGCCTTCGCGGTTATTGTCCACAGCATAGAGAACATTGTCACGGTCAGTACGAATTCGCAGCAATCGTCCGGTAGCAACGGATTCGATACGATAGATCTCACTCGGCGGAGCCGCCTGGAGTGCCGTCTCCATACCCAGGCAAAGCAGGCATGACATGACAGGAATCCAAACCAGGCTTGAACGCCGAGAGACAAGCCATACACGATCACGTAAAATTGTTATCATTATTACTCTCCATAAGGCAGATTGCGTGCAGGTTAGACCCAAAGCAGTCATGGATCTTCAATCCAGAAGTCACGATCATCAACAGACTGAAAATCTGTGTCAAAAATGACCGATGACACATCTCCGTCTCAAAAACTGGCTCAGAGATGGGTCACCGGTTCATAGAAATTCGAATTACTCAGCTGGAGACGAAAATAACTTGAATAGAAGTCCACCCGTCTCATTAGGACCAGCAGTGCTGCAAAAAATGTGATACTGACCGGTGGCTGTGGGTTTAAACTTAAATTTGGGGGCATCCCCTGTTGCTTCGTTAAGTTTATTACGAAAACTATCTTCCAAACGAATGTATGGATTATTAATTGGATTAATTGGACCAAGTTGAGCACCATTGAGTTCGATCTCATATTCACGAGTTTCATCAAGAATTCCCGAAAAGATCACCACACGATGGTTGGGACGTTTCGGATCGATTAGACTATTTGCGTTCAACTGATCATTGCTGAATAATATGGGGCCTCCTGCCCGTTTATTTTGTTCCCAGTTGGGCCCGCTGTAGCGATCAACCCAGTTTCCCGCAGGAACCGTTGGCGAACCCTGTCGAACACCGCCCATCATCGTCCAGAAGGTATCGCCATTTGGTTTGGCGTAGGCGCCAATGCCAATTTCGGTCAATTCTGGAATCAGCATGTTGTCGTAATGCGCGCCGGAATCCAGCCAGCCTCGAAAGGCTTCAAGCGGAGTATGATGACCACCAGCAACATTCTCTGTTCGAAGATGCCCCTGATAACCTGCATCAGCCGCACGAGTCACCGGGGTTGAGTTTCCTTTGACGTGATCGAAAAAGTTTTCGTCAACCATTCTTTTTGACCAGTCATGAGACGCCTTCATCAATTGTTCATTTCTGGCCACAAGAGAAAGCCCTTTACGCTGCCGCTCCTGATTAATCATCGCGATCAACTGATCTTCAATTGACGGTAACTTAATCTTCTCCTGTGCATCACATTGCGAATTGACTGCACAGGTCAGAAAAAGAAGGGGGATGAGAGTCATCATTTTAATGATCATGTGGCACCTTATTTTATGTATTCACTAAAGTAATTATTCATGGCATGAAAGTCAGAACGAGGAGCAGCGGAGACATATTGGAAAACAGCCTACATACCTCAGGCTTACGTTCGTTTGACTTGAAGACTAAATTTTAACCCATCGTCTGCAGGTGTAATGTTCAACGTCATAATTGATCACACGTCAAAGCATAATGGCGACAGGGTGCCATCCCGCAGTTCAAGGTTTTAAACAAACAGAATCAAGTCCTTGTATTTCCGCTAAACGGCTTGACAGCCCTATTTACTCCCCCATTGCCCAGCATCGAAGTTTCAAGAGATATTACTGGACTTCAATAACTGGAATTGGTAGGGTTGTACACTAAAGGTATGCAATTTTTGAACGTGTCCAGAAAACAGTCAGAGAGAACGTGATCGTGTTGGTCACTTCATACCCCATGATATTTCCCCAACGATCTGATCCTGCAGATCCCTCAAAGGTCAATACGTAGACTTTCCAATCAACCTACGACTTAAATTGAAATATTTCGAAATTAAATTCTTATGATCGATTTGAGTTCACCTACCAGCCAGACCCTACTGGCGAAACTGCGAACCAATACTCCTGACGAAACAGCCTGGGATGAATTCGTCAATCTGTATGGCAAGAGAATTTACAGTTGGTGTCGTGGGCGTGGGTTACAGGCAGTTGATGCTGAGGACGTGACCCAGAATGTCCTTGTTCGTTTAACAAAAGTCATGTTGAGATTCGAATACGATTCCTCCATGAGTTTTCGATGTTGGCTGCGAACTGTCGTTCAAAATCTTGTGAATGATTTCCTGCGTGATCGAGTTCGTGCTACAGACGATGGAAAAGTTGCCTGCATGATGAGTCGTCTGGAGGAAGCCGAAGCGACGCAAGACTTACTATCACGGCTAGACGATCTGTTTGATCTGGAACTGCTGGAAGAGGCGAAAGCTCGTGTGAGAATTCGCGTTAGCAATGCTCGCTGGAAAGCTTGGAGTCTGATGGCCGAGAAGAATTTGCCCGCCATTGAAGTTAGTAGAATGATCGGCATGAAAGTCGAAACGGTGTTTACTGCACGCAGTCAAATCCAGGAAATGATAAGAAATGAAGTCAGCTTACTAGAACGATAGAATCTGCTTCCATGCAATCCTGCCCAACTCCAAACAAGCTTTTAGAGCTAGTTAGTGGTGACCAGTCTGGCGAATTGGGTCGTCACGTCGATAACTGTCCTGGTTGCAAACGGGAACTTGAAAAACAGCTTAGTGATCTCAGAGAGCAATCTACACTTGTTGAACCCCTCAACAGTGTTACCTCAAGTTGGGGCACTGGCCTGGCCCATCGACTGGCGGCATCGTTAAAAGACTCTCCTGGTGAGGAATTGGTTGTTGATTTTGAGCTTCCCTATCAGATGGGAAACTACACCCTGTTGAGAATCCTTGGCGCGGGAGGAATGGGAATTGTTTATTTAGCAAATCAGGAGAGTCTGAATCGTCGTGTCGCAATAAAAATGGTTCGACAGAGTGAATTAAAAAATAAAAAACTCGTCAGTCGCTTCTATACAGAAGTGGAATCTGTTGCCAGTCTCAATCATTCAGGAATCGTGCCCATATATGAAGTCGGACGGCACAAGCACTATCTGTACTATTCGATGCAGCTGGTCGAAGAGGGAACACTCTCAGAGTTCATCCGACGTGACAAGCCACCGATTCGAGTGACTGCAAAAATCGTTCAGCAAATAGCCGAAGCCGTCCATTTTGCACATCAAAATGGAATTATTCATCGCGATTTAAAACCCTCGAATATCCTGGTCGATTCCTCATCGAATCCCAAAATCGCCGATTTTGGTTTGGCGAAATTGCTCTCGCTCGATCCGTCATTATCGACTGGAAGTTACGATATCGTTGGTACGCCAAGCTATATGTCTCCAGAGCAAGTGAGTGGGAAGGAAAGTCATACGTTTGCGACAGATGTCTATGGCTTGGGAGCAATACTTTATGAAATGCTCACCGGTCGTGCACCCTTCGTCGGAAAGGAGCCTCTTTCAGTTCTTCATGATGTTCTGGAGAAAATACCTGAATCGCCCAGAGTCATTGACAAGAGCATTCCGCAAGATCTGGAGACAATCACATTAAAGTGTTTACAGAAGCATCCCGCACATCGTTATCCGACAGCAGAGTGCGTTGCCGACGAACTCGATTCATATCTGCGAGGAAAAATGATCCAGGCCCGCCCCACTCCATTGCCTGAAAAACTGGGAAGGCTGGTTCGACGAAATCCGTTCACTTCCATTTTGATTTTGATGACAGCCTTAATCGTGGGAGTGAGTGTGGTGAACAGTTTCAATTCTTTGAGATTGAGTGATCTGCAGGCAAAAAAAATTGAAAGCCAGAACATCAAGCTTGAGTCCGCAGTTCTGGGAGCTCAAAATCAATCTTCACTCGTGGCGAGTCAGGCTGAGCTATCCATCGAAGTCATCGAAGCGATTCTTGGAGAGATCCAAACAACATATTTGCGTCTTCCTGCAGAGCAAAAATCCCGCAAGGTCATGCTCAATCAGGTGCTCAATAAACTAGATCGACTCTCTGCAGACCATGTCGATCCCGATCAATTGAATTCCTGTTATGCCAAAACAATCCTGGGCTTGGCAGAAGTCGAATATAGTATTGGAGCTTCAGACGGAAGTATTGGGCTTGAAGCTTCAAAACGCAGGTATATCGACGCGATTGAACGATTACAGAAATTATACCAGAACAATATGGATAACCTGGATGTACAAAGAACATTGGCCAGAGCAATCATGAAATACGGGGACGTATTAGCCGATGCAGCTCACTGGGAGGAAGCCCATGCAAAATTCATGGAAGCCCTACCTCTTATGATCGAGGCCTGTTCAAAGTCGAGTGAAGACATGGTTCTGATGGAATTAGGAGAATTAGAAATTCTGTGTGCAGAAGGATTTATGCATACCGGATATCCAGATCAGTTTGAAGAGTTTTCGAATCGAGGACATCGGCGTTTGAAAGAGATCACTGAAACCAGCCCAGGGAGTCTTGAAGCGGCATCATTGTTTCTCTACTCATGCCAGATTATTGGAGACTGGCATTTAAAGAAAAACCATTTTGATGACGCAAAACAATATTACGAGATGTTTCAACAAAAAGCCGTTTTACTCGATCACCTGTATCCATTCAATTCAAACGTCGCTTTGGATTGCTCCACCGCGTATGAAAGGTTAGGAGACCTGGCACTAAAAAGTAAAGACATCGATTTAGCACTCGATCATTACCAGTTATCACTTGACTATGCACAAAAACTGGAAATCTCTGCGCCAGATAATTTGGAAACGCTATGGCATGTTTCCTTCAGTTATCAGCATCTGGCCGACCTGCTCCTTCACTTAAAGGAACTGGAACAAGGTTTTCCTCTGGCAGTCCGTTGTGTGGAAATTCGACGTATTCTGCAAGATCGAGATCGTCAGAATTACAGAAGGACTGCCAAGTTAGTTCACTCTTTAAAGACGCTGGCTGCTTATCACCTGTCTCAAAGTGAAAACATTTTGGCACGAAATATTTATCAGGAGTGCTTTTCGGTCGAAACAGAATATCAGTTGCTTACAGGTAAAAAGAGTTTTGCTAATGACTTGTCGAATCTGGAGTCCAAGATCGCAGTTCTCGACTGAATATACTCCAAAACTGTCCACCGCTTGCGATCCCGGGAGAGAATTGCTCCCGGAGATCCCTCTCGAAAAGTCTGACTCGCACGGAACCGTGGATGCTGCACTGAGATCCCCTCGGTAGAGCAGCACAGCTTTGTTCCACTGAAATACTCTCCCCTCGCTTCAAATAACCGGTGACTAAGACCTCAACCGTAAGCTGTTATTTCTTATCTACTTTGCTATTTTCTTTGTATCGTATTCTGGATCATAGATTACATTTCTTCTACCACAGGGAGAATGCGAGTCTCGCTGTTTAAAAGTGTTATCAACACCTTACTGGCCATTTGAAAATGCCTTTTGAGGAAATGGCGGCTGTGCGTCAATGACATCCTGATACAAGTGATAAATTCTCAGTTTGCCACTGAATTCCGATGACCAGAGTACTTCTCCCGCCAATGCACTGACGAATCCATCGCTGCCGGTGAACTTGACGTCCGCTGGAAGTTTTTCCGGAGGTTGAACTACATTCCCTTGCAGATCGACCTGCATCATCCAATAGTCTTCAGCCTGCTTGGTTTTCCAGGCAACAAGGATATTGTTGCGGTAAAGAGAAGACTTCAAAAATTCGACATCCGCACCTTGCCGTAGACGCTTGCGATCGACAATCTTCGCATTGCGGTCGAGAATCAGCAAACCCATTTCATTCAGATTTGATCGGCGAGATCCGAATGTCCGGGGTTCAATTGCGTATGTCAGGAAATAACGTCCGTCAGCATTATGGAATAATTCGCCAAGCTTGCCGGAGGACTGACCACCACCATCTGCGGCGACTCCATAAACCGGGCTGCTATTGTCACCTCCAATTTGTGTGTCAGGATATTTTTTATCAGCAAACAAATTATTCTGTGCAAGCATATTGCCATTGGCGTCGAGCACATGCATACGAATGTCGCTCGGGTAGGAATCACCCAATTCAATGCATGCGATGTGAGTACCATCAAATATCGCCCGCTGGTCAAGACTATGCGATGTTCCCCAGTTGTACGCCAACCTTGGATTCGAGCCATTCTCATTGAACATCGCTGTCATCATTCCATAATGCATTTCGGTGGATTGATCAGGATTGACAAATAAATTTCCATGATCAAAAGACGTCAGCCAGTTCTGCCCCACTCGTAACACAACGGTTCGCCCCATTGTTAATGGATCTCGCATGTCGTTACAGCCGAAAGGAACCTGCCCGTTTATTGTCCAGCGTTGTTCAGCACCATTAGGTGCCATGATCACAGTTGTTTGACCTCCAAGAACCCGAAATTGCAGCGTGTCTTTTTCAGTTTTCAGCAGACAGGCAACTCTGGAGTCATTAACCGCAAGCGAGCCTACCAAAGCTGGTCCCAAATCCTGAATTTGCCCTTTATCCAATTCTCCTGAACGGTTGATCGGTGCGATTTTTGCCCTTCCTTCAGGAGAAAACCACATGACATGCCCACCTCCAAACTTTTTCAGGGCGATTGGTGCAGCGGAATTAATATTTGGGCCGCTCCAACCGCGACTTGGGAGTTGCATCGGCTGACCAGGGCTGTTGATCGTTAGCAACCCGTTATTGAGCCTGATCTGATCGACACTCAATTCCTGGAATCGTCCAGGGGGGGCAGGGCCATTGGACTCAAGAATCGTCACTGTTGCTTCAATCTCATTGGGATCGTTGTTGGTCGAGAGCCGCTTGAATGCCGATGTAAAATTTCGCCACTCTCCTGCATCCACATCACTGAAAGTGATCCATTTCCGGCCCCAATATCGATCCTGATCACGGTATGTGAGTTGTTGATATTGGTCGATGGAATTCTGCAAACCGAGTAGTCGGTTTTGATAGATATTACGGACTGCTCCAGTGGAGTCTTTTTGTTGCACTGCTGCATATTGAGTTTTAATTGTCTGTCCGTTATTCACAAACTGTTGTGTTTTTATCATGTCTGCAACAGGATTGGGAACGCGCACATTATAATGGGTTGAACCGTCAGGTTTCTGCTCACCAAGCCAGTAGGTGATTTGTGCAAATGTTGGCGATGTCAATGAAAACAATAATGAGGCAGCAACAAGTGACATCTTAATGCAATATTTCACCAGGTCTCTCCTGTAAGTTCAAAGTGGTTTTAAGGAATAATTATCCCTCAAATGAGCTTTCCTCCAGCAGCGCGTTTACTCCTTTGGGAAAACCGCGCAGCTTGTCAATTGCGTATCACGA
Organism: Planctomycetaceae bacterium; assembly: GCA_003503535.1. Taxonomy (GTDB): domain Bacteria; phylum Planctomycetota; class Planctomycetia; order Planctomycetales; family Planctomycetaceae; genus Rubinisphaera. Next base: position 9,214 of record DOCI01000104.1, read on the forward strand.
ACAAATTATCAATACGTAATTAACGAGTCACTTGTGCATCGACTGTCAGTTTGTAGCGCGTAATTGCAGTTTTATTGTCAGCCGGGGTGATTGACAACTTCCAGGGACCACCTTGACCGACTTCTGGCATGAACCTCATTTTGGAACCCATTTTTGTGATTCCCTTGCCTTGTTGCCCCTCTGCATAAGGAGCCCCAGGTCTAACCAGGACACTACCATCCGCAAGAATTGGTGAAGCGAGGGTGATTGATGGCATGGTTTGTGTGCTGCTGACTTCGATGTCATAAATCCAAAGCGGCTCGAGGTCAATTGAAACAACAATCGGAGCAGGTGCGGCAGGTTCGTCGGCAAATGCAGGAGTGAATTTGAGTAAAGCCGCGACAGCAACACACATACTACAAAGTAAAACACGATTCATGACAAGCTCTCTCTCTTTTTTTGGAAGATAATTATAACAACGAAAGTTAGTGGACCAGCTCAAACTCAGAGTGCAAATTTCGAACCGAATCCCTTCAGTGTTTAGAGGATCAAATTTTTCAAATTCAGGACGACTTCATAGTCTTACTGGAGTTTCGCAACAAAAGGAGAACAATTCCGTTGCTCAACAGTCATACCAACATGCAAATTCGCAGGTTCGTGGACGACCAGGCTGTTTTCATCGAATACTGCCTATGAATCATAAATTCTAAGGCAACTGCTCTATTGCAGTCTCTTGACAATGTAACTCAAAACCGCCTGTCATTTACTCATACGAGTTCAATCAATATGACCTACGCCTGGAAATTACAAATTCCTCAAATTTTTCTGGAATCGCAGCCATTGAAAGATTCGAGTATCAACTTCTGGCATTCACCAAAAATATGATTTTCAGGAGAATTGAGCCGTAGGTATTGAGTGATACCACAGTAAGACTCTACAGAATCACTTGCCTTTCAATCACACATATAAATTACTCTCAAGGAATTTTACTTATGCGATACTCACACAGATTTTCCTTTCGATCCGTTCTCAACACGAGCGTAATACTTTTGCTTATGCTTTCCTTCTGCAATGTTGTCTTCGCTCAGCAACCCTCTCTGCAGG
>DOCI01000270.1:0-306 GCA_003503535.1 Planctomycetaceae bacterium
AGTTCATTCACAGCAACCACATTAATTTTATTACCAGGGGCAATAACGTGCGTGTTCCCGTCGGAATCCATCGCATACAGATGTTTGCCATCGGACCACGGAGAGGCCCAAAACGCACTGGCTCCGCGGACACGACTTTCGTATTGCAATCGACCCGTCTCGATATCAACACAACGAACGATCCCAAGCCGACGTTCGAAGAAATACAAATTGCCGCCGCAATGAGTGGGCGACGCCATTTGTATGCCAGAATCATCTATCCGCCACTGTACGAATTCGTTGCTTATGCCGTCATCGGCTGGAGTG
>DOCI01000270.1:443-1589 GCA_003503535.1 Planctomycetaceae bacterium
TTATGCCGTCATCGGCTGGAGTGATATTGCCGCTTCCACCAGGTTTGATTGCGTACAACCGCCCACCCCCGTCATCTTCGCCGCCCCGATTACGAAACTCATTGCCGATAAAGAGTCGATCACCGATTGCAATTGGTGTTGCAGACGAACGTCCTTTGTTCATGTCCAGTTTCCATAGTAACTTCCCGGTCTTGGGATCGTGAGAATGATAAATCATGCCACCGACAATCAATTCGTTCCGCAGCGAGTTCTTCCAAACAAACGGACTACTATACTGCGACGATTCTTCACGATTGACTTTCCAGATTTCCTCCCCCGAAGTTAACTCCAAGGCCACAAGGAAGGATTGTTCTTGATTGTCGACCTGAATAAACAGACGATTGTCGAGGAGCGTGGGCGAGCTTGAGGTGCCCCATCCTGCTCGCATTTCGTAAACCCCAAGGTCTTTTTGCCAGATGAGGTTACCTTCCATGTCGAGACAGTAGACTCCGTTCATGCCGAAGTATGCATAAATGCGTTTGCCGTCGGTCACAGGTGTTTCGGTCGCGTAAGTGTTGGTACTGTGTCGTGGGATTGGAGGTTTGCTCTCCTTGACACTCTTTCGCCAAATCGTTTTGCCGCTATCAGCGTCAATGCAAATGACTTGATACTGATAGACAAAGTTTACCAGATCGTTGCGATTGCGTCCGTAGCCCCCGTTATTCGACTCTGGTCGTGTAGCGTCTTTGTTGGACGGATCGGATGGAACGGCGGCGGTCATGTAAATGCGACCTTCCCAAATGATCGGCTGTGACCATCCTTCACCTGCGACAGGAATCTTCCAGCGAATGTTGCTTTTGTTTCCGTCCACATCTGACCAAGTCACTGGCAGCGGGGAAGACGACAATGCATTGGAGTCCGCACCTCGGAATTGGGGATAATTTTCAGCGGTACATACTTGAGTCAACATCAGGATCATGAAACAATTTAGGACCATGTAAGTTTTCAATTTGGGAACTCCTCAAATGATCTAATTATTATTGTAAATCGAGTGCAAAAGCTTCAGGTCGGACACCGCGTCGGAGATTGGCTTTTGAAACATTTTATAGAATCCGATCAGATTAACGACCCGAAATTGACAGTTATCGTGCATGTTGATCGATACCG
>DOCI01000270.1:1793-2909 GCA_003503535.1 Planctomycetaceae bacterium
ACTCAAAGCAACCCTTTCATCGAGATCAAAGGGAGAATCACAGTTTCAACCAGTCAGTCCCCTTAAGGCTTTTTTTAACTGGCGAATCATTCTGGATTTAACAAGATAGACAGTATTAGTAGAAATATGTAATTGGCTGGCAATCTCTTTAGGCGAGAGTTCTTCTGCTAAATAGAGAATTAGTATTCGGAAATCACGATCAGAAAATTGGCTATTCAGGTGATCACAGACTTGTTCATATCGTTTTTTGATCGGCTCACTTAACTCTTGATTTGGATTCGATTCTTCCCTCGGACTTGAGGCTAGAAGGCCAGGATCGACTACATGTTCTTGATTTCGAGAAAAAAGACGAATAAAGTCGACAATGCGTGATCGAACAATCAGATGAAGCCAGCGACGAAAACCTCCCTGACGACCATGTTCAAAACTTTGAATTCGCTTGAATAAATCGATAAAAACCTCTTGAGAAATATTTTCGGCATCGTGAGTTGAAAGTCCTGAACGTTTGCAATTGCGTGTAATCCACGGTCGGTAGTTTTCTACAAATTTTTCCCAGGCATCAGGAGAACCTATCTTGACTTCGTTGATTAGAGTCGAAGAAGTCAAAAACTCATCTTTGCGAGGCCTAGATTTTCCTGATTTGTGTATTGTCATAATATCAGACAGATATATTCGTTCTTAGGTAGGAATTATGTAACGCGACAAGTTTTTGCAAGATGCTTATTTTCACATTCCTTTACGAAGAAGCATTTATATTTGCTGTTCAGGACAATAGATGGCTAACTCGGAAGATAACACAATACTGGAAAATGACGGATCAGCCCCTGAGCAAATCTGTGATTTGTTTGAGTCCGAACTCCGTTCAGGAAATCGACCAGAAATTGAACAGTTTCTGTTGAGTACCAAAATTCCTGAAAGAACAACATTACTAACTCGATTGGTGATGATTGAGCTGCGTCATCGTTTGCTGAATGGAGAAACACCCGATCTTGATGAATATTATCGAAGATTTCCCCATGATGCCAAAATTATTGAAAAATTGTCTCCCTACTATGGTCGGATTGTAGAAGAAATTCAACAAGCGAATTCTCAAACGATTATCCCTCCGATTCCTCA
>DOCI01000270.1:3002-5270 GCA_003503535.1 Planctomycetaceae bacterium
ACGATTATCCCTCCGATTCCTCAGGGGATCCTTGGTCGCTACCAATTATATGGCGTATTAGGAAGTGGCTCTTTCGGTCAGGTTTGGCATGCCTGGGATCCAATACTGAAACGTTCTGTTGCGATCAAATATTTTGATCCGGCCAAGATTCGTGATGAGAAGATCGATTATGCACGCCATGAAGCCGAAATTGCGGCTCAGCTGAGTCTCCCCAATATCGTTAAGACATACGACGTTGTTCAAGATGAGACCGGGTTATATCTTATACTTGAATATATCGATGGTTTTGACCTGAAAACATCCTTGAAAAATGGCCAATTGGGGATTAGTCAGGTTATTGAGATATGTAAAATATTAGCGGAAGCCCTCCATTATGCACATGAACAAGATGTCATTCATCGAGATATCAAACCTTCCAATATTTTGATCGATTTGCGGGGTACTCCTCATATTACTGACTTTGGAATTGCCACTTGGGTCAACGCAGAAGCCACGTTGACTACGGATAAGCAAGTCATCGGAACAGCTACACATATGGCTCCAGAGCAGGCACAAGGCAAAAAAGTCACACCCGAGAGTGATGTCTACTCGTTGGGACTTATTCTGTACGAAATGCTCACGGGAGAATTACCATTTAAGGGTTCTGTTAGAGAACTCCTGTTTGCCCATCAGTTTCGTGATCCGAAATCACCGCGATCTTTTGACTCTAAGATCAGTCAAGATTTAGAAACAGTCTGTTTAAAAGCACTACAGAAAAAACGACGTGACCGATATCTGTCCGCACTGGAATTTGCTGAAGATTTGCAAAGATGCCTCAAAGGTGTGCCTGTCAAAGCAAGACGAGTAACCCGATATGAAAAATTCTGGAGATGGATAAAGCAGAATCCAAACTTAGGTGCTACTTATGGAGTTACCGGAGTCGTATTGGCGATCGCTTGCGCAATGCCTGTCTATTTTAATCAGACAGTTGAGGATGGCACATTTCAGGTTCAGATCAGCACGAATCCGGAGTTGGGAAATTGCAATCTGATCGCTCATCGAATTGATCCGTTAACGGGCTATTCAGACAAGAACGAGACAACCTCCTATCTTCCTCAGGGAAGAAATCCTTATCGATTTCAGCTCAAGCCTGGACCTTACATTATTTATGCAAAATCAGATCAGATTTTTACTGAGGCTCAACGATTCCTGCCAGAGCAGATAAATACCATGCCGTACTCAGGCAGTTTCCTGAGTTTCAAGCAAATTGAGCTTGATACAATTAAATGGAAACCAATATTCGTCATTGAGAATCTCTGCGCAGACGAAATGATTCTCATTCCAGGGACCAAGCAATTTGAATTTGGGATAGAAGGGAATCAGGAGACCCCTCTACACACCCATTCTGTTAATTCCTTTTATATTCAGGCTGAGGAATATTCGATTAGAGATTTTCGGAAAATTACAACTTCGACTCCAGACTATCAAAAATCAGAAACTAACCAGGATACGCCATTAGTTGCGACATTTAGCCAGGCGATTGGTTTCGCTCAAGAATCTGGCGGACGCTTACCCACAGAATATGAATTTGAATATGTAGCTCGATTGTTTCAAATGGTTCAGCAGAATGAACTTGATATGATCGAACGGATTGCTGCAGAGAATGATCTCAAACCCGCAGAATTAATTAATCGATTAAATCGCATTCAAAATATAGATGATGGGCCCGCTGAATGGGTTACAGGAAGCGTGAATGCTTATCGAATTAACGCAGGGAAATTTGAAACGGAACTGAGTAGGAATGCGTCCTCTTCGAGTTCATTTCCGATTCCAAATGATAACGGACGAAGAATACTGAAAGGAGGTCTCGTCACAGGTACTGATGGCGATATCGATGTCAGTAAAACTGACGTTAAAAAGCCTGAGGATCGAACATCTCTTATGTATAGCGATCACAAAAGTGGTACGTCGTTCAGATTAGCTCAGAGCTATTCAGTTGATCAATGATCGCATAAAAAAGAGGGAAGAGAATTTCTCCATCCCCCTTTAAATTTGGATACAACTCGAAATCAATTAGGGATCACACCCATTCAACCACTCGCTTTTATCAACCACATACAAAGGCCCTCTCGTAGTTCCCAACAGCAGTTCGAGCACGTTCTCGGCCCCCCCCATATCGGTCACTCCACCAAGCAATGGCGAGGAATCATTTGGCATTTCTGCTTCAAAGGCTATAGCAATCACTCCCGTAGGTAACGGTGCACCTTGTGGCTTATTTGTATTCATAGT
>DOCI01000270.1:5370-5996 GCA_003503535.1 Planctomycetaceae bacterium
CAATATTTGTATTCATAGTAAAGAAAAATACTGCGAGATATTTGGTTTCGTCACCACAACGGACACTGAAATCAAGTCGCTGACCCATTTTCTTAAAACGGGTATCTTCCCCCCCCCCCATACGGGCATCCAGAAACTTTTTCTTCACCATGTTATGATTACAATTTCTGGCAACTGGAAGTGTTAGATCATATGTGGTGTTGGCCGGGGCTTTATGAGACTGTGCATTACTATTTTTAGTATCAGTCTTTTGTTTAGTCTGTGCCTGCTTTGTCAGTGATGAATTAACGCAGGGATCACAATTTCCCGCTCCTGTGCAGGAAGCCTCTGCATCGTCTCTATTGTCGTAGTGAAAGTTCATTGATGGATTGCCGCAGCTCGATTCATTCGCATAGATGTAGGCGTAGTATTTCCAATGATTCAGTTGTGAATCAAAATTGAGTCTGTAAAAGGGACATGCACAACCTACGAATGCTTCAGTCTCAGGGACTGGCTTCAGCTTTTTTTTGACTTTCGGCTCATCACAGAAGGCTACCGAATAAACCATGCCTCCAAAGAAAAACAAGGCTGTCAACGTACAAACACTTCGAGTCATTGTTTAATCTCCAAAATAACTAATCTCGAAC
>DOCI01000270.1:6119-9379 GCA_003503535.1 Planctomycetaceae bacterium
CGGGGTCAATTACAGGAATGTTCTGGCAATAAAGTGTAAAACTCAATACCGATTCATCCAAGTGTATTCACAATTGAGATGTATCGATACGAAGAACTCTGACAGATATTGCTCTCGAAGGAATCTAGAATTCACCAATCACATTGCCGTCATCGCGTGTCGCCAGGTGCTTGAGCGTAGCTAATTCCATGTTTTCACTAATAAAACGAACGCTACTGTCAGAAAGCATGATTTGGGCTCCTCCTTTATGTGCAGATATCAAGGAGTTGTTTGGCCCTGCACCTGATCCCGTGCCATTCAGGCCACTGGACATGTCGTTAACACCAGGTGAGTATCGAATTGTGGTGAGGTTGTAGCTCGTGATAGGGGGAGCATAGGCACCTCCTGGAATTCCCGTTGCAGGTGTTCCGGCAAACCAACCGGAATTGAAACCTGCATCCATTCTGATTTTATTGCCACCTTCATCTCCATAATCTGAGATTTCGCCAACAATCATGGTATTAGATGCTCCATCAGTAATATCTCTAAATTGATGGTGTTTATTTGGAACAAGAATCCCCCCGGCACTGATTAGTCCGCTAGGAGGAAATGGTGGCAATCCTGTTGTTCCAAAGCAGCAGGCTGTAACGCGAGTTTCCGTAAAACCACCATCTTGATATCGGCTGTCATTTGATGGAGCCGCGCCGGATATGCCCGCATAATGCGGCATAATAACCAAGGCATTTCCTGCTGCAGGAACCGCTTCTTTTTCAGGGAGAGGGCTCGATGGACAAAGTATCACATTGAGATTAGCCGAAGAAACAGCATTGGCGAAAATGGCATTCATTCCACTGCCGGAAATATTGTGGTCGAACTGGTCGTAGATAGCCCCCAGCTCAAGGTATGGTAAAAGCCCAACATACCAGCTGGGGCCGAAATCACCTCCCTGGCTTCTTGCTCCAATCGGGAATGTATTGAAGACATCATGATAATTATGCAGAGCCAGTCCGATTTGCTTCAAATTATTTTTACAACTGCTCCTTCTGGCAGCCTCCCTGGCTTGTTGAACGGCCGGAAGAAGTAAGGCAACCAGTATGGCAATGATTGCGATGACAACAAGCAGTTCTATAAGGGTAAACCCTCGTTTTAAGCGAAATGTCATTAGAATAGGCCCAAAATGATTTCTTTTAAACTTTATAAACAAAAGTATATTCCACACGTTAATCGCATATGATTTTAATGGCAAATCATTTCTACGGATCATTCAGAAAATTAAAAAAAATTAAAAATTCTTGACAGAACGATTCGTTTTAAAAATGAAATCTTAAATTAGGAAGGGTCCCTAATGATCTTACTTATCGCGGTTAAATCGTTGAAATTGATTGACGGTAATTCACAATGGTGTTCTGCAATGTCCAGTTATAATCCTCAATATAAAAAAATATCCATTCGCATTGATGATTATTCCTGTCTATACGCACACAAGATTTCGTATCCATTGAATTCGGTCTGTAATGCAGATTTTGAGATAATTTTATCATCAGTTGTAAAGATTATTGAAAATGACCCACCCCCGTATCGAATTATCATTCAATTAACCGATACAAATAATCCTTCATCTCTTGCACTTGATGATCTTTGTGCCATCGCAAGCGCATTCTCAGAAACTGGCGGTCAAATATTTATCTGTAATGATACAGAAGCTTTAAACGGTTATCTGGAAGAAAATCTGTTACATGGAAATATCCGGATCGTACAAAATGAAGAGCAGGCAATACTTCACATGACAACGTGAGCCTAACCTCGACTTTTGCCACTGTTGGGTCTGTTTCGGCTACAGAAAGTGGTCAAGCAAAGAGAGCCTCCTTTCGGGTAGAGTGATTGTTATCACGACAGACCATTCCGCCTGAGCAAGGAGGCTCCCATGCGTAAGATACCAAAGGATGTTCGCGCGTTGTTAGAGGGATTCTCGACGGAGTTTACCGCAACAGTCTGGAATCGATTTCGTGACTTGTTGATTGCAGCGATTCTCGTCAGAGGGCGTCGAACGATCTGGCGATTGATCCAATTCCTTGATGAGCGATCGAGCGGCCATTTCAGCTCCTATCATCGCGTTTTCTCGCAACGTCGATGGTCGAGTTGGGCGTTGGCGAGAAAGCTTGCGCTGCTGTTTGTCACAACATTCTGATATTTTCTTTCCGAGTTCCCTACAGGTCGAGAGTTTAACACTTTGGTCGTGACTGGTCATTCAATCGTCTGTAATCTTCAGGGAATCGTTCCCAAATTTCAGTCCCCTGCTCTTTCCAAATCCGTGCTCCTTCATTCAATTTAGATACTAACACTCGATCGTGACCAGATCTTCGCATCTCTTACAACTCAGAGATCGATTTGTTGTCAAACGTTGATGCTGTGCAGTTTGTCGTGCCGCTTCCAGTTTCTCTGGAACATCATTGCCGGTTCCGAAGTACATCTCATCAGGGGGCTGTCCGCGAAACGCCGAGTGTGGTAGATGCGAGTTGTGTTGAGAAACGTAAAACTCAACCAGATTTCCGACCGTCTCCAACGAATCCATTTGATTGATGTAAAGCCATTGATGCTTCAAAACTCGCCACCAGGATTCGATCATCGAGTTTGACGAACGGATTTCCGTCTGGGCCAACACCCGCTTCAGCAGGCCGGTGTTGATGACTTCATCAACCGCTGAGTTGAAGTTTTCAACGCCTCCATCAACGACAACCGTTGTCTCTTGTGCATCCATCTGCTTGGACGCATCGAATAGCAGTTGTGCTGTGATCGCCGGTTGGAATTTATCGAGCACTCGCCATGCGAGGATTCGACGTGAGTAATTGTCGATCAATGCGTGCAGATAGATCCGGGAACCGTCCAGCAAACGCAGGATCGTCGTATCAATGTGCCAAATCTCGTTGGGACTCGCCGCTCGAATACCAACCTTCGGCTTTGCCGGATAAACGCGTAGTCGCGGTCGACGCCATTGGTAAAGCCTGATCAGCCGGTGCCACGTCGACGAGGATGCGAAAACCTTCCCGAGCCTCTCGGCAAGCCGAGCCAGGGTTCCCGTCGGCACATGCCGGTATTCGTCCGAGGTCACCATCTCACGAATTGTATTGATCTCGGAGACTGTCAGTTGCTGTGGAGTGGACCTGGGGCACGACAAAAGGTCTTGATGCCCACATTCCTCAGTCGACCACGCGTAGAATCTACCCTGCTGTTTGTCACGACATTCTGATATTTTTCTGTCCGAGTTCCCGACACGCCGAGAG
>DOCI01000058.1:0-2168 GCA_003503535.1 Planctomycetaceae bacterium
TTCGAGGCGATGTCGCGTTCGATATTGATGATGGCGTCATTCGTGCCGCCGGAATTGGCGTCGACAACATACGAGGAACTCGGACTGGTGGACGCCATCGAGACGTTGTTGCCGTTGAGGTCGATGTTGAGCGTGTACTCGTCGTTGCTGTCGTTATCAACTTCGATTTCGATACCGCCGTGGCCCGCGCTCAGATCGCTGTTGATGTCCGTGAGTGTGTTGCCCGTGATGAGCACGTTCCACACAGCGGGGTCTCCGGCCACGTCACTGAACGGGCGAAGGTGAATGCCTTCCTCTTCGATGTCGTCGAGAGTGTTGCCGTCGATCCAAACATTGTACAGGCCGCTGATGAAGGTCGAATCGGCATCGAGGAACATGCCGTCGTTGTGGTGGTTCAGATTGTTATTCGTGATGGCAACGTAAGCCGTGGTGTTCGTGCCGTCGATGTCGAGACTGATGGCGTCTTCGTAGGAACCAGGAGTTGAGCCGATGTTGGTTTGGTTGCCGTCGATGAGGACCGAAGCGAAAAAGCCGTTGCTGTTGTTCCCGCCAAGAAACATGCCGATCTCATCGCCACCGCTGGTGCGTCCCGAGAACGTATTATCCGTTATCCGGGCGGTCAGCGTGCCCGCACCGAGTGCGGTTTGATCCTGATTATTGACGCTGATTCCGTCTTGCTGGAGCCCTGTGAAATTGTTCTGATCGACGACAAGATCGAGACTTCCGCCTGCGCTGGTTCCCATTTGCGCGCTGATGGCCCCGAGCAGGTTGAACCCGGCACTGGAAAAATCGCTGTCAATAACATGCACGCCCATGTCGGTCGTACCGGTCACGCTGACCGAGACACCGGATTGTCCGTTGAGCGCGTCGAATTGGTTATCGTTGAACGTGATGAGACCGGACACATTCGTGACCGTCGCCGTTCCGATGTCGAAGCCTTGGATGGTGAAGCTTCCGCTGATGCCGTTGGCGGTCAGGGCGGCTCCGGCGTCGTTCCAGAAGGCTTGCCGGGAATTCGCGGCTTGAATGACGAGATCGCCCGGCGAACCAGCTACGGCCGACCCCATCAAGTTCAGGTTGACCGTCTCGTTGTAAGTCCCATCGTTGACGGTGATGACATCACCCGCGGCGGCGCTGTTCACAGCAGCCTGAATCGTTGTGAAGTCAGCTCCCCCGGAATCATCAACAGTGATGGCTGATAAAAGACAACGTTCTTCCAACGTCTCCAATATCGAAGTCATTCGAATATCTGCATGCAAAGCAGTCAGAATCCGTCGAGATTTCCTTCGCCGGCTTCCTCTCAACATCGCCTGAAATGCAAAGCATTTAAAGACAGGAGCGGAAAAGAAATATTTTCTGAGAGAATTCCAACGTGACATAAAATAAGCCTGCGGTGATTCGGGGTGGGTATTATGGCAAAGCGTGTCTGACTTAAATGTATTGTCAATACTGAACTTACGATACCAAACGGTCGACTCATGACAACTCTCAAATTTGAAAGGGAACGGAAAAGTTCATTATTCATAATGAACTTATTTGTGGGCTGAAGACTTCCTTCTGACTGAACATGTTGTTCAACTGAAAGATAAATTTCATAACAATAAATTTCTGCCCCCCTCAGAGCTGAAAAATTTATAACATGTCAGATGCCCCAAACGAATCTCAGGAGAAGAGTTCTAAGGAAGAAAAGACAGAACTCTCTCCTTTGCGAAGCATACATACCAGCAATTTTCCGGAGATTCTCTCGACATTGAACTGCTCGCTCGTAGTTTCTACCTATCAGGCAGGTCGACTGATTTTATTGCGGCCCGACGGAGATAAAATCAACACCCACTTCCGTGGCTTCAATAAGCCAATGGGAGTTGCGGTTGCCGCCGATCGCATGGCGATCGGCACGGCGATGGAGATTATCGAATTTCGGAACATCCCAGCGGTCGCCAAAAAGGTCGATGAGAACCGTCCACCGGACGCCTGCTTTCTGCCACGCTCGATCAGTTTCACCGGGGATATTCAAATTCACGAAATGGACTGGGGCTGGTCGAACGCTCTCAACAATCAATCAAACCGCCAATTGGATTTGTGGTTCATCAATACACGATTTTCCTGTCTGTGTACTCGTAGTGCCGATCACAGTTTTTATCCCCTGTGGCGACCGAAGTTTGTCACTG
>DOCI01000058.1:2286-6328 GCA_003503535.1 Planctomycetaceae bacterium
GTGGCGACCGAAGTTTGTCACTGGGATCGCTCCTCAGGACCGATGTCATCTGAACGGCTTGTGTGTTGTTGATGGAAAACCAAAATACGTGACTGCGCTGGGAGAAAGTGATGAGCCTGCTGGCTGGCGCGATAACAAAGCCAGTGGTGGAATTGTTATGGATATTGAGAGCAATGAAGTGATTGCACGCGGACTTTCAATGCCGCATTCTCCACGTGTGCATGATGGAAAACTTTGGGTTCTCAATTCCGGGGCAGGGGGGATCGGCTTCATCGATCTGTCAACGGGAAAATATGAATCGGTTACTAAAGTCCCCGGCTTCACACGAGGCTTTTCGATCCAGGGTCGCTTTGCGTTCATCGGATTATCGCAGGTGAGAGAGTCCGCAATCTTCAGTGGAATTGAAATTGCACAGCGTCCTGAGTCCGAACGCTGGTCGGGTGTCGCAGTAGTGGATCTGGTTCGTGGCGAAACCATCGCCTGGCTGCGATTTGAAGACGCCGTCCAGGAAGTCTTCGCCGTCAGCATCATTCCAAATCGAACCTGGCCCGACCTGATCAACGACGATCCCGAACTCATCGGCCTCAGCTATGTCCTGCCAGACGAAGCCCTCAAAGATGTCCCGGACGATATGCGTTCAACCTCCTGAAATAGAGTGTGTGCACGGAAGACTTGTTTCGACTTGCCAAGTTTCATTTGAACGGTCTCATAAAGATATCCAATCGTCAGTCAAATCTCCCCGTTCTATACGCCATTCAAATTACGAAGTCTGGTCAACGCTATTATCTCCACCGCCTCCGCATCTGTGAGGCGACCTCTTCCCGAGTTAACAGAAAGCTGTTAACCATCGGGTATGACCACCCCAGAGAGTTCGAGAGTCTCTCGATCAGAAGTGTCAGCGGTGCAAAAATGGATACGCGCTGGGTTACCAGAGGACAACTCTCTCAATTCCAGCCAACGTCGTAACCCGTTGCAATAACACGCTATTCAACGCAAAAACGCCAGACGATCTCTCGCCCAGCGTTTCGTTAACCACCGGGTATTTTGATTTCGTACCCGTATGCATAAGCTCCCCCGGTAGGATGCGAACTATCAAGGTTTTCGGCTAGACATCCTGCATTTCTCTTATGCCGAGGCGCATAATACGGCGCATTTGAGACTCGATAGTCTAATTACAGGCGGCGGGCCGTTTGTGAGATGCGCCAGCGAGCGATAAAATGCGATTCATGACAAGCATCAACTTGAGTTGAGTATGTTGTGGACTCGGCACTGAGCAGATCAGGCGGCAGTCCTTTTGATGGGGCTGCCGTTTTTTTGTTCGAAATTACAATGACCTACTCATCCCACAATCATCGATTTGACGTACTGGTACATACTAGACAATGCGGTTCTCTTGCCATTTTTCACCCTCTTGGTGTACAGAGTGGTATAAATTGACCACAAGTTTTTATGCCTATAAAATAGGGATTTCTTCTAAAAATAGTCTCTAAATTATAGAGACATGCAAAACTTGCAGGAAAGCGGTATTGCGAGTGATCTGGCAAAAAGCGTAAACAGTTCCCAGACATTGCGAGCGACTGCCTGCAACGGGGGCCTGATACTAAGCCAAGGTTATTGGATAGCTCAAAAACAGGTCAATGGCGAGTTGGTAGGGATTTTAACTTTTTGAAATTTTAGGGAGAAAAAAATGGGTTCATCTTCAGTGCTACCGCAGATGCGTTCAGCAGAACAGTCACGTCTTAAGAATTTACGGGAGGCAGCAGTCTACCTCTCACTCTGCGAGCGGAAGGTCTGGCAGCTTGGAAAGGATCGAGAGATCCCAACTATTCGATCTGGCAAGTCAGTGCGGTTTGATGTCTATGATCTTGATCGCTGGATTGAACGCCAGAAGGCTGCAGCAGTCGCGGATAGCGAATAGTAATAGCGACGATAGCTATGTTGACTTCATATGGAAATGAAAAAACCCGGCGGCTCGGGAAAGCCAGACCGGGTGAACTATAAGGACACAAGCATTATGCAATCTCTCCAGCAATTCGGCAACATCATTTCTACAGTTCGCCGAAACATTAACCCAAACAGCATTGCCAGGAACACGACCTGCGCAGATGCTGCCTCTTATCTTCACGAATGCCGCCAACGTCAATCGCGTGGCTGGTCTGTGAATAATCCAATTTATCCTGAACAAGCACTCGCTGCTTACGAGGCGGGTTTATCTAACATCCGACCTCATGAACTTGAACAGGATTGGGAGTTATTCCGCGACGCCAGACCTGAACCATTCAATGAACGCTGGCAACTCAGAACACTGGCGACATTCGATAACTCACCAGCACTCTGCAAAGCATTCTCAAAGACTGTTAAAGATGGGGTGCGTGCATGAGTTTAATAGATCGAAAAGCCGCTGAATTCGACCAGCGCAAACCGCCGTCAGATGGCAAATCAAAACCGCGTCCGATTGATCGTGATGATCCATCAGTCAAACGGTTCAAGCCGAATCTGATAACGATGTCGAGTATTCAAGCGAAGCCGATTCACTGGCTCTGGGATCAACGTATTCCTGCAGGTGCAATTACAACCCTGATTGGTCGTCCTGGGGGAGGTAAATCGTGGACCACTCTCGATATGACGGCTCGGGTGTCAATCGGTGGTGCATGGCCTGATGGGAGTCCATGCGAGCAAGGCGAAACCATATTGATGACCAGCGAAGATGACCCTGGGCAAGTCATCAGGCCGCGTCTTGATGCTCATGGTGCTGATTGCAGCAAAATTAGATTGCTTACTTCAAAGAGTTTTCAAAAGGACGATGGAACCGAATCGGAATCAATGATCTCGTTAGCCGATATCGACCTGATTAAGCAATCAATTGAGCAGATGGATAACTGTAAAATGTTAGTCATCGATCCTGCAGGAAATCACCTCTCAGCAGGAACCGATTGTCATCGCGATAATGAAGTCAGAGCAATTCTTGCCCCTATTGCCAAACTTGCTGAAAGATATCAAATCGCCGTCGTGCTGGTCGTCCACACTCGAAAAGGTGCTTCGACTCATGCCGACGATTTAGCTCTGGGATCTCGGGCGTTCGTCGGGATCGCCAGGGCTGTCTGGCACATCATGGCTGACCCTGATGATGATACCAGGACTCTGATGTTGGCGGGTAAGTGTAATCTCTCAGCAAAGAAATCAGGACTGGCGTTCAGAATCGACCACAACCCGGCTCGGGTTTGCTGGGAGGAAGATCCTGTTGATTTGTCCGCGAATGAAGCGATGACCCCTCACAATGACGGCGGCGAGAAATCCGCACTCGATGAAGCGGTATCTTGGCTGGAAGATCACCTCAGCAACGGTAAGTTGCCCGGCAAGGATGTTAAGAAATCCGCCAAGGCTGATGGCATCAGTTCACGCACACTCGATCGTGCAAAATCAAAGCTGAACGTGGTCGCCGCTCCCGATGGTATGGGTGGTCCGTGGATGTGGTCTCTACCAGAGTACGCCAAAGACTTCCCAGAGTACGCCAGCACAAATGTCTTGGCGCAGACTGGTGATACTGTGGCGCACTCTGCAGATGAAGATTTTTTCTAATCCAACAAATCATGAGTTATGGAGAACCAATTTATGAGCAATTACGAAGAACATCTCGACGAATTCAAAGCCATCAGGAATCTGTTCCGAGAAGATAATCCGACGCATTCAATGATGTCTGGAACCTGCACAGCGGTGCTTGCTTTTGTCCTCATGGATATCAGCGGAAACCTGGGACGAATCGCCGACGCACTCGAAAAGGAAACGGAGGTATCACTGTGAACACAACAGAAGTGAAAGTGCATCCTGCTGCAGAATTATTCCCGATGATGGACGCCGAACAATATGCAGGACTGAAAGAAGATATCCGTCAGAATGGACTCAAAGAACCGATTGTGTTCTATGACAATCAATTGCTCGATGGTCGTAACCGTCTGAAAGCATGTCAGGAACTTGGCATTGCTACTCAAGAGGAAGAGTGTGACGTTGATCTTGTGAATCCCTGGGAATATGTCATCAGTCG
>DOCI01000058.1:6439-11441 GCA_003503535.1 Planctomycetaceae bacterium
CCAGCCAGCGGGCAGCAATCGCCGCCAATATGAAATCATTCAAGCGTGGTGAAGTTGGAAATGGTCGAAAAGTAGATCCGCAAAATTGCAGTTCTACTAAAACGACAAAGGAAATTGCCGAATCCCTCGGAGTCAGTGAACGATCAATTGCGAATGCTCGATTACTTAAAGAGCGTGGCAGTGAAGAACTTCAACAGTCAGTTTCTGCCGGTGAAGTCTCACTCAGCCGCGCCGTCCAGGTCGTCAAGTCAGCAGTCCCTAGGAAGAATCATCTTAAAGCTGCAAAGACTAAGTGGAGCACTAAATCAAAAGAGACCCAGCAGTCAATAAATAAGAAGACAGGCGAATTCAATATGGGCGAACAGTTCGTCCATAATGTTGCCCGCGTCGCCATCACTCAACTGGAATCAATTCCTCTCAAGAATCAGTATCGAATCAACGCACTCACTGAAGTGATGGAGTACATCGAACAGCAGATAAGCGAGGCATCGACATGATCAAACAAACGTGTCCTATCTGTCATCAACCTGGGATCGACACAAGCGTGAAGGTCGTCAACTTCTGGAAGTGTTCACAATGTGGTCAGGCTGTCGTCCTACGCGATGGTCGACTGCAACCGTGGTTGAACATCCATCAGAAACCAAAGCGTCCTATTCGATGTGGGAGGGGGTCATAATGTCTGGAGCCAGCGAACTCCTAACCTCACTTGCAATCGGAAAGATTTCTGTGGGGTATTTTGAGGGGGTGGGGTTATGGGTCCCTCTTGATGAGCTCTCGATTGCAATGGAACTCACCTCGGTTTTTTTCTGCAGGAAGCAGTTTTGACAGGGTGACAACGACAACAGTCGTGATAATCAGAAAACAGGCTGAATAGCCTGCAAATACAGTAGTTAAATGAATTCAATGCCTTGTTGAATGTGTAGCAAGGTGTCAACACTTTTCAGAATTGGAGAACGAACGATGAGTACGAAGACAGAAGCCGAGATGCGGATTCAACGCCAGGTTGATGAAGCTGTGAAGCGAGACCGCGAACGAAGCAAGGCAATCATGATGTTGGTTGAGCGTAAGCAGTTGACCAACAAGCAAGCCCGATTCCATATCAATGAAGGCACTGACATTAACGCTGTGGTGGCCTCTATTGAGTCCAAAGCAAAGGAGGACGGATTATTCAGCGGCGAGCGTCAACCAGCGATGTCGGCGGGCTGGGGGCGCTCTCGGCAGTAGGATTTTATGGGTCCCCATTTGAGGGGGGGTAAGGCTGTGCAGGGCTACTCACCCCAGAGATTTTGTGCGTAACAAGTTTTGAAGGTAGGTTCATTCAGTCATGACAAAGCAGAATCAGACGGTCAAATCGATGGCAGACGCACTTGGGATCGGCGAACGTCAGTTGTTCAAAGATTTTGAGAATGGATGCCCCCGCGATTCCGTCAAATCTGCTTTGCAATGGCGAATTGATCACAAGATTCGCTCGAATGCGATTTTGCCGAATGGCTCCCATCCCAGCGGTGGCTCGATGGCGGATCTCAAAGAGGAGATGCTTCGCGCAACGCTCGGTGTGGAACTTGGAAAGCTCGACAAAATGACATTTGAGAACCAGCAATTGCGGGAAAAGTTCATCGAATCCGATGTCGTGGCAGCCGACCTGCTGGAATTCGGCGAGCGATTAGAAGAACGACTCTCTCGATTGGCTGATGAGATATGCGATTTTATTCCTGCAGAATTACAGAAATCAGTTCGGAAAAAAGTCGAGGTGGGTGTCCGTCTCGCAGTCCGAGGATTCAAGAATAATACTTTTATGGAGAAATCAGAAAATGACCAAAACACTACCACTCCCCACTGAGGGGAAACGACATCAGGCATTTCGGGCAAAGCTCGAAGAACTGAAAGACCAGCGGGAACAATTGACTATCGAGGTTGATGACGCAAAACAGCGGCGGGATGCTGGCGAAGTTGCCGACCGTTTCGTGGAACTGGCACAGGAACGACTCTCGAAATGTTCAAGAGACCTGAACGACCTGCAGCAACGATGGGCCGATGCTCCGGGGAAATGCCAGGATGAAGACCTGCGCCGCCAACGCAAGCTGGCAAAGAAGAAGGTGACACTTCAATCTGATGAGATTGTGAAGCTCGGGAAGTTGTACCAGTCCAGTTTGGATGACCTGAAATTCCACGAGAAGAATATCGAAGCTCTCGAAAATGCAATGGCGAAGGGGCCATCGTGGAATCATGGTTTGATTATCGAGCGTGATCTCAAATCGACTCGATTCCAAGCCGATGAAGCGAAGGCGATGGCAGAACAATACCAGCAGGCTGCACAGGCAGCAGGGCAAGAACTCGCTCGTCTTGATGGCGAAGTTGAATTAATCGATGCGGAAATCCGCGAACTTTAACAAAGGAAAATTACGATGAAATGCACAGTTGGTGAAAAAGTACAGAACGGGATGTTTCATATCCGCGTCAGTCCTTACCAGAAGTTGAAATTCTTTCTGGGAGTTGAGACCGAAGTTTCCCCAGAACATCAGAATCTTGTCCGTCCTTATTGCGACAATGGCTATCTTAAGATTGTGGAGGAATGATGCCTGAACTTATTCCTCAAGAATTTGAATGGCTGAAAGTGTCGTGCGTTATTGATGGCAGATGGATTGATTTTTACACGCCATCAAGTGACCTGCGAATGCTGATTCGAGCGATATTCGGCGAAGATGTTTATGGGAAGCTGGAAGACGACCTACTTCGCGTCCACCGGTGTGGCGGCGAAGCGTGGAAGTCTCCCGTTCTGATGGCATTGCACGCGGAATGATTTTTGAAACATCGGCAGATGTGCCTTTTAAGATGGGGCAATTAACCTTCTGCCGATTAGCTCTGGCGGCGGTTACCTCCTTTTTCGCCGCCAGAGTGTTTTCTCTCCCCTCAATTATGAAAGTTTGAAACATGACCGAAGACCAAAAAGCCAGGCGGGAAATTCTCGACCTGCTCGGGCAAGCCGAATTGAAGTTGGCGGGTTACTCTCCGCTACTAATGCAGAATCGATTACAGCGGGCGACTGATGAAGCTATCGCAGCGGCTGACAAGATTGACGGCATTTTATCCGATGAAAGCTACGAAACGGCTCTGGCGGCTCTGCAGGCTTGCCAGTGTATTAACCTGATTGCCCGGCTCAATGAATTGGAGGTGAAGTAATGGCGAATGCAGAATTGAAAATTGTTGGCGACTCTGACAAAGCACAGTCAGCAATCACAGCACTGGAAAAGAAACTGGACAAGCTCCAGAACAATTTGAAACAGGTCTCTCGAAAGACCAGGGACGGCGGGCGCGAAGCACAGAAGGCATTCGGGCAAGATGGTGTTGTAGCCGTAACGCGATATGCAGCAGGTTTTGTAAGTCTCACTGCCGGACTGAGTGAAGCGACAAAGGCATTCATCGCATTTGAGAACACTAAAAAACGTTTTGCGGATCAACAACGCAATTCATCGGCAGGTCTGGCAGAACTGGCACAGTTAGCGAAAAATCCGCAACATCATGCGTCGTTGATGAAACAGGCTGACAATGCGTTTGCGTCCGGTGTGGGCAAGAATAAAGATGAGGCTGGAAATCTGATTTTTGCTCTCGAATCTGCTGGAATCGCAGAGGATAAAAGACCGCTATTTGTCAAACTTGCCGCGGCTGGTGTCGTGAAGGATTCCTCAGTTTTCGCCAAGGCATCCGACACACTCCAGGCGAGCGTCGGCAGGGCTGAGGCTGGCAGCTATAACGATATCGCATCGAAGGCTTTTGCCGCGTCGTCATTCTCTCCAGCGACTGCCGAGGCGTTACTCGAATCGGCTGCGAAGGGTGGCGGCTCGATTTCCCGTTTGCGAATGACCGATGAGGAATTGCTGGCGGCAACTGCAGTCGCGGCGAAATCGTCCGGATCTGCTGAACAGGGTGGAACTCAGATCAATAGTTTGCTGGCTTCTCTCGAACAGGCTGGCGGGTTTGAGGGCAAGTCTCTGAAATCTGCTCTGGAGTCCATCCAGGCAATGAATATGAACGGCGAGGAACTGTTCAAGTATTTCGGACGAAAAGAATCTGTGGCCGGTTTCGATACGCTTCTAAAGAATATGGATCTGTTCGAGGATGCAATCTCGAACATCAATGAGGCTCAAAGAACAAACCTTGCACAGCGAAAAATCGGTCTGAACTCCCTGATACCAGAAATCGCGGCTCCCCAGGCTTTGCAGGAATCCGAGAACACACAAGCTCTTGCATTCAGTCAAAACGCAACCTACGCGAATTTTGCCGCGACGATCAGAAACAAGCGTCTGACACAAGCACAAGAATCGATGGGCGGGGCTGGCTACATCGGTGAATATATGTGGCAGACCTTAGAGAAGATGGCGTCTTATCCGATTATGGGTGATGAGGGATTTGTTCGCAGTCAGGAATCGCGGCAATTCTTAGAAGCTGTGGACCCTGCAACGCTCAGCAGAATTCAGAATGCGAATTCTTACTATGATTCTCAGTCGAACGATAGACGGCAATCACAGGCCGGAACGATTGATGCACTTCCCGCAACTCGGCAACAGATTGACGAATCAAATCGACTGCTCAGGGAACTGGTAGGCGAGACAAAGAAGAAACCACTGCGAACCCTCAAACGGAATGAGTAGATGAGAGATTCCGACAAAATCGAGTATCTGCCGACTCGCGAACAAATCCGTCAGGCGTGCCGTGAGATTCAATCAGAATGGACTCCGGGACAATGGCGGGAAAGGGCAACCGGAACGGCTAAACGGCGATATCTGGAGCCACAAGCGGCGAGGGATTTGAGCGGGGATAGGTAGCACTTCGGAACTTCCGAAGTCAGGGTCCAACGGTTGGAGGCTCAACTTCGTTCTAAACGAGGTTCAACTGCCAAACTTTGGCAGTTCAGGTGCGTAAATTGCGCACGTCAACCTCGGCAATGCCGAAGTTCAATCTCCAACCGTTGGAGATTGAGGTGGTAACAGTTACCAACTGCGTC
>DOCI01000058.1:11571-12505 GCA_003503535.1 Planctomycetaceae bacterium
TAACTGCGTCATTGTCGCAGTTGCGTTTTTATCGCACGTGAAGGATTTCAGTTGACAATCTCAAAAGGGAATCGGCATACTGTCGGTCCCTAAAGCTGAAAAGCATGTAAAACAATGATTCCTAAACCAAAAGTAAAAAACCAGAGTGCAGACATCCGCGGGTGTTCGGTATCCGTGAGGACCGAGGGCGGTTTTACACCGCCTAGGATCACCAGTGGGTGTCTGCTCTCTTTTTTTACGCGCATCGCTATGTGCGTTAAGGGAGTCCGCTATGTCAGAGGTTCCAACGCTTCAACTCTGCCCCGAACCGCCAACGCCACCAAAGCACTATCAAGGGCCGCATCCTATTGCCCCTGAAGAAGCTCTCAGGCGGCTGCAGGCTGAACTCGAATTAGTCGTCGACCATTTAGCCGCGTTTCCTATCAACGGTGATACTGCAACCAATCAGATTAAAAACATTATCTGGTTATTAACTGGCAGGTCACGTGAATATCGGGAAATGCAGAAATTGCGAATGAAGAAAGCGAAACCCAAAAAACCTCGTATTTGTGAACCACGGGACACAATATCGATGGAGGTTTCCCCCGCAACCTATCGCCGTCAACTACTTCGGAAAGGTGGCTGCCGGTGTCCGTACTGTGATTGTAAGCTCAATATCGACAACTCAACGATTGACCACGTTTTGCCAAAGTCGAAAGGTGGGGACAACTCCCCCGCCAACATGATTCTGGCTTGTGAACGATGCAATCAGATTAAGAGCAACCGAACCCCTGAACAATGGGCTGCGGATATTCTGGCAGTCGTTGAATAACTATTTCACCCCCTGCCCCGTGGTTTCGACTGCGGGGCTTTTTTAAGGACCAATGCACAATGAACGATAAAGACGAGCTCATGGAGATGATTGACCATTACCTACATTTCGACGATGAACAAC
>DOCI01000058.1:12540-14233 GCA_003503535.1 Planctomycetaceae bacterium
TTTCGACGATGAACTGCTGCATCCAATTATTGAAGCATTCCAGTATCCGCCAATTGATGATGTCGATTCGATACTGATGAAAACTTACTTCTATCGTTGCGTCAACGGGCGTGGAAGTTGGCATGTCAACAAAGATGCACTTTTGAATAAATCTCTAATACTGATTGATGACGATGACCTGCAGGATATTCAAACCGCTGTCATAACCATATTGCATGAGTCTGCTCATTCACTCTTTGACCATTTTTTTGACCCTACTATTCCTAATGAAGTCTATCGCCAGCAAGAGGATGAAGTGTGGGCAAAAGTTCGGGAATGGCTTCCTGAAAGTTTCACTGCTGCAATCGATAAACATGAATCAGAAGGCGGCGGTTCCAATGGTATTCAAAACAAGAGAGGTAAATGATTATGGCGAGTTTATGTAACGACAAAAACGGCAAGCGTCGCATCATGTTCAAGGGCAGAGACGGCAAGCGGCGAGCGATTCACCTTGGAGCGATCCAAAAAAAGACTGCCGAATCTGTTCTGCTCAAAGTGGAAAAATTGATATCTGCTCGAATCACTGGCAACAGTCCAGACAATGAAACTTCGGTCTGGCTGGCTGGTATCAGTAAAGAATTCCGTCAGAAGCTCGAACGGGCCGATCTGATTGATCCTATCAACAAGCCAGTCGAGAAGCCGAAAAAGTCTGCTCTGGAATTCATCGACAGTTATCTCGAATCGAAAACAGGGATCAAACCTCAAACGAAATTCCTGCTCGAACAGTCGAGAAATGATTTCCAGCGGTTCCTGAAATCAAAGGGGATCGTCAGTATTGAAGTGATCGAATTCACCTCGGGACATGCTATCGATTTTCGTAACTATCTGATCGGGTGGGGACTTGCCGAGAATACCGTCAGGCGTCGCTGTGGTCGTCTCAAACAGTGCTTTGACAATGCAGTCGCCTATCGGCTGATTGATCGTAATCCGTTCAAGGTGAAGGAAGTCCCAACGGCTGTTGGAGCAAATGAGGAACGCCAGGAGTTTATTTCCCGCGCCATGATCGACGAAGTTCTCGAAGCATGTCCTTGCCCCCAATGGCGGCTACTGGTTGCGCTGGCTCGGTTTGGTGGACTCAGGACACCATCGGAACCGCTGCTGCTCAAGTGGGGGGATGTGGATTGGGAGAGACGCACAATTCGCGTTCAGTCGCCTAAAACGGCTCACCATAAAGGGAAGGGTAGCAGGATCGTGCCGATGTTCCCCGAGATTGTGCCGCATCTGGAAAAAGTGTTTGAAGTCGCTCCCGAGGGATCGGAGTTTATTCTGTCTCGATTCAATCACCAGGCTAAGAATCTAAGGACTCAGTTCTCCCGAATCCTCAGGAATGCAGGGATTGTACCCTGGGGGAAGTTGTTCCAGAATCTCCGATCAACTCGTGAAACTGAACTTGTGAATGAGTATCCAATTCACATCGTTTGCAAGTGGATCGGTAACAGTCAGGCGGTGGCGATGAAGCACTATCTGCAGGTCACTGATGAGCATTTAGAGCGAGCCACAAAAGGCGCACAATACGGCGCAGTACCCGACCGTATTACCTCGTGTGATGTCGTTTCGACAGAAGCCAGCGCATAAAAAAAGCCTAGAAAACTAGGCTATCCAACATAATGCGAAGTAGTGCAAAGATGTCTAGCTCCCCCGGTAGGACTCGAAC
>DOCI01000058.1:14418-14650 GCA_003503535.1 Planctomycetaceae bacterium
CGCTTGCTCTACCAGCTGAGCTACAGGGGATTGTGTTTGGTTATGGTATGTCTCCTGGAGACACGTTCATTTCCATTTGGTTCGCGAATACTAATGGGATTGGAAATTGAAATCAAGTATGAATGTCAGGAAAATATTTACTGATTTTGAGAAGATAACATTAGGCCGTGTAAGGTGTTGCGTTTATCGATTTTCAAATTTCTTTTTTTGTGAAGAGGCAATTTTTTTGTAA
>DOCI01000058.1:14774-21406 GCA_003503535.1 Planctomycetaceae bacterium
GTAAATGATGACTGATTAATCGGGTATAATTTGCGATGTTTTCATCAAATTTCAAGGATAGGAATCATTGGAAATCAAACGGTTGGGTTCAATTTGGTGAGTTGATCAAATGAATTCGAGAGCCGTTGGATGTGCAAGGTGATAACTCACCTGATCGAACTTTATTTGTGAAATGAGTTCGAGTGAACGGGTTTTCATTAAAAGCTTGTCACTTTAAAGTTCCCTGTGAATTGCAGATTCCAGATCTCCTGAGGAGTCATAATTCCAGGCAATTTTTCCAGATCTTGAGATGACCCAGGCTGAGGGGATGTATTCTGCTTCAAATTTCTCCAAGCAGGAAGAAGCCCCGTACCCATTCGGCCAGGTGATGCCTGGCTCTTCCAGAAATTTTTCAATGGCTGGCATGACTGAAATCTCGTCACTGGTCAATCCAATGAAGACGACATCATCGCGATCCGCAAACTTCTGATAAATCTCAACCAGTTCAGGTGCCGCTTGACGGCAAGGATGACACCAAGTGGCCCAAGCATCAACCACAATGACTTTGCCGGCAAGATCAGTAGGCGGTTCACCATTCACCCAGCCGGCTGCTGAGATTTTCGGTGCGACTTCTCCGACCGCCAACCCACCACGATCAGTACTTGTTCCTCCCTGACTGATTGTCCAAATGAGATAGAAGGCTGCAAAGATACAGATGGTGAAAGCGAAAAATGACCCCGCAAGATCCATCACAAAGCGAGGTTTTTTCTGATGTTCGTTATTCATCTTTAGGAGAGTTCTTGGTGAAAATCATCAGATGTTGCCGAGGGAGTTCGTCGATTGTTTCGGTGTGGGTCAGATTCCACTCGGGCAACGTCATTTCTTTGATGGACTGAGCTTCTGACATCTTGTGGACGAGTTTGATTGGGACTTCAGGATCTTCCAGACGATACTCGACCAATGCAATTCGTCCGCCCGGCTTGAGAGCAGCGGCCATGTTCTGGACCATATCGTAGGGGAATTCAAATTCGTGATAGACATCGACCATCAGAATCAGATCGACAGATTCGGCTTTGAGTTCTGGGCTTTTGGGAGCTCCCAGGTGTAAATCGACATTTTCGATTTTCGTTTGATGCATTCGATTTTTGAGGCGGACGAGCATTTCCCGTTGGATATCGACCGCAATAATTTTACCTTCAGGTGCGACCAGCGGAGCCATTTTCAAAGTGAGTACGCCGCTGCCAGCTCCAATATCTGCAACAATCTGGCCAGGCTTGAGCTTGAGCAATTCAATGAGCCGAGAGAGATTCTCTTCAGCTTCCCGCTCCGGTCGTTCCAGCCACATCGCCGCGGGATGCCCCATTACATGTGCGATTTCACGCCCCATGTAGAATTTCCCAATACCATTGGGATCATGTTCGGCTTTCCATTCGTAGCGGTCATCGGCTTGTTCTTTGGCAGGTTCATCCGATTGAACAGATGTTACTGCGATCAATACCAGTATTTGAAAGAAGAAAAGCCGTTTTATTAGAGATGTCATTTTGAATTTTCCGTCATTCGTGTTGATTATTTTTTATTGCTGAGTTCTAAAGCGGTCAGCAGAGCAGATGACTCATTCTCCCCTCCAACTTCAGGATGAAAAGAGTCGCATCAAGTTTAACATGATGTTTGGTGGCGTCTGGATCTGTTTGTGGTCTATTTTACGGAAAATAAAAATATAAGATATTTCATAAAAGTAAAATTTGTGAACGTCGGATGTTAGCTGGAATAGAAACAATCTTTGTTGCGAACAAAAGCTGTTGAATACTCTGACCGATAATGATGTACGATGTGCCGTCAGATAATCAAGCGGACTCCACCGAGATCCGCCAAGTGGTACTTGAGCTTTCCAGAGGGTGCACCAATAAACATCAGATTGGCTGGAATCTTCCACTCTTCAGAAAGAGATTGAATCAGCTCTGGTGAAAATTCCCCTTGAATTTCGACAAATTCAATATCGATCTCAGGATAGGTTTCATCCAGGAACTGCAGATGAGCTTTTAACTTGGGTGGGAGTTCGGATTCCTTGTGGATGACCGATACGATTTTGACATGATTTGTGTGTTCGTTATCTCGAATATATAACATGACTTGATTTAAGTTTGGCAGGTTATCCCCACGAGTGAAGAACACTATCTGCTGATTGCGAATTTTTGAGAGCCAGTTATGAAGATTCGTATCGAGGTGATTGATTTGCCTGCCCAGCCGCGTCCACCAGGCAGCAGAGATGCGATCATCCTGCTTGAAAGCATCTTTTCGTTCTCGTCGAATTTTACGACGAACTTCGTCAACAAAAAATACGATCAGTTCAAGGATCTGAGTGCGTGTCAACATGACGGTCACAATCAGAATGGTTGGCACAAGATACTCAAAAAAGACCAGCAGGTACTGGTGATTGAGTCTCGCATTTCCGTAGATGGCAATCCCGACCGCCAGCAAAGCCACCAATACCGTTAAATAGGATGCTTTCGAAGGGCGGGGGAGCCTGGCTCGCTTGATTTTCAGCAGTAAATTCCCAACTGCAAATAATCCCATTACCGATAAAAATGAGAGGGTATAAACAGCAGCAATCGATTTGAGGTCGCCACGAGTAATCATCAGCACTGAAACCGAAAGCAGGAAGAACATAATGATAATTCGATGCGGAGTCCCTCGTCGATTTTCTTTCAGGAGAAACCGCGGCAGGCAGCGATCGAGTGTCATACGTTTGATGAGTCCCGTCACGCCGACATAGCTGGTCAATGTTGCCCCACTGAGTACTAGAACCGCATCGACACTGATTAACCACGACAACCAGTTTCCTCCGGCGATCACTCCCATATGCGAGAGCAACGCATTCTGATAAGTATCGCGAATTTCCGGAGTTGTTACCAAAGCAAGAGCTAGAATTGCCATTCCCGGATTGAGAATTGTAATCGCCAGCCACATGTTCCGCAGTGTTTTTGGAAAGACGCCTTCGGCTTGTTCCTCGACGAAATTCGCGGAGGACTCAAAACCGGAAATTCCCAGCATCGAAGCGGCAAAGCCGAAGAATAACGCCATCCAGATGCCCCCCGGAGCTGGCTCTCCGAGATTCGCCCACAGGATTTCTGTTCCCGAATTGAAGACGGTAATAGCGGATAGAATCATCAGCAGCAGCATCGAGGAAAGATGAAAAAGAAATATTCCAATCGCAACGACGGCAGATTCTGTAATTCCAATAATGGACAGCACCATAAAAAATGCCAGTAACCCGATGGTTGCTGGGATGACAGGCAAACCGTGCCAGAGCTCATGCAAATAATGCATCGCTTCATTCGAAGAGATCACCGCAGTCGCCATGTAGGAAAGAATTGTGAGGCAGGCGGCTACCGAGGCTCGAAATTTACTCGTCGTATTCAGCAGGGCGTTATAGGCTCCTCCATTGAGAGGAAGCGCCCCGACAACTTCTGCATAAATCGATCGAAACAGATACAGCGTACCCGCCACCAGCAGCAAACAAACAGGAGCCCAGCGACCCGCATAACCAATTGCCAACGCAGAAACATACAGGCAGGAAGAGGTGATATCGTTACCACAAATCGCAGTCGAAGCCAATTGCCCCAGTTTCGAATGCTGTTTCTCGACTGCCATTTCTCAATTTCTAATCCGGGGAATGTCGAAACGCTAAACAATTTTCAGTATGGCTGCAGGCATGAGAGATGCAATAAGAAATCAATCGAGAGAATACTCAAAATGAGACACAAACACCAGAAGTGTGGACAATTGTTTATTTTTATTGCGTTTTGTTGTCAACATTTGAGCATCAAAATATTCAAACTTGCAGTTTAGTCGATAAAACCATCTAATATACCGATAATCAGAACATATATTTATTCGCATCATTCCGGCCGCGAATTTCATCGATTTTCTTTAATCTAAGGAGAAAAAGTTCATGTTAAGTATTTTGAGGCGTCTGAATAGACAGAAAGATGGGTTTACACTCATCGAACTGTTGGTTGTCATTGCAATCATTGCGATTCTGGTTGCTTTGTTGCTTCCTGCCGTTCAGCAGGCTCGCGAGGCTGCTCGTCGTTCGAGTTGCAAAAACAATCTGAAACAACTTGGACTGGCCTTGCACAATTATCACGATACTCACAGAGTCTTTCCTCCTGGCTGGGTCATCCCCAAATGTCCTGGGCTTTCCGATGGAGATCACCGATTTGTTCAGTATAATGCGGGATGGGGAATTCATATTTTGCCAATGTTGGAAGAGGGGGCCATTTATGATGCTCAGGATTTTGTGATGAATGGACCATGTCCCGGTAGTGGGCAACCATCGACTATTGGCGTCTTGGATGCTCCTTCCAATACCAATCACCTGAATGAGACTCTTGATTCATTCTCCTGTCCCAGCGATACGAAACCATCACGTGGTGTGAATAATTGTGGCACATCCAGCTATGTTGCCTGTCGCGGAAATGACGCAAATGGCGGGCAGTCTACTACATATAGCACGTTGAATGGAATGTTCTATACCAATTCAAAGGTTCTAATGAGAGATGTTGTCGATGGCACATCGAACACGATTATGATCGGCGAGGTCAGTTGGAATCAGTATTACGCTTTTGGAGCTGGCTCAAGCATTACGAGAGGTGGCTTATGGGGAGCGTTCGGTCAGCACAAATACGATGATATGGTCAGTCGCACAACAAATGCAATTTTTGGCATCAATCAAAGCCGACCAGATCCCGGCAACACCAATGATGGCTTCGGCAGCTTTCACAAGGGAGGTGCTCAGTTCGTCCTTGCTGATGGATCTGTCCGATTTATCAGTGAGAATGTGGACTCTCGCAACGCTGCCGGGACAACGCCGATGGGAACCTTCCAGCGACTTGGCGTGAAGGATGACGGACTGGTTGTTGGCGAATTCTAATTAGGATTACTGCAATTTAGGTGAAATCCACTATAGGAGGGTCGATTGAATCGATCCTCCTTTTTTTATTTCCGATTCCATTAAACCGCAGCACTAAACTCATAAATTGTCGTGGTTTGATACGATTTCCACAAATGTACAATAAATCGTGATTCCTCACTAAACCTTCGGAAAGGTGAAACGTCTTAAAAATCACCAGTTGATTCCGAAGAGCTCATGGATCAAGTCGCACTTTCAGGACTTGGTTTACCCGCTTTATCCAAGTACATCAGCAGGACTGTCAAATCAGCCGGAGTGATGCCGCTCACACGTTCTGCTTGTCCAACTGTAACCGGGCGTATGCGGCTCAGTTTGTCCTTGGCTTCATTTCTTAACTGGGGCAGGGCATGATAGTCGAAGGTACTCGGGATTTTGACGGCATGAATTTTTGAGTAACGGGCAATCTCCTTTTCCTGCTTCTTCAGATAGCCGGAGTACATGGCATCGATTTCAATCTGCTCGATGACTCGTTCCGATAAACCCAGTGTGGCAACATCGGGAACCATTTCGCAAAGTTTGACCCAGTCGTAATCGGGACGTCGCAGCCAGTCTTCCAGAGTTTGACCGTGGTAGCGAGTCGTCTTGATATAACTCTGTCCCCGCTCAATCTGAGCGACACTCTCTTCAAACCGCTGGATCCGTTCTGCAGAGGCAATTCCCAACTGAATCGCCAGCGGTGTTAATCGACGATCTGCATTGTCCTGACGCAGAATTAATCGATATTCCGCACGCGAAGTAAACATGCGATATGGTTCATCAACGCCCTTGGTGACGAGATCGTCAATCAGCACGCCGAGATAACCCTGATTGCGATCCAAAATAAATTCCGGTCGATTGTCGACTTTCAAAGCTGCATTGATCCCGGCGATCAAACCCTGACCGGCTGCCTCTTCGTAACCCGTTGTGCCATTGATTTGACCAGCGAAATACAGCCCAGCAACTTTTTTGGTTTCCAGAGTTGGACTCAACTGTGTTGGCGGTGCGAAATCGTATTCCACGGCATAGCCGTATCGCATGATTTCCGCTTTTTCCAGACCGGCAATCGAATGAATCATCTCATCCTGCACATCGCGGGGCAGGGAGGTAGAGATTCCATTGCAGTAGATCTCATGCGTCCGTCGGCCTTCCGGCTCCAGAAAAATCTGATGCGATGCTTTATCGCTGAAGCGGACAACCTTATCTTCAATCGAAGGGCAGTAACGTGGTCCAGTCGAATTGATCTGACCGGAATACATGGGAGCCCGATGCAGATTGGCGCGAATCAAATCGTGAACGTGCTGATTGGTATCAGTCAGGAAGCATTCCATCTGCTCCTGTTCGATACGATCCGTCATAAAAGAAAACGGCTGTGGATCGGCATCCCCCGGTTGTCGCTGGAGTTGATTGAAGTCGATCGTGCGTCCATTCAGCCGGGCAGGCGTTCCCGTTTTGAAGCGTGCCAGTTCAAAGCCCAGACGATTCAGGGCATCGGAAACGGTTCCCGTCGTTCCTTCTCCTGCACGACCTCCCTGCGTTTTTGCTTCGCCGGTGTGCATAATCGCCTGGAGAAATGTGCCTGTGGTGAGGATGAGGGCGGCACAACGATAAATGGCATCACCCCGCACGCGAATTCCGGTCACGCGGCCATCTTCGACGAGAATATCTTCGACCATTTCCTGACAGAGCGTTAGATTCTCCTGCG
>DOCI01000058.1:21551-22902 GCA_003503535.1 Planctomycetaceae bacterium
TCCCGCCACTTCATCGAAAACTGATAGGCCTTTTTATCTGCCTGAGCACGCGGGGAGTGCATAGCCGGACCTTTGGAACGATTGAGCATGCGAAACTGAATCGCCGTTTCGTCAATCACGCGGCCCATCTCGCCGCCGAGGGCATCGATTTCACGAACAATCTGCCCCTTAGCCACACCACCAATAGCCGGGTTGCAACTCATCTGCCCGACAGTATCGGCATTCATTGTCAGCAGAGCCGTTTTCGCCCCCAAACGTGCAGCAGCCAGCGCCGCCTCCGTCCCGGCATGCCCGGCTCCGACAACAATGACATCAAAATCGTAAGTAGAAGAACCCATTGAGTTGCTCGTTTAGTTTTCAGTTCGAACCGGACCAGAAATGGTACGGAATAATTCCTAAGATCGTTTCGAATCCTTAATGATTCGATCAAGATCACGCGACGTATGAAAAACTCCCAGAAAGTAAATCGTTGAATCAGAAACTCTGTAGATAATAATATAAGGGAACTTTTTAACTGATAAATAACGAAGCTCTTGCCTTGTTACAGTGAAGCGAGTCGGATCCTGGCAAATTAATTCAACTGCTGCTCTCACATTCGCAAGAAACTTTGCGCTCAATCCATATTGGTGAGATTCATACCATTCCATTGTTGATGAAATATCACGTTCAAACTCGCGATGAAATACTCGGGAATATTCCATGAATGCAATTTCATTTCATGACAACAGAACTTGATCCTAAAATTTCAATTATCCTTCTGTAACTTTTTTATCGAGTCTGTCCCACATTGTCGATTCTTCAACAGATCTACCACTCTCTGATAATTCTTCATACCGTCGAGTGGCTTCGTTTATTGTCGATTCCGAAATCGGAATACTTTGCGGATCAAGGTCATCCCAGAGAATTCCAATCAGTTCAATCTTTTCCACAGAAGATAACGATTTCAGTTCTTCAACATCGATTGACATATTTCACCTTCTCATGAAAAAAACTTAGTAAATCAGATTGCTACCACGCATAATCCTCAGGTTTCATGCCTTTCTTGAACGCACCGAATCCATAAAATGAGGGATCATATTCCCCGACAATCTCTACATTCGCTTTCTCGGGAGTTTTGTCTTCCATCTTGAGACACCAGAAACAGGCGTTGACGAGCATCCGTCGTAAATCTTCATTCAGCAAATCGATTGACGAACAGAAAGTTGTGCAGAATACTCGCGACTTTTTTCCGTTTGAGTGTTCGTAATCCCGCGTCCAGGCGATCGGCATCATCGGATCGTTTTTGTCCCCTTCGACAGGTGCGTCATCTGGTTTCATCCCTGATAGCACTTCTCCCCAGACAAGCACATCG
>DOCI01000058.1:22947-28102 GCA_003503535.1 Planctomycetaceae bacterium
GAAGCACATCGGCTTCTTCGGGCAGTTTGCGAATTCCATAGACATCGGTCGGTCCCCATAGATCTTCGACACCATTCAAGATCGTGTGGTTCAGCTTGTCTTTCTCAAGAACTCCACGCGTACTTTCACTTTTGTGTTTGCCATGATGCGTGTACCAGGTTTCACCAAAGACCTCTTTGCCGAATCCTTGCTTCCATTCAGAGCCGGAGTGGTTGAAGCCATATTTTGCGTAAGGGCTGTTGGGATTACGCGAATAATTGAATCCATGAGTTGATGTTCGCAGCCCAATGATTGGTTTGCCGGAACGAAAATAATCATCGAGATACTTCATGTCCTGATCGGGCAATTCGCGGAAACGAAGAAACAGCACGACCAGATCAGCTGTTGCCACCTGCTCCATACCAGGAATATTCGTTTGATTCGTTGGATCGATGGTGCCATCTTCAGGATTGACCGGAAATAGAACCGTGCATTTGAAGCCATAATTTTTTGCGAGAATCTGTCCGAGCATCGGCAAGGCTTCTTCCGAGCGATATTCTTCATCGCCGGCGATCATCACAATGTGCCGACCGAACCCGGGGCCGCTGGTGCCGTTGTAAACGACGTATTGCTTGGCCGCTTCCACTGGACTGGCGGAAGGCAACAGAACACAACTCAGAAATGCGATGAGTAAACAACGAATCATAGTGGCTAATCCTGCAATAAGGGTAAGTTCATTTTTGGATGTGATGTCAATAAAGTAGGACAGGCTTCCAGCCTGTCTGCATTGTGTTTTTTTGCATGGAATCAATTGAAAACAAAATGTTTCCGATAGACAGGCTGGAAGCCTGTCCTACCTGTCGATTATTTATTCCATAATACGATTCACTTCTCGGTCTTCTTCATTTTGATGATCCCTTTGTTGAGTTCATCGACAACAGCGGCCAGAATCGCGGGATCCTTCTTTTTCAGGATGTGATCCAATCGAGACTGAGGAATGTCGATTCGCTCAAGAATTTTTTCAGCGGTCTCCCATCTTTTGACAGCCTGTTTGGGGGTCGCCAGATAGAGACTCGTCACCAGTTCGCTCAGTTTCTGCTGGTCAATCTGATCGCGATTATCGTAATATCTCTTAATCACCTTCTGCTGGTAGCGGCTGTAATCCTGTCCGGCCATATCAGGAAGTCCCTTTTACTATACGTGTTTGTATCAAATTTTCGATCTATGCAGTTCAGGAAAATCAATTTCCGTGACAATAAAAAGGTTTGTGTACTCTCACATTGCTTTTGCTGCCAATTGCATAATTATAAATGAATTCGTGCCAAAGCCTTCATTTCAAGATTTCACATCACTTCCAGGTTTAAACGATGAGATTCTTCACATTTCACCTTATGCCATACAATAAGCTTCCCGATGATTTCGAGGAGAATTACGGTACTGCCTGGGCGACAGTCCCAAATTCCTTGTACGACCCGGTTTACGGCCATGAACTTTACAACCGTTTTCTGGACGAGCTGATTTATGCGGAAGAAATCGGTTTCGATGGTGTCTGTATCAACGAGTACCATCAGAGTGTTTATGGGCATCTGCCAAGCCCTAATTTAATGGGTTCGATCCTCGCTCGCCAGACAAAGCGAGTCAAAATCGCAATCATTGGCAACGCCTTGCCATTTTACGATCCCCCAACTCGTGTAGCCGAAGAATTCGCGATGATTGACGTCATTTCCGGTGGTCGACTGATTGCGGGGATGCATCTCGGTGGAGGGCCGGAGTATGACTCGTTCAGCATGAATCCGACCTTCGCGCGTAGCAAATTTCAGGAAGCTCTCGATCTGACTGTCCGTGCCTGGACCGAGGCGGGCCCCTTCGAGCATTATGGCGAGCATTGGAAACTCAGGCACGTCAATCCCTGGCCAACCCCTTATCAGAAACCGCATCCACCGATCTGGATTTCCGGTGAAGACAGCAAGGAAACGACCGCACTGGCGGCCAGGCGTCGTTACAGTTATCTGGGCAGTCCCTACTTTCATAAGTCGTTTTTAAAGAAGAATTTGGACATGTTCCGTAAAGCCTGCAAGAAAAATGGCTACACCGCTCATGAAGAACAAGCTGGCTGGCTCGTGCCAATTTACGTCGCCGAAACCGATGAGCAGGCCTGGGCGGAATACGAAAAACATCTCTTCTATTTTATCAGGAAATTACTGAAAGGACTCATGGTTTTTCCGCCGGGATATTCTTCACCAAAATCAATCGCCCGCATCGGTATGGCATTGAAGCAATTCCTGGCGAATATAACCACGCGAGAGGAAATCGAAGAAGGGGGGTATGCGATGGTCGGCAGCCCGGAAACCGTTCGTGAAAAGATGAAGGACTATGTGCAGGATTTCGGAGTCGGCAA
Source organism: Planctomycetaceae bacterium (assembly GCA_003503535.1). GTDB lineage: Bacteria > Planctomycetota > Planctomycetia > Planctomycetales > Planctomycetaceae > Rubinisphaera. The sequence continues at coordinate 25,325 of DOCI01000058.1, forward strand.
TGTCCTGGGACTCTTCCAAATCGGAACCTTGCCGGCTGACCTGACCAATAAGAATATGACTTTGTTTGCAGAGCAGGTTTTGCCCTACCTTCGAAAAGAACTCGGCGAGCCCGCCACGGACGAAGAAATTTCAAATGCTTTAGCCACGAGTTAAAGAAAGGCTGTAGGTCAGGCAGTGCCTGACCTACGAGTTTTTAATTTCATGCTTCACGAGAATGTTATGAATTCAGTTACAGAATCAAAATTTATTGATGTTCGTGGAAAACGAACGCAAATCACCATTGGGGGAGCAGGCCCGGCGTTGCTCTATTTACATAGTGCAGGTGGAGAAGTGGAGTGGACCCGATTTCATGAAATGCTGGCTCAGTACTTCACCGTTTATCTCCCCGCACACCCCGGTTTTGGAGATTCCCGAGGGCTCGAAAACATCCATTCCATCACCGACTACGCCTGGCATTATGTCGATCTGCTCGATGTATTAGGTCTGGAAACGGTGCCGATTGTTGGCTTCTCGTTAGGTGGCTGGACCGGAATGGAACTTGCCATATTACGACCGGAGCGAATCTCGAAAATGCTGCTCGTCAATTCGGCTGGAATCCGCATTCCCGAGGCTCCGATGGGGGAACTGTTCAGCGATGATATCGAAAAACTAAAATCACTTTTATTCTACGATCCCAACTCACCTGTCATCGAAGAAGCGATGCCCCTTTCCTACGAAGACAATCGCATATTAATGTGGCTCAAGGCCCGAGAAGCCACTGCCCGTGTCGGCTGGAATCCTTACCTGCATAATCCCCGCCTGCCCGATCACCTCTTCCGCATTCCGTGCCCAGTGCGAATCCTCTGGGGAAACGACGACCACCTTTTGCCCGTCGCAACTGGAAAGTTTCTGGTCGATGCCCTTCCAAACGCTACGCTGGAAATCTTTGAAAAGACTGGTCACATGCTCCCTTACGAACAGGCTGAACGATTCGTTGAAGAAGTTCGTAAATTTCTGAGTGATTGAACCACCAGGAAGCCAGGAGATTTCCGTTACAATTTATCACTAATGGATTGCTCCAATTAAATCTTCGCGTTGTGTGGCACGCCCCAGAACGAAGTGATGGGCGTGGACATCGAGCCCAACCACCGCACCCTTTTCGATGCTCTGGGGCGTGCCACCCAATTTTGATATTTCTTTCTTTTTATCTCCTGGCGTCTTGGCGATTAATACAAACCCGGACTGATCTTGACGAATCTGCCAGAAACTGGAAAATTAGCGGGCTACGCAGGAAGTCGGCAATGATGCTGACTGGAACACGGTCGCTCGATCTCTGATTTTGAAGTTGAACATGATTTTCTCTTCAACCCTCAGTATTGGGTGGACATAACGAATATGTACAAGAGTAGAATTCTCGAAATCGGGAATTCGGTCAGGGATGACGTTTCAAGATGAACACGGTTTCCTATTCGCGCCCGGTGACGCTGCACAGCATTCGGCAGCTCCTTCCCTCAGCCAGTTTTGTTGGTTGTGGCGACATCTATTTTCGGGATCTCACCCCGCATTCCGATGACTGCCAGCATGGCGATTTGTTCGTTGCAGTCCCTGGAACAAACTGTCATGGAAATAATTATGCGACAGAAGCGGTCTTACGCGGGGCCAGCGGGATATTGACAGATACTCCATGCCCTGATTTGAACGCCTCGCAGTGCGTCGTCAGCGATGTGCGTCGCAGTTATGCCTGGCTCTGTCAGTACTTACGTGGCAGACCCTCGGAAGCACTTAAAACAATTGGTGTCACTGGCACGAACGGAAAAACGACCATCACCTGGCTGCTGCGATCGATTTTGAACGCCTCTCAGAAACCAGCAGGATTATTGGGAACAATACAGTACGACGACTCCCGAAACAGACCAGTCACTTCTTCTATGACGACCCCCGATGCCAAAGTGCTGGCGGAATGGTTACAACGTATGGCTGTCGCTGGAGCTTCGCATGCGGTGATGGAAGTTTCGAGCCATGCTTTGGATCAGAAACGGATCGCGGGAATCACTCTGGATACATCCATTATTACCAACATCACTCAAGATCATCTCGATTATCATCCCGATTTTGAGAACTATAGCTCAACCAAAGCTTTGATTGCAGACTACACCCATCATGAAGGGCAACTCATCATCAATGGGGATGATCTGAATATCCGCCGTGCATTGGAGCGAAATCGTTGTGTTCAGAAACCGATTACCGTTGGATTTGATGATCAGTCCGACCACTGGATTCAAATCGAATCGATGGATCAATCCAGCAGCCAATTTAGAATCAATCTGCCAAGTCATGTTGTCAACATTTCTATTGCTCGACCTGGAAAATTCAACGTAATGAATGCGGCTCTGGCAGCGGTTACGGCCAGTTATCATGGATGCAGTGACGAGCAAATCATCAACGGTATTGAGAATGCGACACTGCCTCCAGGGCGACTGCAGCAAGTCTGCTCCGATCATCCCATCCATTGTTTTGTCGACTACGCACACACCCCCGATGCCATCGAAAATGTGATTTCCACCATGAAACATCTCGTCGATGGGAAACTGATCTGTCTGTTCGGGGCAGGGGGAAACCGGGATCGCAGCAAGCGAAGCCTGATGACTCAAGCGGCTCTCGGGGCCGATCGCATAATTCTGACAGCCGACAATTCCCGTCAGGAATCGACTCAACAAATTCTAGATGATCTCATTTCCGGTTTTCCCGCAGGACGTGGTGCTGATCGCGTCGAGCCAGATCGTCGAACTGCGATTCGC
>DOCI01000058.1:28206-33259 GCA_003503535.1 Planctomycetaceae bacterium
CTGGGCAATTGAACAAGCCGAGCCAGGCGATTGTGTTCTGATTCTTGGTCGGGGCCATGAAACCAGCCAGTTGATCGGCGATCAATCGATCCCCTTCGATGATGCTCTCGAAGCCAAACAGGTACTCAACGATCTCTCTGCAATCTCCTCACCGATTCTTCTCAAGTCTGCATAATTAACAGAAATATCAGTCGCTGATGACTCCCATCGCGCTCGAACAACTGGCGCAGCTTCTGAATGGCCAACTATTCAACACAGATCCACATTCATTGGATCTGCGTAAAGTTGTCAATGGAATCAGTATCGATTCGCGGACGATTACTCATGGAGATCTCTTTGTTGCGATTCAAGGCAAGCATTTTGATGGTCATGATTATATTGTAGAGGCTGAACGGAAGGGGGCGTTGGCAGCAATTGTGGAACGGCAAACCGGGGAATACAAGTTCCCAGGCATCCTTGTTGAGGATACCAAGCGGGCATTGCAGATCATTGCTAACTGGCACCGGAATAATTGCGAGGCTCTGGTCATTGGAATTACCGGTTCTGTCGGCAAAACGACCACACGGCACATGCTCTATCAAATGCTTAGCGGAAAATACACCGGTTGCGAGAGCCCTCAGAATTACAACAATGGAATCGGTGTGCCTCTGAGTCTACTGCAGATGACTTCAGAGCATGAATTCGCATTAATCGAAATGGGCGACGCTGCATCTGGAGAAATCGATTCCCTGACCAAGATTGCTGAACCTGAAATTGGAATTCTCACCGAAATCGGACCTGCTCATCTGGATGGGCTGGGTACGTTGGATCAGGTTATCCAGGAAAAAGGAGCACTGCTCAAGAGTATCTCCAGACAAGGACATGTCTTTCTGCCATGGCATTTGTATCAACTCCCTGAAATAAGGAGTGAAATTCAAGCAAAAGTTCTGACGGTTGGAGTTACGGAAAGCTGTGATATCGCTGCAAGTGAAATTACTTACGAGCAGGGTATTCTAAGATTTCAAGTCGATAATTATCCGTATGAGTTTCCCGCATCGGGTCGACACTGGCTCAATTCTGCTCTAATTTGCATAGGGCTGGCATACGAGTTGGATTTTACACCGACAGAAATTCAGGAAGGATTGAATCGATTTGAATCGATACCGGGGCGGTGCCATCACATTCAGACAAACTGGGGCCTCATTCTTGATGACACCTACAATGCCAGTCCGCTTTCCGTTCGTGCCGGGCTATGCTCATTGACTGAGGTTCCGAATGTTTCTCAACGTATTGCGGTTTTGGGAGACATGCTTGGATTGGCAGAATCGTCTGAGGCACACCATCGTCAACTCGGCAAATTGGTCGCTCGGTCACGAATTGATTTCTTAATCACCTACGGCTCTCAAGCCCGCGATTTCGCGCGGGGTGCTTACCAGGGTGGCATGTCGGGAAGCCGGATTGCGAGTTTCGAATCCATGAAGGATCTTTTACCGATCCTCAACCTGTGGGCAACATCGAGTTCAGCAGTACTTGTCAAAGGATCGCACGCCATGCAAATGGGGAGAATCGTGCAAGAGTTGCAAAATCGTGATCAAACTTCCGAATTTGTGATGCCCTTAAAGAGAGCCGCCTGAATATTCAGCACTCTACTCCAGTGGATATTCCGTAATCGGAATTCCCATGTGGACCACTTCACGCAGTCTGACCCAGCCTTGTGTTACACGTTCGCATTTATCATTCGGAAGAGTCGCGGTTCCGCTTGCAGAGACCAGTTCGGGATTATGCTCAAACTTTTCGTGACGAATAAACTGAGCGAGATCGTGATCGCACTTGAGGTGACGCTCCGGCTTGCCAAACAGTTCATGCAGCTGTACTTCACCTAAAACGTATCGCAGATAAAGTGAACTTTCGACGATATTCTTTACAGGCTCACCACAAATCTCACAGAGATACCCCTGGTCACACTTTGCCAAAACCAATCTCCCGAGTACTTCATTTTCAAAAAAATAAAATAAACGGGGTCTGTCCTTCAGACCCCGCTAGCCCATTTTTAAATGGTATCTGCAGTCGCATAGACATCAAATGTCTTAATAACGCTGTGTTTGCTCCTGCTGAACGCTGCAGGTAATTTTTGAATATGCTCTAGCGGACTTTCATCACCACTAGCGTGCAATCGTCAGCCTGGCTGGTTGTGCCCGTAAATTTCTGGAGTTGATTGACGACGGCATCGACAATTGTTGTCGAATTCAAATCGCATCTGCCGACGATTGCTCCCAGGCGGTCTGTGCCAAACTGAGTGTCATCGGAGCCAAAGGCTTCGATGATCCCGTCGGTATACAGGACGACCCGGTCTCCCGAGGAGAGTTTCACCGTTGCATCGTCGTAGGTAATTTCCGAACTGATCCCCAGCGGAATTCGACCCGCGCGATCGAGTGAGGTAACCGGAGAGGTTCCACATTTGCGATGAATAGGCGGGTTGTGTCCGGCTGAAGCATATGTCAGCGATTTATCCTGAGGATTATAAATTGCGTAAAAAGCTGTGACGAAGATACCGCTTCTGGTCGTAAAGTTCTGGCAGAGGTGCTTGTTGATATACGTCATAAACTGACTGGGCAACTCCTGCGACCCGGTATAGGTATGAGCGATCGTGTGCATAATCGCCATCACGACCGCTGCCGGTGTGCCGTGACCACTCACATCGGCAATGAAGATTCCGAGCCGACCATCTTCGAGCGGGAAGAAATCGTAATAGTCTCCACCTGCTCTTGCAGATGGTTCATAATAGGTGGCCAGTTCAAGATTCGGGATTTCTGGCAAAGTCTCCGGCAGCAGATCGCGCTGAATCTGGCCAACGGTTTTCAGTTCCCGATCAACTTCCTGATAGGCACTCTCCAGTTCGCGAGCCTTAATGAGGTTTTGGACAGCCTTGCCAAACAGATTTCCCAGCCACACCAGTGCGGAAAGATCTTCCTGTTGAAACCCACTGCCTTCTTCTTTCAATCCGACAATCATTTGAGTGGCATCCCCTTTGTCGAACAACGGGATTACGCGGAGTGAGTTCATATTCCCAATGAGATCGCGTTCGCTTTCATTGAGTTCATCAGTCAGATTATTGAGAATCGTTGGTTCGCCGTTGAGGCACAGGTTTTTCAGCAGACCATCGCCCAGAGGCTGAAAACTGTCCAAATCTCCCCATGGGAGAACTGGTTTGTCCCAGTTGCCCATGCTGGCATAGAGAACCTCATCCGAATTCATATCCGGCCGAGACAGTGCGATGACTCGGTCGACCGGATAAAACTGTCGAATTCGCTGGACGTATTCCCGAACAATATCAGCTGGATCGGAATACTTGCTGATTTCCCGCATCATATCGGTCACATCTTCCAGACGGGAAGCAGACAGAGTCGCAGAGAAGGGGAGTGTGTTTTCTTCGATTGGCATTACGAAATCCCATTTATTGTGAGCAGTTTACTTTCCATCTCCTGGGGGAGAAGGTGGCCGAAGTCCGGATGAGGGGAAGACTTCGACGTTCTTCTTAAATAAACCTCGAATTTCCCCCTCCCCCTAACCCTCTCCCAGAGGGAGAGGGGACTGTTAATTTCCTTCTGGAGTTACTCGTCTTAAATCAAAGGCTGCCATCTGACGATGATCGCGTACATAGACGATGCCGTCGGCTAATGCCTGAGGGTTCCAGACTTTGCTGGAGTTTGGCAGGACCATCATGGAAGTGAGCTCGCGGAACTCGGTTGGGTTCGGTTCAATCAGATGCAGATTGCCGTCCTCGGCCATGACAACAATTGTACCGTCGGCATAGACAAGTTGACCGTGTCCGAAGCGGCCGGCTTTCCATTGTTTCTTGCCGGTCAACGGCTCGATGCACATCATGATGCCTTCATCGAGTCCGTAAATGTAACCATCCCGGTAAATGACACTGGTAAATTTACTGCGGAGAGTGCGTTCTTCGTGCCAGACCTTTTCGACGGTCCATGAGTTCTTCTCAATTCCTTCAGCGTTGGTATCAACTGACTTCTGCACATCGATCACTGCACTTCCCATCGCATAGCTGGCAGAAATGAAAATGTGGTGTCCATCATCGAGCAGGACCGGCTGAGCCGAGTTCACGCCAGCTACGTTTTCAAAGGGGTAGTGCCAGAGGGTTTCTCCGGTTTCGATATTGCAGGAACGCAAACCTTTGCCCTCAAAAATAATCAATTGCTCGACATCGTGAATGTTCATCACGATGGGAGAACTATAACCACAATGATTGGTTTTATTTTCCTCGGTATATCTGGATAACCCTGCCGCCTGCCAGATCGTTTTTCCTGTTTCGGGATCGAGGGCAATTAAGCCGTCCCCATCAGGTCCACCAGGGTTGAAGATAATACGATCTTCCAGAACGAGTGGACTGGAGGATTGTCCCCAGATGACATTCGGGATATTGAGATCGTCGAGCAGATTACGCGACCAGATCACTTTTCCAGTGAAAAAATCAAGACACAGGGCTTCTCCTGCAGCTCCGGCGATAAACACACGTCCTTCGGAAATTGTTGGTGTTGTCCGCGGCCCCAGTCCTCCCATCGCTTCGTAAAATCGAGCAGGGTAGGAGTGGATCCACTTGAGTTGACCGGTGGTCCCGTTGTAGCAGGTCACCGCTTCCTGATTTTCTCGTTGTTCGAGAGTAATCACAGAATTGCCAACAACAGCCATCGAGGCATAACCTGCGCTGACATCGGTTCTCCAGAGTTCTTGCGGAGGATTCGCCTGCCAGTCTTTGTTTAAGGGAGGACTGACAAGGATACCAGCAAAATTTCTTCCACGATAGGCGGGAAAATCTGTGGGGGATTCCTCATAAACTCCGACTTCTTCCTGAACAGGACTGGCATGTGCCTGCTGGAGTATTGGAGGCGGTTCCCAGCGATAGACGAAATTCATTTTCATATCGCCGTCGAATTCGACTCTACGTATGGAAGCCGCCCAGCCGACACCTATCAGAACCAAGGGGATCATAATTGTCAGAACGGTTCGTCGTGAAAAAAATGAGAGGAAACTGAACCAGAATGCGAGTATCAATCCC
>DOCI01000058.1:33365-35925 GCA_003503535.1 Planctomycetaceae bacterium
GCGAGTATCAATCCCAGAAGTGAAGACATGGAGAACGAGATCAGGTTCACCAGGGCATCGCCCTGAATGGGATCGTAGATGAATTGAGCCCAGACCAACCCCAAACCGAGCAGGATAGTGGCAGAAATCGGTAAGAACGATGAGCGATACCACTTCCGCTTTTGTGATGCTTGAGCTTTCGACTCGGGATCCGTTTTTGCAATGGATTCAGGAGGATTCGATGATTGTTGATCAGGGATTTCGTTCATGCATGGAGTTCACAATGAGAAATGGGTTGTTTTAGTTCATATTAGACAGCTGATTGTACCCCGGAAACCCCATTTGCGTTGTGCAAGAGTGAGAACCTCCCGAATTTTTCATCGCATCAATAAAACCTGATGGTTATCAGTAGTTCAAAAAATCTGCTAAACGTGCTCATGTTGGTCGGATCCGATTGCTCATGAATAAAATGTGTCATATGTCCATATTTTCCATTCGACTTGAAACTGCAGAATAATCAGGGAGAATACATTTTTGATCTCTGAAACATTCATCATTCCATAGGAACCGCTGTTGTGAAATTAAGTCATCTGCGAGAAGCGGTTCTGCCTCGATATCGGCGGAAATATCCCATCTATGGACCAGTCGAGGCAGAAAAACTGAGGATCGCATCGCGATTTAATGCCGAGTTGATGGATGTAATTCGCCCCTTTGTTCAACCGGGGATCCGGACATCGGAGCTCAATGAGATCGCTCATCGTTACACCGTGGAACATGGGCATCAGCCGGCCTGCCTGGGCTATCGGGGATATCCCAAAACGATTTGCACAAGCGTGAACGACGTTGTCTGTCATGGTATTCCTGATGAGACCGTTCTCAAAGAAGGAGATATCATCAATGTCGACATGACAACGATTGTCGATGGCTGGTATGGGGATCAGTCGGAAACTTTTTTAGTGGGACAGGTGAGCGACGAAGCGCGTGCGGTTACTCAGGTTGCTTTTGATTCTTTGTTTGTGGGCATTCGAGCTATCAAACCTTATGGCATGGTTTACGATATCGCCAAAGCGATTACGCGCTATGCACAGGGGCGTGGATATGGTGTCGTCAGGAATTATCAGGGACATGGGATCGGCCAGAAGTTTCATCAGGAACCGGGCATTCCCCATTTCCCACATGAATCGACAAAGAAAAGTATCATTGTTCCAGGCTGCTGTTTTACGATCGAACCAATGATTAATGTCGGTGGTGCGGAAACGATTGTCGAAGGAGATGGCTGGACCGTGCGGACAAAAGATCGTTCGCTCTCTGCTCAGTTCGAACATCAGATTCTGATGACCGAAGAAGGCCCGGAAATTTTAACACTGACGAAAAATGGTCCCCAGGAGGGGCATCGTTTCGTGTAGACCATTTCAAATGGTTTCTGCAGACGCACCCTACAGGTTTATCAAGCTGCCAGACAGCGTTAGAACTAAAAGTTATTATGATTGAACATGTTGAAGTTGGAGGAGTCACCTTACACCTTTCTCAGCCGGATACGACGGAAAGTCCGTGGATTGGACAGGGAGAAGTTCTCAAGCAAATTCTGGCCTGCTGGCTTGTGGTCGACAAGCTGGACCAGCCTTTAGCACCACGTCTTGTGGGAACGCCAGGAATAGGAAAAACGACATTGGCGATGGCGGCGGCCCGGGAGCGTCAGCAGTTCGTTTACATTTATCAATGCACGTCGGATACCCGGCCTGAAGATTTGCTCGTGACACCAGTTCTGGGTGAAAAAGGGACCATTCAGTATCATGCCTCGCAACTGGTCACGGCGATGCTGACGGGGGGCATTTGTGTGCTCGATGAAGGGAACCGCATGAATGAAAAGTCGTGGGCTTCGCTGGCACCGCTGCTCGATCATCGTCGGTATGTCGAGTCGATTGTAGCCGGAATTACAATCAAGGCTCATGCCGATTTCCGCTGTGCAGTCACCATGAACGATGACGAATCAACCTTTGAAATACCGGACTACATTTTAAGTCGTCTGCAGCCGACGTTACAGCTCTCGTATCCAAATCGAGATGATGAGATGGCGATTCTCAAATATCATCTTCCGTTTGCCGATGATGAACTCCTCGATCTGACCGTCGAGTTTCTGCAAAAGTCGCATGAACTCAAACTCGATTTCTCTACCCGTGATGGATTGAATCTGTTGCGATATGCTCTCAAGCGAATCGCTCAGGATCCGAAACACCCGCTGGCAAAAGAGGTCGCCTGGAGAGAATCGCTGGAACGCTGCCTGGGAGATGATGCCCACGATTTGCAATCGCTGGCCGACAAAAAGAATCAGGCTTTGGGGGGAAGCTCTTTGCCAATGGGACTGGGAGATTTCTTTTTTGATCCTAACGATCCCCTGCATCCCGATTACGACGATGACGATGATGATGACTATGAGGAAGATGACGAAGACTAAGAACGCCGAACATTAGTCTTTGACTTTTCGTTTGTTCCAAAGAGGTACCTTGTGAACTGCTTGAAAATCATCTGGCCAGGCATGCAATAGTGTGCATATGATTCCTTCTCGTCGGATTATTGGGTC
>DOCI01000279.1:0-963 GCA_003503535.1 Planctomycetaceae bacterium
ATTTCCAGCCCGATGGATACCGTCACTGAAAGCGAAATGGCGATTGCGATGGCTCAGGAAGGGGGCATGGGGATCATTCATAAAAACATGAATCCCGAGCAACAGGCCCTGGAAGTCGAAAGCGTTAAGCGTTCCGAACATGGTGTCATTGTCGATCCAGTCACCCTTCCGCCGGATGCACCGGTCGCTCAGGCCCGGAAATTGATGGACGAACGGAACGTCGGTGGCGTCCCGATCACGGAAAATGGGCAATTGAAGGGGATTTTGACACGCCGGGACCTACGATTTTTAGAATCCGATGAGACCCGAATTTCCGAGGTGATGACCAAAGATAAGCTGATTACTGCACCAGAAACGACAGATTTGAAGGAGGCAGAACGGATTTTACGGGAAAATAAAGTTGAGAAACTTTTACTCGTGAATGACCGATACCAGTTAAGGGGATTAATCACGATCAAGGATATCGACAAAAATCTGCAATTCCCGCGAGCCTCGAAAGACTCTCGTGGCCGGTTGCGGGTCGGAGCCGCGGTTGGGGTTTACGATTATGAGCGCGTTGAAGCGCTCATCGAAAAAGGGGTGGACGTTCTCGTTGTCGATTCTGCACATGGCCATTCCGCCAATGTGATGGAAACGGTTCGCGAGATCAAACGGCAATGGCAGATCGATGTCATTGCGGGAAACATTGCCACCGCTGACGGGGCGAAAGCCCTGATGGATGCCGGGGTCGATGCCGTGAAAGTCGGAATCGGACCAGGCAGTATTTGTACAACACGCATCATTTCCGGCGTTGGCATGCCACAACTGACAGCGATCAGTGAAGCCGCCAAGGCTGTAGCAGGGACGGAAGTCCCGATTATTGGTGACGGGGGAATTCGATACAGCGGAGACATTTCCAAGGCGATTGCCTCGGGAGCCCACTGCGTGATGCTGGGGGGATTACTGGCTGGTCTGGATGAAAGT
>DOCI01000279.1:1037-2053 GCA_003503535.1 Planctomycetaceae bacterium
CTGGTCTGGATGAAAGTCCGGGCGAATTGATTTTATATCAGGGCCGATCCTTCAAAAAATATCGCGGCATGGGTTCAATGGGCGCGATGGTTAAGGGAAGCAGCGATCGGTATCGCCAGTCGCTGGTCGATGAGGACGGGAAGAAGAAATCTACCAGTAAACTGGTACCTGAAGGAGTTGAGGGACGTGTCGCCTATAAAGGGCATTTGAGTCACTTCCTGTATCAACTTGTAGGGGGATTGCGAGCCGGGATGGGATATCTGGGTGTGCAATCGATTGAAGGGCTACGCACTGAAGCGAAGTTCATCAAAATTTCGGCGGCGACGGTAAGGGAGAACCATCCGCATGACATCGCAATCACGCAAGAAGCACCAAACTACACAGCCGAGCATTCGCCCGGCGAAAGCCATTAATCCACGCTGGATTGCGCTGGGATGTCTCCTGCTCGTCCTCACGCTCTGGCTCTCTAAGGGATTGACCGCTGGAGAAGGTCCACTGCAGCGACTACGTGACCGTTCGGCTGAAAGCCGCTGGTCTTCTCTGCGCGATAAAATGTCGGAACGACGGGAAGAGCGAGCCGAGAGGCGCGATCGTCGTCGGGGTGATGAAGAAGTCGATGAGACTGAAGAAGCGACCGAAGACTCACTTCCTAATGAGACTGTCAAGTCGTACCCACTTCCACCGACTGATGTCGCAGAGTTGCCACCGCGAACATTACCGCATTCGTCTTCTGACCGTCCTCCAATGAAACTCGAAATCGAATCGGGTCGTTGGTATGGGGCTCCAAAGTCGTTGCCACCTCAACCTGTAGAGAGACCACCTCAGGCTCCACCAGGGAGTGTGAACCCACCGGTCATGGCTCCACCATTATTACCACTACCGGCTTTACCATTGCCAGCCGACGATAAACCTGCACCTGCTCCTCCTGTAGTATTTCAGGAAGCATTCCAGTTCGATCAGCAGGGACCGAGCGTCAAGGTCGATCCTGAAACGACCGCGCCGGTCATTCCTTCTCA
>DOCI01000279.1:2144-5062 GCA_003503535.1 Planctomycetaceae bacterium
CGCCGGTCATTCCTTCTCAACCTGTAGGGAAGTCACGCTCGGCTACTCGCAAAACAGCCGACGTTCGGCCTCTGTTTCCGGCGGAATCGAATCTGGTTGACGAGTATATTAAGAGTCCTTCCAGAAAGAATGAAATCCCAGCGAGATCGATTTCCAGTACATTGCAAAGTGATCAGAATTTCGAGCAGGAATACAACTTGAAAGAGCCGATCAATGAATTCCGTGGAGAAATCAAATCGATGCGAGAGATTTCTCCGTTCGTGAGTTATGAACCCGATCGACAACTCCGCAAGGAAGATCCCGGTCGTCACCTGTGTCCATTGCCAGAAGGTTTTGTTGCCGCAGGAAATTCGACGCAGTCGAAATGTCCCGAGATGTCCGATTTACCAAATCACGATCGCAGCACGAGCCGGAATTTTGCACATCTGCAATATCACTGGTGTGCCACCAATACGCACTATTATCCTCTGTATTTTGAGGATCCACGCGCCGAACGATATGGTCAGTTGCATCACCCTCTGATTCAACCCGTCGTATCTGTGGCAAGATTTAATGCCCAGTTGCTCGGCTTACCTTATCAGATGGCAATCAATCCAGTTGCCAAATGCGTGTATCCACTGGGCTACTATCGTCCGGGCGATGTCTGTGCACCACAGTTGTATCATCAGATTCCCCTCAGCCTGGGAGCGGCCTTCGTCACAGCTGAAGTTTACACGGGCTTGTTCTTCCTGTTCCCGTAATAACAATTCACCCAAAGAAACAAGACGCACGAACTTTCGAGTTTGTGCGTCTTGTTTTATTTAGGGTGAGGCCAGATATCACTATACAAGCACGAAGCGCAAGCGAGTGAATGCAATTGCTATGTGACTCACTCGCGCTTCGTGCTTATAAAGATATTTTCGTCAATGGGGTGCCAGATCAAATCTGCAAACCTTCACAACTGAAGATGATGGTAATTCTGCAATCGGCTCACATAACCTTGCAGACGCACCAGCAAAGATGCTCTGATCGATTCTTCTGTTGCGATCAAGCAACGTTCCAGACAACCCACACTGCTCAGGAGCAGGTTGCTCAAATCAAAGGTGAGTAAACTCTCCCTTTCGACAGGTTGTAACGGTCGCACGGTTTGATACGCCTGCAATGCCGCTCGCCAGTGTTTGCTATCATTGCCCAACACGCTTCCCAGATATCGCGTCAGATCGCAGGCGATGCTGTCGGTGGCGGACGCATTGATGTCGATGATGCCGCTGACTTGCCCATCAACGAACAGCAGATGCTCGCGCCATACATCCCGAAAAACCGGTAGAACCGGACGTAACTGCCGAGCCTGCGTTTGTAAATTTTGCAAGACAATTGGCTTCCAAAGTTGCAATTGCAGTGACAGCTGATCGACCAGTTGTGGAAATTTCTCGTCGAATTTTAATCCGTTGCTGTGAGAGAGAAATGAGTCCTCAAACTCATTATTTCTCTTATTTAACAGTCTTAAGCGAAGCTGGAGTGATTCTGAACTCCCCCAGCCAGCCTGCAGGATTCGAGGCTGTGAAATCGCTGACGGCATATAGTTTGCACAAACCAAATGACATTCCGCCAGGGATTTCATGGCGGAATCGATTTGATCTTGAGAAGGAGATTGTGAATCGATTGGCTGACCAGCCAGAAAGGGCTCGATTTGAGCAAGTCGATCATCCCAACGGAAATAAAACTGATCCTGCAAATTTCGCAGGGGACCAGCCACGGGAGTCGAAGTATTGTGATTCAAAAACTCAGCAAATAGCCCCAGTTCCTGAATTCGATTTGAACTTTTGAAGTTTGCAGGCCAGAGACGAAGCACATAATTACCCGACAAAGCCTCAAAACAGTAAACATCTGCTCCACTGAAACCTCCGGTCAATCGTTGCAGTTTACCAGCGATGGGCCGGTTCTCCGGTTTGTATAATCGGAACCTTTTTTCGATTTCAGGGTCAGTTTTGGGCAAGTCCATAGTTAATGATTGACTTTTCCAATTTAGAAGGTGTACAACGAATAGAGAAAATACCGTTTAAAACGACTTCAACTTTAAATGTTCCGGCAAGAGGCTGAAACAGCACGGAATTCCCGATTTGTATCAAGTCCCGGGAAATTCTGAAAATAAGAAAATGATGAAACCGGGTTTCATCAGGCTCTTTCATGAGGAAAGTGATCCACACCTGAGAATTCTTCACGACTGAGAGGAACCCATGACTAAGAGCATGAACCGATTGATGATGCTGGGAGTTTGCGGACTTCTGGCTGTAACAACGACTGCAACGGCAGAAGCAGGAATCATTCCCTGGACCTACAATGCGATTTTCGGACCTGTCGGTTCGACATTCGCCGCCCGCCCAACCTACGGGTACGGCGCTAATTATGGTGCCAGATACGGCGGCAACGCCTGTTGTGGGACGACTGCTAACTACGGTGGCAATTCCTGTTGCGGAACAACGTCTAACTATGGATACACCACCAGTTATTCACCATACTATGCGGGCTATACGCCATATTACGCTGGATACTCATCATATTATGGCTCTTCCTGCAATAACTGCGGCACCTGTAATACATGTAATAGTGGTTGCAACTCTTGCGGTTACGGCTGTGCCACCAATTGCTGTAACAACTGCGCCAGTGGCGATTGCAACTCCGGTTTGACACCTGCGGCTGGAACAACTTCAACACCGCAATCGAATAATTCGCCGACACCAACAACAACCTTCAAGTCGACCGAGCCAACAGTGAATCCCAACGCTGGTGAAAGTTCAAACAGCAAACCGAATTACGAACCCTCCAACAATGAGAATGGGTTTGAAATGCCGGAGCAGGAAAAGAAATCGGAAGATACAAACGCTCCCAAGTTCGAAGGATTCAACAACAGCAGTCGGGAATCTCTTAAGCTGCCCTCA
>DOCI01000102.1:0-2486 GCA_003503535.1 Planctomycetaceae bacterium
CTTCTCATAGTTTCACCCTACTCTAATTTTTTATAAACACAGTACGCTTATAGTAGTCAATGACATTTAAAATATTGGGATGCATTCGAAAATACTGGGGGCTTTGCTGCGATTCGATCTCAGCCACCCATGTCGAGGAATTTTTCATAATTGCCTTATCCATGTTTTTCTTTTCTTACCTGGCGCCTTGGCGGTTAATCATTCAGGCAGACCAATCATGACTCGAATACTCGATAAAGTGAAGCTGGTTGGTCCCGGAATCCTGGTTGCGGCGACGGGAGTGGGAGCGGGCGATCTGGCGACTGGGGCTTTGACGGGGAGTCTGCTGGGAGTTGCCATTCTGTGGGCGGTGATTGTCGGTGCTCTCTTTAAATATGCGATGAACGAAGGACTCACTCGCTGGCAACTGGCGACTGAAACGACACTGCTTGAAGGTTGTTTTCGTTACTTCGGAACAATTTTTCTGCTGGCATTTCTAGCCTATCTCATCCTCTGGACTTACTTTGTTTCCGCAGCATTGATGAGCGCCTGCGGCGTCGTCATGCATGCAATTCTTCCTGTGTTTGGTTCTCCCGAGAATGACAAATGGTACTGGGGAATTTTGCATAGTCTGGTTGCGGTCGGATTGGTATTCACAGGAGGATATCGGCTCTTTGAAAAAGTGATGACTGTCTGCATCGGTGTGATGTTCGTGACCGTGGTGTTGACCGCCGTCGCAATGCAGCCAAATCTGCTGGACGTTCTCTCGGGCATATTCTGGCCAACCATACCTCATGCAGAGGGACAAGGCACAAACTGGACGATTGCCCTGCTCGGCGGTATCGGTGGCACGTTGACCATTCTCTGTTATGGATACTGGATCCGGGAAGAGGGGAGGGTGTCTCTCAAAGATCTTCCGACATGTCGAATCGATCTGGCGAGTGGCTATCTGATGACCGCCATCTTTGGGATGGCGATGGTGGTGATTGGCTCAGAAATTGTCATCGAAAAAGGAGCTTCTTCCAAAACAATTGTTGTTATCGCTGAGAAACTGCAGGAAGTCTTCGGCAACTTCGGTAAACCGATGAAGTGGGTCTTTTTGGTTGGAGCCTGGGGAGCGGTGGCGAGCAGTTTGCTGGGAGTCTGGCAGTCTGTGCCGTATCTGTTTGCTGATGTTTATGAATCGCTTACTGCCAAATTTTGCAAACGGGATTGTCAACCGGTCAACGTTCAAAGCTGGCCGTATCGTCTGTACTTAATCGCTATGGCGTTTATCCCGATTCTCGCTCTCTCGACGAACTTCAAATCGCTGCAGAAAATCTATGCGATTTGCGGTGCGTTGCTAATTCCCCTCCTTGCAGTCGTACTCCTGATTTTGGGAAACAGTTCACGTATGATCGGACGGGAGAATCGAAATCCGCTGTGGAGTAATGCATTGCTTGGTGTTGCATTGTTGTTTTTCTCCGTTGCAGGTCTGCTTGCACTGGCAGAAGTATTTCGTGTAGAACCAATGACCGTCAAATAATTTCTAAGGTATGATCAGGCAACTTCCGTGAATTCAGAATCCAATACCCAGCCAGAGAATTCGAATTCCATTAATGAGGAATTGAATCAACTCGTCACTTCCAGTCAGAAAGTGATGGCTCATGCGTGGATGGTGCGAACTTTCATTAAGCATTCTGATGAAGTGGAAGATTTTCCAGAATTAATGGGTATTGTTCGCAGCGTGTTCGACACCTCACGAGCTTTAGAAACTCGTGTCGATGATCCTGCTGGTTACTTCAAAATGCTTAGCAAGAAAATCGGCAAACTTGAGGCAGCGACCCGTCAGTTTGCCATCGACGCCCCGGAAGCGTCGACGCACACGAACTTTCAACAAGCGGTGATTTCCGTGCAGACGTGTTGTGAATCTTTGCGAGAGATTTTGAATCAGAGTCAGGCACTTTTGAAGAAGTCTGTTTAAGACAGATATTTCATTTTCTCCCCATGGAATTTGGGAAAAGAAAGCAATCTCAACCCGAAGCATCAGCGAGGAGACGCACGCTTTGTATTTGCTGCATGCCTCTTGCTAACAAGGTGAGCAGATTAAGATTGAGAACACGTAAAGGTGGTATAGTTATGCGATTAACTCTATTGCAGATTGAACGCCGTCCCTTTAAGGGCAATTGCCTGAGATTATGCATTATTTCCTGTTAAATCTTCATGTGTCGTGTGTCGCAGAACTTTGGGATGCCGAAAGTCGTTCTCGGAAAGCTCTATAATTTTCTGTTAGATGAACGGTAAGCCGCTACATACTGCTATTGTAATACCTCAGGTAGTGGAAGTGCTTTCAGGAGATCACGAAACGGACGTCCGCTATCTGAAATTCTTGCTGGAGTGAGTGAAGCGTATGCGAAAAATATAGTTCAATAGGCAAGTTGATAATTGTATAAAAGAAACCGAATTGTCGGACACTGTCTTTGTCGGTGATGGAATCAACAAAACTCCAACATTGAAGGCGGTCACGG
>DOCI01000102.1:2555-10584 GCA_003503535.1 Planctomycetaceae bacterium
GTCGGTATTGTATTCGGTCAGAACAGCAATTTCTTTCTTCTGACAAAATCGGCTTAATGGCTGATGCTAACTGCAATCGCTGCGGATTTTGGATGTAAGCGGTGTTTGCAGGCCGGTTGTCCGGTATGCTCGCCTGCCGTATCGATGACGACTTTCCACTGGCTTTGATCTGGCAAAGTCGGCAACTGGAAGTCAATCGATTCATTGCCAGTGTTGAACATCAAATAAATTGCGCGTACCTCGTTCTCATAAATCAACCAGCCGAACTGATTCGCGTTCGGATCGAGCCATGCTGGCGAACCACCGTTTGGGCCAAACCAATGACACTCGTCGTCGTTATAGAAATGCTCAGCACTCAAAATTGGATGTGCACGCCGGAACGCGATCATCATTTGCGTGAACTCAAAGATGTCGCCATGCTGCTCCAGTCGATGCCAATCGAACCAGCTCGTCACATTGTCCTGACAATAAGCGTTGTTGTTCCCGCCCTGTGTGCGTCGAAACTCGTCCCCCCCCAGCAGCATCGGCACGCCGCGAGAAACGAACAACGTCAGCAACAGATTCTTGATTTGGCGCGTCCGAACTTCGTTGACCATCGGATCATCTGTTTCACCTTCCACGCCGTAGTTGTTGCTGTAATTTGCATTCGTTCCATCGTGATTATTTTCACCGTTAGCTTCGTTGTGTTTGTCACGGTACGTGACCAGATCATGCAATGTCAGCCCGTCGTGGCAGGTGATAAAGTTGATGCTGGCTTCCGGACCTTTGCCGGAGGCCATGTAGATATCTGAGCTGCCGCACAAACGACTGACAAAAGCCGCCATCATCCCTTCATCGCCACGCCAGAATCGACGCACATCGTCACGATATCGACCGTTCCACTCCGACCAGCGCCGTTCGGAAAAGCTACCGACTTCGTAAGCCCCCGCCGCGTCCCACGCTTCGGCAATGATCTTCACATCGCGCAGGATCGGGTCTTCGGCGATCTGTTCCAACAGCGGAGCGTTGGCGTGTAGATTTCCGTCTTCATCGCGGCCGAGCACCGATGCCAAATCAAACCGAAAACCATCGACGTGCATTTCAATTACCCAGTGCCGCAGCGCAGACAGGATGTGCTCGCGAACAATGGGGTGGTTCGCATTGACAGTGTTGCCACAACCGGTGAAGTCCTTGTAGTGGCGTTTGTCATCGCCAAGCATATAGAAAATTGAATTGTCGATGCCGCGATAGTTGTATGTCGGACCGTCTTGGTTTCCTTCGGCAGTATGATTGAAAACGACGTCGAGAATGATCTCGATACCCGCCCGATGAAAAGCTAGCACCATCTCTTTGAATTCGAGCTTTTGCTGGCCTTGATTTCCACTGCTGCAATAGGATCCCTTGGGAGCAAAAAACGAAATCGGATCGTAGCCCCAGTAGTTAGTCAGCGTTTTGCCGGTGTTGGGGTTAATTCGATGGAGTTCCTGTTCGTTAAACTCCTGCACCGGCATCAGTTCGACGGCGGTTACGCCCAGTTCGCGAAGGTACGGAATCTTTTCGACGAGGCCGCGATAAGTTCCACGATGCTTGACGTCGGAACTGGTGTCAATCGTAAATCCGCGAACATGGGTCTCGTAAATGATCGTTTCTGACCAATCGCGATTTGGCAGGTGGATGCCTTGCCAATCAAAATGTTCGCCAGTGAAGACGCATTTGCTGGAAGTGATCGCTGTCGCGCAAGGATCCAGCAGGTTGTTGTCAAATTGAAATCGGTGGCCCTGCTGCGGATCGTTCGGCCCGTCGACGCGATATGAATAGAGCTGACCGATTGGAATACCGCGAATCCATACATGCCACACATCTCCAGTGCAGTTCCGCTCACGATCCAGGTCGATCGAGCGACTGGGTTTCGCATCGTCAACATGGTCGAAGAATTGGAGTCGTACGCGCGTGGCGTAACGGCTGGAGAAGGCAAAGTTGACGCCGCCATCGAAGGCAAAAACCCCCAGCGGCAACGGCACACCTTCGCGCACTTCCGTTTGATCGGAAACTTCCGCCGAGTAATTTTCAAGTTGACGTTGATGCATCATTTGGTCGCCTTTAATATCCACAATACCAGCTGCAACTCACTAGTACCTCAATTCATTTGAAATTGTCCATTGCGTGGCCATGCGGGAGATATGAGATTTCATTGTTCGAGATAAGCATGCTCACGCAAGCGTGAGAATGGCACCCACAAAATCGATTGAATCATGGTACTAGAGGCTATCTCAAAACCGTTTTAATAATGTAAACGCACAGCCGAGTGCGACGAAGCCTTCGTACAAAAAATCATGGCGTTCCCAGCGTGTGACAATTCGTCTGTAGTTGTGCAGCCAGGCGATCGTGCGTTCGACGATCCACCGCCGTTTGTACCGACGCAGTCTGCAACCATCCTGCTTAACAGCTCGAGTCCGGCCTCGACGATGTGGGCAAATGTCATCAATTCCGGCTTCCTGAAATTTGTCTCGAATGCGATCAGCATCTCAGGCTTTGTCGTAAACGATCCGTTCGGGTTTGTGATTTTTACAGGTCATTTTTTCAACCAACGGCTCAATCAATATCGATTTGTTTCGCGAAGCCGATTCGGTGTCGATCGCCAGCGGCGTGCCGTGACGATCGACCAGAATCATAATATTTGTGCCTTTCCCACGACGGGTGGGACCAATCTTTTTACCCCACAGTTTTCAATAGAAAAATGCTCAAGGCTGCTTGCCGAGGCAAACGTGCCATCGCCGAAGGTTTCACTCAAATCAATTTGGCCATTTTCATCCATGGTGATCAATAACCGTTCCCAAACCTTCATCAACGTTCCATCTCCGGACCGCGCGGCGTGCCTGCGGTGGCAAGTCGCTTTCGATGGGTACGCCTTTGGTAAATCTTTCCAACGGGCTCCGGTGACGAGAATCCACAACACACCTTCCAAACAGTCGCGAGGGTGGACCTTGGGACGGCCGCCCTGTTTGGCAGGGGGGATCCAAGGAAACAAATCCGCAATCAAATTCCATTGCCTGTCGGTTAACACAACCGTTCGATCCGTCCTGGACTCTGAGCTTGTGGACGACCGATGTCGTTTCGGCCCTCAACGGGCAGTTTCCCAAGCCCATTCATCACCCAAGTGACACTGTCTTTCTCATCCTTACTGAGGTCCGCTTTTGCGTGGCTAGGAAACATGGAAATCGGGGCCTTCAACCCGCGAGCGTCTTCGATGTTTAATCGAGAGTCGCGGAGCAGCGTGATGGCGCGAATTGAGATGTGCAGCGAAATCTCATTGACCCGATCTTCCAATGTGCCCTCACCCGTTTTACACTCTGAACGAACCACAATGCGCGCGTATAAATCCATAAGTCGTTGATTGGCATGGGATTACAATAGTTCGCGTCAGTTCAGGTGGCATCGTCACCTATTGACACTCTTTCGAACCTGGAACCCAAGGGTTAACAGAAATCAAGCCAAGCGCGCATTTGGAGAGATTTTCGGAGGATTTTGAGCGCGCTCAGAGTCATTTGGGGGTGCAAAATCCTGCTTCGGAACATTTGATTGGGAATCAGAGGTGCGAAGCAGTACTCTGAATTACTCTCCCCAGTTCCCTGCGGGGTGCAAAAATGATGTTCGGTCACCGGAAGACCTTCGATAACAGAGCCAAAGGTAATTCCATGCGTCGAGCATTACACCCTCTGTTTGTCATGCTGGCTTCACTCACTCAGCAGGAACTGGCTCGTCAGATTGCCTATCTCAAGAAGGAAAATGAGATTCTTCGAGCCCGTCTTCCGGAACGAATCCACACCACGAAAGCCGAACGCAAAAAGCTGCTCAAAGCCGGGCGGAAGATCGGTCCAAAACTGCGCGAGCTGATGTCGATCGTAAAATACGAATCGTTCCTGAGATGGGTGCGGGAGAAAGAGCAGGGGAGTACCAAGAAGACAAATGTGGGACGTCCTAAAGTTGCTGAAGATATCCAGAAACTTGTCCTGCGACTGCACGAAGAAACAGGAGATGGTTACACCTTACTCGAAGGCCGACTGAAGCGACTCGGCTACAACATCTCACGATCAACAATCCGCAACATTCTCAAAGCAGCTGGCCATGACCCCCAGCCCCGAAGAGACGCCGATTCGTGGGATGCCTTCCTGCAACGGCACGCCGATGTGATGTGGCAGTGCGACTTTCTGGTCAAACCGCAGTGGGCGATCACGGGCATGAAAGACCTGTTTCAACTTCTGTTTATCCACATTGGAACGAGACGCATCTGGATCTCACCGGCAACAAACAATCCCGATGCCGCCTGGATGAGCGAGCAGGCGAAAAGCTTTTTACAGCATTGCGTCGATGTCGAACTCAAGCACACGATCATCATGCGGGACAACGATGGGAAGTTTCAGAAAGGATTTGATGAAGTGCTCGAAGCTGGGAAATGCTACGTAAAAAAGAACACTCCCAAGTCTCCGAACCTGAATGCCTTTGTTGAACGAGCGGTGCAGACATATGAGCACGAATGTCTGGATCAGTTCATCGTGATCAGTCCACGTCAACTGAATGTCATCGGTCGGGAGTTTCAGGCGTGGTATAACTATGAGCGACCACATTCCTCGGTGAATCACCTGCCGCCGGGAGATCAGACGATGCCGATTGTTGGTAATCGAGATACGGAGAAGGATGTTATATGTGAAACACGGCTGGGCGGATTACTCAAGAACTACACGCGTCGTGCAGCATAACTGCTTGACGACACCGAAACCGCACTCGCTCAATTCCCGGCTCCCTATCCTCGCTGTGGAAATCCCTATCGGAAAAACGTTCGAGAAAATGCTTGAAGGCCCACAAATCCGCTCTCAACATTGCAATCTTGAGCCGGGAAGATCGCACTTTAAACCGTAAATTATCGACAGAAATCAGTGGTATTATTTTTACACCCGACGGGCCAGTTGATAATCTTCCAGCAGGATCGTCCCCGACTCACGACCCGGCAGAGCCGCATACGGCAGGAAGGAGAGTTCGCCATCGAGTACAAAATAAAGTGTCTCCACACCCTGCAGCTTTGCTTCGATCGGCTGCCAGAATTGCTCGCGGAGCTTGAGTCCAAGCTCATGAGCGACGTTGGAGTCTCCCTTGATCAAGGCGGCTCGCCAAGTGAAGGCCAGTTCTAATAAGGATTCCCCTTGAGGAATCTGGACCCAGTCCAGCGAATCCCGACGCACGATAAAGGCATCAATAAATGAGATGTGCTTTTTGGTTTCCGGGATGTAATCCCAGCCCAGAATCAGATGCACCAGGGCCTGTTGTTCGTTCAGCTCTCGCTGGAGATCAGCTAGACCTGTTTTCTGGACCTCCAGTTCTAGTCGGAACGGTTCACTCAAACCGGCCAGTTCCTTTTCCAAGTCTTCCTTTTTCTGATTCAGCTGGCCCAGTCGCTGCTGACGGGCTTCAACCTGCTCGGGCTGCGGGACGGCCATGACCAGAGTCGCCAACTCCCGCTGAAGCTGCCGGAGTTCTTGCTGTTTCTCGAGTGCGGCCGGGTTGTCCAGAACGAGCGTATGCCGGTCACTGAGTACCTGACTGATCACTCCCTGGCTCTCGGAAATCGCGTCGTACAGGACTGCGGGATCTGGGGCATCGAGATGTCTTGAACAGCCCAACAATGATCGAAAGCCAGATAGTTTATCCTGATAGACAAGCGAACGGGCTTCTCCCTGGCTGACTGAGAGCTGTTGCAGATTCGCGGTCTGAATCTGGAGAGCCTGCCGGAAGAGCGGTTCGGCTTGGGCATAGTCTCCCATCGAATTGTACAACGTAGCCAGATTGCTCAGAGAGTTCGCGTAAAGCGGATGCTGCTCCCCCAGGGCAGTTTTATTGATCTCCAGGGACTGCAGATAGAGCGGCTCGGCCTGGGCATAGTCCCCCATCGACTCATATAAACCAGCCAGATTGTTCAGGGAGGTCGCATAATCCGGATGCTGCTCTCCCAAGGCAGTTTTATTGATCGCCAGGGCCTGCAGATAGAGCGGCTCGGCCTGGGCATAGTCCCCCATCGACTCGTACAACACAGCCAGATTGTTCAGGGAGGTCGCGTAATCCGGATGCTGCTCTCCCAAAACCTGCTTTCTGATCGCCAAGGCCTGTAAATAGAGCGGTTTGGCTTGAGCATATTCTTCCATCGAATAGTAGAATCCGGCCAGATTATTCAGGGAGGCAGCATAATCTGGATGCTGCTCACTCAGATCCTGCTTTCTGATCTCCAGAGCCTGCAGATAGAGCGGTTCGGCTTGGGCATATTCCCCTATTGCCTTGTACAACCCAGCCAAATTGTTTAGGGAATTCGCATAATCTGGATTCTGCTCATCCAAGACCTGCTTGATGATTGCCAGAGCCTGTCTGTAAAGCGGTTCGGCCTGTGTATATTCTCCCATTGAATCGTACAACAGAGCCAGATTGTTTAGGGAATTCGCATAATCTAGATTCTGCTCACCCAAGACCTGCTTGATGATTGCCAGAGCCTGTCTGTAAAGCGGTTCGGCCTGTGTATACTCTCCCATTACATAGTACAACAAAGCCAGTTTATTAAGGGAACTCGCGTAATCCGGATGTTGCTCCCCCAAAACCTGCTTTCTGATCGCCAAGGCCTGTAAATAGAGCGGTTTGGCTTGAGCATACTCACCCATTGACCAATAACATTCAGCCAGACTGAACAGAGAGTTCGCGTAATCCGAATGTTGCTCCCCCAAAACCTGCTTTCTGATCGCCAAGGCCTGTAAATAGAACGGTTTGGCTTGAGCATACTCACCCATTGACCAATAACATTCAGCCAGATTGTTAAGTGCGATCGCGTACTCTAGATGCTGTTCTCCTAGCACTTTCTTTCTGATTGCAATGGCCTCCAGATAGAGGGGGACGGCTTGGGTATACTCGTCCATCGAATCGTACATGACAGCTAGATTGTTTAATGAGGACGCATAATGCGGGTGCTGCTCCCCGAGGGTAGTCCTGTTGATCGATAAAGCCTGCTGAAAGAGCGGTTCGGCCTGAGCATAATCTTCCATTGAATCGTACAACACAGCTAAATAGTTCAGAGATCTCGCATAAGTCGGATGTTCAGTCCCCAAGGTAATGCGAAATAACTCACACGCACGTTGATGGCTTTCGATCGCCTGGGCATATTCGCCAGTATGTTTCGCCTGAACTCCCATGTTCTCCTGCTCCATCGCGAGGTCAAACTGCTGCAATTGCTCTGGCGTCATTGACTTCAATCGCAAGGTTTTTTTAGAGACCACTGAGCATCGGTCACACGATAATCCGTTTTGCCGTACTTGAGTGTTAGTGAATTGATCAGACTTTGCTGATAATTTTCAGCGGAGTCCAAATCTCTGACCATAAAGGTCACGTCAGCCAACCATTCCAGGCATTCAATGACCTCGGAAGACATAGCTCCATTAAGATCGATCTGAGTAACCAAGATACGTTGTTTGAGCTGCATGACGTGCAGCAGCGATTCCTGAGTTAGGCTTGCCTGAAGTTGCACATTGAATTCATTTTGAAGCGTAGCTAACTTTTGAACCAGCATTTCCCTAGACAAGCGAGACGGCTCATCAAAAACTTCTGCGGGCTCATTGGCAGTACTGGGAGCATCTTTCAGGGAGCGATTCTTCACCCGCTCAGAACCCGTAGTCAATCTTCTGGGAGGATTCTTGCGGTCGCCTGAAGGATTTTGGAATCCACACATCAGAACAGCACAAACAGCAACGTACAGAACTGGCTGTCTCATCAGTGATTCTCCCAACGCAAAGACTTCATCAAACGAATTTGACATTAGCTGCCAAGTCGTCCTAGCTGAAATCGGCACAGTTAACCCTTGAGGCCAAAAACACCTGAGCGGATTCGTGACATATGTTCAATAGTGCTGTAATGCCTATTGAATTGCAAGGCCATATGATTCGCAGAAGAAGATCGTTATTAATCGCCAGAAGCGTCCTGCGATCCTGATCCATGACCGCGATACGAAATACACAAAAAAGTT
>DOCI01000102.1:10756-10968 GCA_003503535.1 Planctomycetaceae bacterium
GCCTCACCGAATCTGAATGGTCGATGTGAGCGGTTTATTGAGACGATCAAACTGGAGTGCCTCAACAAGTTTATCGTGTTCGGAAAGAAACATCTCGATTATCTGACGGACGAATTTACGAGTTATTACAATACGAAGCGATCGCATATGGAACGGGATCACCTGCCGCCGATTCGCGAGGAGCCTGGTGAAGTGGAGACAATTTCAATCGA
>DOCI01000062.1:0-377 GCA_003503535.1 Planctomycetaceae bacterium
CCGAGTTCTTCAAGTTGCTTCAGTTTGAACTGAACCGTGCGTTCGGGCAGGCCGGTCCGTTTGGCGTATTCGGATGTGTTATGCGCAACGTTTCTATAAAGAGTATTTATAGGATTCTTTGCGTCTAAATTGGTGAGTTGATCATAGAAGTCCCATAAGTGGTCCGGGAAGTAGGGCACTGAGTCATCCACGACCTGCAAACCACATTCTTCGGTACTTAAGACCACGACATCACAGCCGTTCTTGAGGATCCCACGTCCACGCCCGATCGCCTGCACGAGACCGGCTCGAACAATGGCGCGATGAGCTTTCCTCCAGATGGGATTCCAGTAACCACGACCTGTAACTTTGAGCTCAGTGCCAGAGGTCGTCTGACA
>DOCI01000062.1:538-739 GCA_003503535.1 Planctomycetaceae bacterium
CTGCCAGAGGTCGTCTGACAATGCCAGTAGATGTCACCCCATTCAGAAGGCTCACAGGCCGCTCTTAACTCTCCAATCCGAATCAGGTGTTCGACGACAGTTTCAGTCGGTATACGGGGTGTGCCCAAGATCAACAACAGATCGCAGGATTCATGCCAGACGTTGGAGGAGCGTTCATCGCCAGATCCGTAATAGGAACTC
>DOCI01000062.1:909-1832 GCA_003503535.1 Planctomycetaceae bacterium
CCCGACTCGCTGTCGATCGGAGTATTTGCAGAGCAATCCTCGAATCAATCCGACCAGCATACGTGGACTGGTTTTGCGAGTGATGTCCCGTTGATACTGCACAGCCTTTTGCTGCAGAGGAACGGTTCCATCAGGTGTCTTGTCAAAGACAGGGCCATCGAGCAGATTCGCAAGGAGATCGGCTTCTGCCGTCGCATCACAGAACCAGATATTGCGACCAGAAGGGGGGTTGTTCTTGATGATCCCATAGACGGACTTATGAAGTTTGACGGAATCCTGTGGAGCACCTTTGACATAACGACTTGCCACAATCACCATCGCCGCATGCAAGTGACCGTTCAAGGCCGCCAGTAAGAACTGCCAGGGAGCCTCGGTAAAGAAGATTTTGCTGTGACATAATGCCCACCACAGGAAGCTTTCCAGTCCCGGTGGAGATTCGATTGTGGTTTGGGGAGACCAGGTCTGATTACTCTCTGCCTGATTCAGAGCCGCATCGAGATGATCCAGCAGGTCAGCCAAGACCAGACACGCCTCGTAGATCCGTCGACGACGCAGGACCTGATCTTCATCGTAATAGCGTTCGCCAAGTTCATTGATCCGTGTACCATCACCAAAGTAGTTGAGATAGAACGGTTCACTGACCAGTGTCTGCACGAATTCCTGAGCAGTTCGTAAATCCTGAGCACTGATGCCCACATCAGGACGCAGAACCGGCAGAGGGTTTTCGTGTATCCCCACAAACAGGCGACGCTCTATCAGTTCTTCCAAACCAGTTCGAGCGGCTCGTTGATGGGTGGCCAGTGAAACCATCGCATTGCGGGCGCGAATCGTATCTGCCAGGTATCCATTTTTGAGACAACTTTCATGATGTGAACATTGAATACAGATAGTCTTGCCAACGGGGAATCCCATCTGTTCGGCTT
>DOCI01000062.1:1874-2213 GCA_003503535.1 Planctomycetaceae bacterium
AGTTCTGAGATAATTCCTCGGTCTCTATGGTGGATCGAATGGGATAGACTTCAGCTTCAATCCCAGCAGCAGTATACCGGTCCTGCTCTTCCTTCAGATTCTTGTGGGTGGGATAGATCAATAATCCAATCATAAGAGACCTCCTGTCAGAGCGATTAATTCTTCAATGATGCGGAGATCAACCGTAGATTTCCCGGTACCGGTGGAAGAGCGATCCAGGTAGAAGGCGGGACGATCGATCGACAATTTCCGTTCTGCCAGCATTCGTTGACGATATTCCTCGAGGGTGATCAGCGGACGATTCTCCTGAACAATCCGAATCACGGGTGGCGGAGTAAC
>DOCI01000062.1:2342-6595 GCA_003503535.1 Planctomycetaceae bacterium
ACCTTCCAGAAAGCAGTCCCGCATAGACGTGGGGTTATCACCGCCATGTTCGTTGAGCCAGGCACGGGCGTCCTTCACACCATCTGGTGGCAGTGTCCAGTAAACCGTTCGTTCGAGTCGTTTAGAGACTTCGCTGGCGGTTTGAATCGCGCCCTCTTTGCCGGGCCAGAATCCATCCTCTTTGCAGTCATTATCGCCCAGCACGATGATGTTGCGATCATCGGGAAAGTCACTGAGTAATTCAGCCAGTTGGGCATAGCCACCCCGGTTACTGGGACGTCCGATCGCATTACAACCCAATGTCATCAACGCGGCGGTGTCGGAAGGGCCTTCGACCGCAAAGACCGGACCTGTGCCATCGTCCCATGCATCCGCATAACTGAGACCCGACTTGGAACCCCTGATCCGCTTCTTGGGACCAGAGGGATACCGCAGTAGAATGCCGATGATGTTGCCCTGGCCATCTCGCTCGGGAAACGTGAATGTCTTATCAAAATCGTTATAGCCGACCTTGAGGCACCGCAGGGCATCAACGCTGACTCCCAGATTGCGGGCCAGATCATGCAGTCGTGGCTCGGCTCGTTCACGCCGAATGTCTGACAATCGTTGGAAATCGACTTTGACAGAATTCTGGGGTTCAAATGCAGGAGCAGGGTGGGGAATAACACGATCAGGATCGACAATGTGAAACCATCCTGCATCACCAGCCCGTTTGATCGCACCTTCAGCGGTACGAGGACAAATTGCCGTCTTACCATCAGGAGCCAACAGGCACCAGCCGCTATGACCACAAATGGGACAGCGACGTTGGGCATTGACTGGAAGCATTGGGGGTTGAGATCCATCCATGATCGTGCTTTCCGATTAAACAGAGACCGGTTCAGGAATTTCCGTGACGCGTTCGACCGAGAAATCCGTCGGTTCAAACTCATGTTGCAGAAACCCGGTGAGAATACGATTGAGGTCTTTGCCCACTTCCGTAGAGGCATCGATGACGAGTTTGCGTTCGTCTTTGTCGATGGCATGCCCACAATCCAGACGGACCTGAGCCTCGCCATGCAGGGCTTCGACGGACCAGATGGAGAGCAACAGACTGGCTTCAACCTCGGCGAATTCGATATGAGGTTGAAAGGTGTAACGATAGATTTCTGGATGCATGTTGGGTCCTTAACTGAAAACGTTATTCCTCTACTGAATACATACGCAGGCAAAAATCAGACTGTCCGCTTTTGTCTCATATCTTGAGAATTTCATTGATATTTGTGGTCATTAAATCTCTCTACTCTTAAACCTACCGGTGGAAAAATTGAGTTGTTCCACGATGTCTCAGCATTTATTGAAAATTTCTCGAAGTTATCTCAAACACAAACATTCCCTACTTATTAACTACTGGGAGAATCAGTACTTTCACGGCGGGAATCAGAGATATTTGTCGAGATCCCGTTTTTCGAACTGCTGACGGATCCTATCCATGCGGCGATAGAGCGTGCTGCGGCTGATCATGAGGCGTCGAGCCGCTTCTGAAAGGGGATGTTTGGAAATGAGTTCACAGATTTGCTGTTCTTCGTCACTCAATTCACGGACGGTATCGTGGACATCCGACTTGAGCGAGGAAGCCATTTCAGGATCAGGAGCCCAGTAACTGCGATGGCGCGAGCGATCCTGTCCTGCAGATTGACGTTCGAGGGGCCAGTTGGACTGAGATGTGGGAGTCATTCGCCTGGCCGCTTCCAGCAGATCGGCAACGCAGTGGTCGACAATCATCTTGACGAAGCTGGTCCACTGGCTGCGGGCAGCGTCAAATTTGGGACGGCGTTTGAGCAGGTCAAGCAACATGAGAGACTTGAGATCTTCGCGGTCCAGGCTCAGATGCCGAAATCGTCCTTCAATCTGGCGAGCTTTGTCGCTGATAAATTGCCGGGCGAACGGGTCGATGGGGTGGGGCACGGTTTCTTACTCCCGAAAGTGAATGATTCCTTCGGGGAGATATTGAGTTAGACCTCGGAAATGGCTCGGAAATGGCGCAGAAAAAATGAAAAAAAGTAATTTCCGCGTTAATTCTGAGGCTCATAATCATCGACTAGCCGATATTGGAAGTCCAAATTCCAGCTGGAATCGAAGCCAGTTCCATTGCAGGGGATGGGATCAATCGTCTCGTTGAGAAATAGACATTTGCGAATCAACAAGCGAATAATTGAGATTGTTTTGTTAATAGCCGCTGGCTGGACTGCCGCGTCTTCCCAAATCTTGTCTCGGGCATTCGTATATGTCACCAATCCATCTTTTGACTGAGCCATCAGTCGAAGCAGTTTTAATGGTTTCTGGGTGAGACGTTGAAAGCGGCCATTGAGATAAAACCCATTCCGAACAATCCGAAGTTCACATAGATCGGGATCCAGCTCTTCGTTTATCTCGTCATTGTTAATTTCTTCGACACGAATCTCCTCTGTATTGTGAATTGGTTTCTCATCCAGACCTTCAGCTGGATTTTCAATGGGGGGGACGTCCTGATTTTCCTGGAGCCAGTTTCGCAAATGAACATTGATTTTTGTGACTAAGTCATGAATGGTTCTTTGATTGACAATCAAGGATTCAATGGCGTTTTTCTGTTCATCCTCAGTAGGGAAGTGATCACTTCCCAGAACGCTTGAAACTGCTGCTAAACAAAAAAGAGGCCCATCAGTGATCACTCTAAGGTCTCTCAGCCAGGAACTTACTTGATCAGTCCCATCCGGCCAATCCAGGTCTAGGAGGTCGATTTTTTCAGGAGGAAGTTGCTGCGAAGACCAATCCCAGGCATCTGAATCGACAGGATACGCGCGATGGAGCGTTCTAGCCCAGTGACTCGATTTCATTCCACCTAATGAAGGTGAGTCAATATTTAGATCAGTCAAACTCCGATCCAGCTCTAATAAGTAGAAACAAAGATCTTTGAATAAGGAATTGAAATTAACCTCGTGGGCATATTGTTGTAGGACGATTTCAAGAGGACGATTTTCAATCCAGTACTCCAATGGGCGAATCTCGACAGGCTTGGGATTATTTTGTTCATTGACCCATTCGTTATAAACCTGTCTGAGATCTTGAGTCAGTTTAATGCCGTTATCCAGAAGAAAGTGTGCAGCCCTGATTGGTTCAATTTCATGGACACTGGGAACTCCATCTCCAACAATGATTGCCGTATCCCTGCTAACTTCTTCGTGACAATCATAATAATCGACTCTGATCCACCGCTGTTGAGGAAGCTCGTACAGAATCTCGGAAGAAATACCTAAAGCAGCATAAGCAGCTGGTCTGGTGACAACCCAACGTTCAATCGCCTCCTCAAGTGGATTAAAGAGAGTGCCGTCATCTAGCCGCAAATCTGCCTGCTCATAGAGAAGTCTGAAATTGAGTTTTTTGTTGTTCTTAGAGTTACTCTGCTTTTTCCCGAAAAACACGTTTTATTCCTCCCAAATCGTGGAACAACCCGCTCTGGCCACCGGTAGGTTAACAGATAGAGATTTAACCACACTTTCACGGAAGATGCCAGATGAACAGCACACAAAGCCAGCCGCCATCCACCACCCAACTCGCCAACCTCCTCGCGACGGCCATTCTCCGGCTCGCAGCCCGCGATCAGCTCGAATCCGAAAACTCTCAGAACGATTCCCGAACCGGCTCCCAAGTCGCTTGAGGTTTACGGCCCACGATGGCTCACTGTGTCACGTGGTTAACGGCCAAGAGAGCCGTTCCCTAATTCCAGACTCATGAAGGAGAAAAACGCGATGGCGATCAACGTCGATCAGGAACTCTCCCGCCTCAAGCAGAAGACGGTCAAACAACTCAAACTCATCTACGAAGACACGTTCCAGGAAGCCTGCCGTTCGAATCACAAACAATGGCTCGTTAAACGGATCATCTGGAGAATGCAGGCCAACGCCCAGGGGGGACTATCTGAACGGGCGCGACAGCGGGCGTTCGAGATTGCCAACGACGCCGATCTGCGGGTCACGGCACCGAGTACACAGCCTTCAAGGCAAGCCTCGACACGGGTGTGTACTTCCACAACTCACGATCCACGCATCCCGCTTCCAGGGACGGTCATCACCCGGAATTACAAAGGGCAAACGCTCGAGGTGACCGTCCTGCCGGATGGGTTCTCGTACGAAGGCGAGGTCTACAAATCCCTGAGCTCGGTCGCGAAGGCCATCACCGGATCCCACGCCAACGGGTTTCTGTTCTTCCGCTTGAATAATAAGGAGACCGTCCGT
>DOCI01000040.1 GCA_003503535.1 Planctomycetaceae bacterium
CATGATCCAATCATTTCGACTTCAATCATATTCCAACTGTATAATAATTGCGCACAGTCATTCAAGACAGGCTGGAAGCCTGTCCTACAAATTTGAAGCCATAAAAAAAGAGCCGAACGCGTTTGCATCCGGCTCTTTTTATCGATGTATTCAGTAGTGATTACTGAGCGTTTTTCGCATCCCACCACCAGCGACCTGCTGGCAGGTTTCCGGCCTGAGCCTGCTCGGCTGCGTTTTCCAGTCGATCCGTCGCGGTCAGTTTGGATAAAGCGGCAGAGACGTCGACCTGGACACCACCAGCAACCTGAACGACAATGTTCTTGCCGTTGAAGACTTTGTGATTCACAACAGAATCGACAGTCTGAGGAGCTTCATAAGTGGCAGGCTGATAGTCGCCGTGAGTCGCAAAGCTGCCCATGTCCCAGTTAACCTGTTGAGCCAACTGCTGTTGATTGATCAGAGCAGAAATCAAAGCCAGATCAAAAACATTCTGCAGATCGGCGAACACGAGATCGTCGCGAGACAGATCGGAATAATGATTTGTGAAGTTGTTAGCGAACTGTTGATTGTTGGCCTCTGCAGTTCCCGTCGCAACCCGTTCGCCATCTTTGTTGATGAACTGGTTTTCAGACTGGCACAGAACTGAAGACTCTCGCAATTCGAAAGCATCGGAATCGTCACTCTTGAGGATCGATTCACATTTGAGTGACAACCACCAGCGGAGGGCATCCAAGCTAGACATGTCTGCAGCTTGAGCAGCGGTCATCAGTTCGAAATAGTCAGGAACATTTGAGCCACCTTCGAGTTTGCCGATCCCGATCAGTTTCATACGGAAGTCAGCTTCGACAATCACGCGGGCAACTCGTGAACTGACTGGGACGCCGTAGATGGTCACATCCTGCTCGCCGAGTTTGCGTTGAAGTTGATTCGTCCAACTGCGGACAGCTCGCGAAGAAATCGCTCCGCCTGCTTGTGACTTGACCACATAGTCTTTGAGATCTTTCAAACCTTCTGGACGAGGATCGATTGAGCAGCCGAAGATGCGTTCGCCTTCTGGACCGAATGTTCGCAGCAACGTGACCAGATCATCCAGCTGCAATGTTGGAACACCAGACTGTGAACTGACGGTGTATCCGCTTTCAGTGTATTCCCAGCCAGCTGCTGGTCCTGCGATGACAATTTCGCCTGATTCCGGATAAACAAAGATGTGTTGAACCTGATAAATTCCAGCCAGATTCTGCATGGAATCGGCAACAGGCAGTCCCTGGGCAATACGGTCCTGAACCGCTTTTTCGAGTCGAGTCAAAGAAACCATTCGCAGGTTGCTTGGAGAAGCCATGTCGCTATTGAGGCTGGCCTGACGAGCTTCGAGAGCCAGTTCTTTCAGACGGTTATTCTGCTCGGTGGTAGTCATTTTTGCGACCATACCATTGGCATCGACATAAATACCGCCGCCGGTGTCGAAGTCGTTAATGGTTCCCAAACCGCCGACTGCTTCCCATGTGAGTGGTGAAACAACGGTTTCGATCAGAGAGATCAGCGATTCAAAGTCGGCTCCACCACCTTGTAGAGATTGCTGACGAGCCTGAGCAGCGGTTGCGTTGGCACGATCGGCATTCAAGGGCATCCGATTGAGAGTTGCCCGGGAGGCTTCAAATTGCTGATCGGCAGCCTGGGCCATGGCAATCTGAGAAAGCAGTTCGCTTTTCAGATCGGTATTTTCAACCGATGCGGCCAGTTCGACAGCTGGCTGAAATTCGCCTGCTTCCAGATGAGCGGCAATCTGTTCAGACGGAGTAGCCGCCTGAGAGACGCTCGTGGAGAAGGCAAACAGACAAAGACAGGCCGCGATCCAGATCGCACGGCGGGTAACTTTTTTGACAGTGACTTGGCTCATAATGTGAGACCTCTTCGGGCGCGTGAAGCAACCGTAAACAGAAACATAGTTCAGTCGGAATGAAAGCTCAGAAGTTAAACCGGTGACCGGTATCTCATAGGATCGTCCACAAGTCGGGCAACGTCAAGCACTTTCCGGAAAATCCGGCGGTTTCCTGCAGTCTGAATCGATGGACTCGAAAGAAACCGAACAGCCGCTAGAATGAGTCTCCGCTCAGGCAATTCCTCAAAGATAAGCCTCTTTTGACGGTTATGACGATTCTGACAGTTATTCAACGAGTTTCACGATTATGCCGGAACTTCCAGAAGTAGAGACCATGGTCCGGGGAATTCGTGACTCCGTCGTTGGGGGCACGATAACGGCTATCGCGCTTCCCCAGTGTTCTCGCAAGCCGATTTCCATCACCCCCAGGTTTAAAAGTATTCAGAAACGGGTCTGTGGAACGACGATTGTTTCTGTCGATCGACTGGCCAAGCGAGTCAAACTCGCCCTTTCCTCGGGTGATCTGTTCGTTATTGAACCCCGTATGACAGGTTTGATGTTGCTCACAGACGCTCCAACGCAGGAGCATCTTCGTTTTCAATGGACGTTATCGCTGAACAACGAGTCCCATGACCTGTGGTTCTGGGATCGCCGGGGACTGGGAACCATTCGACTGTACACGGCACAGGAGTATTCCGAACAGCTTGGCCCCAGGAAACTCGGTCCCGATGCACTCGAGATGACACCCAAACTCTGGAGAGATCAACTTCAGAAAACTTCACGCCCACTCAAAGTTGCGATGCTCGATCAGAAACTTGTTGCCGGGATAGGAAATCTGTATGCGAGCGAAATTTTATTTCGAGCGAAACTCTCGCCGCAGAAACCAGCGAATCAATTATCATCTGCAGAATGCACTCGCCTGAGTAATTCGACTTTGTCCATTCTCAGGAAAGCGATTCAGTATGAAGGCTCAACTCTTTCTGATGGCACCTATCGCAACGCCCTCAATCGCGATGGCAGCTATCAAAATGAACATCGCGTCTATATGAAGAAGGACACTCTTTGCCCGCGATGCCACAGTTCAGAAATCCAGCGAATTGTCCAGGCTCAACGCTCAACATTCTTTTGCCCCAACTGCCAGCTGCAATAACCCGCCACCAATAGTGGCCTTGCGTATACATCCTGTTGTGTCTTTCTTTATTCGATAGCAGATCCCAATTTGGTGTTCTGCATTCCGCCTGAACAAATACAGCATTTCAGAGCAAAAGACTCACATTCGAAGGCGCATTTCACTGGGGAATGCTCTGATGCACTTGTTTTCATTCGATTTCGTGACTTTTTCTAACGTTTGGATTTCACAAGCTCTGTATTTATCGCAGGAGAAACGCTGGAGTCTGAGGGATGGGCTGGTTAGACTGTTAGTTCGCGACGTCGGATTTGGCATTCCAGAATGCTGACCGGCGTTTTTATTTTGCCGTGAAATTCATATCAAAACCGGGAAGATTCTTGTGTCTGCAACAGCTGTGGTTGGGTTACAGTGGGGCGATGAAGCCAAGGGAAAAATTGTTGATCTCTTAACCGATCAGCACGAAATTGTCGTGCGGTATCTGGGCGGGAATAATGCCGGGCATACCGTCAAGTTCGATGGCAAAACATTTAAACTCTCTCTCTTGCCCGCTGGTGTACTGCGTCCGGGTGTGACCTCCGTCATTGCGAACGGGGTTGTCATTAATCCTGAAGCGTTGCTGAAGGAGATTGCGGGAGTGGAATCCCAGGATGTGGAAATTGGCGAAGATCTACTGATCAGCGATCGTGCCCATGTGATTTTTCCTTATCATATGGCTGAGGAAATCATCTACGAAAAACTCCGCGGGGAAGATGCGATCGGCACAACGATGCGGGGAATCGGTTATTGCTATCGTGAAAAAGCCGGTCGGACACATGCAATTCGCGTCGGTGATTTGATTCGTCCCGATGTCCTCAAGCAGAAATTGCCCGAGATTGTCGCGTTCAAAAATCAGTTACTCTCGGCTCTCGATCCTGAACACGTTGCCTTCCAGGCCGAGGAACTGATCGATCAGTATGTCGATCTCGGTAAAAAACTGGAAAAGCACATTACGGATACCACGGCTTACCTGCATCATCAAATTAAGGCAGGACGTCGCTTACTCTTTGAAGGTGCTCAAGGTAGCCTGCTCGATATCGATCACGGAACATTCCCGTTTGTAACCTCGTCAAATAGTTCTGGGGCGGGCATGCATTCGGGATCGGGTGTCCCGGAGCGACATATCAGCCGGATGATCGGAATTGTGAAAGCTTACACCACCCGAGTTGGCGGCGGCCCCTGTCCAACCGAACTGAAGGATGAAACCGGTCAGCACATTCGCGACGAAGGCAATGAATACGGCACCGTCACAGGTCGCCCTCGACGTTGCGGCTGGCTCGATGCCGTTGCCACCAAGTATGGAGCAGAAGTGAGCGGCGTCGATTGCCTGGCGGTCATGCTGCTCGATGTGCTGAGTAAACTTCCAGAACTGAAGATCTGCGAAGCCTACGAAATCAACGGCAAGCGAACAGAAACATTCCCGAGTCAGATTGATGATCTGGCTGCAGCCAAGCCGATTTATCGCACCC
The DNA here is from genome assembly GCA_003503535.1 of Planctomycetaceae bacterium. Classification (GTDB taxonomy): domain Bacteria; phylum Planctomycetota; class Planctomycetia; order Planctomycetales; family Planctomycetaceae; genus Rubinisphaera. The sequence continues at coordinate 4,514 of DOCI01000040.1, forward strand.
TCAAAGGTTGGCAATCCGATATTTGCGGCGTCCGCTCCATGAGCGATCTCCCACCTGAAGCTATGGAATATGTGAAAGTGGTTTCCGATATGGTTGGCGTGCCCGTGGAGATTGTTTCCGTAGGACCAGATCGAGAACAGACGATCCTTGAATAAGTAGTGCCCCAGTAAATCAGGCACCGCCTGAACAAACAGACGTGCCTACTTGAATGTCAAAAAAACAGGCGAGTGGATCCCGATTGGAGATTCACTCGCCTGTTTATATTATGCTCACGGAAATCGTGATTAATCTTCATCCATCGCCAGAGAATACTCAGGGTATTCTGAATCAAATTCTTCGTCGTCTGGACAGTCGCTGCAGTTGATCTCGCGATAGATATATTTCTCAGCGATCCCGGCTGGGTCTCCCTTGTAATCCCACTCACACAATTCGACGCCATAAAGCAATTTCGATTCCGCATCGAATAGATATTTACAGGTGGAGTATTGCGATTCTTCCTGAGTCGGAAATGACATCTGCACAATAATCGTTGGATTATCATCGAGATCCTCGAATTGATGCGTGCAAGAGACAACGCATGCCCGCTTCTCTTCCGCGAAAAAATCACGAACGCGTTGCGTTAATTTCTGGACTCCAATTTCCGTGATCGGGTATCGATTGCCTTCCATCGCTTTACTGCTGTCCGGTTCTAACTTCCAGACACCCTTCAAGGCCGCCAGGCCAGTTTTTGCTCTGGCCAGGACATGATTATCATGCTCGCCTTCCACATAAAGCGCCTCTTGTCCGTCACCTTTCCACTGCATATAGACAGCGTAGGGTTTATGACGAACTTTCAATTCAATCTCTTCAGGATCCTGAAGCACTCCATCGATACGAACCTGCTTCTCCAATATCGCTTTGTAGCTATGAACAGAGCGAATCGCATCTTCGGATTCACGAAGAAGAGTCATAAAGACATCCAGCGAATCGGGCTGTTGTCCGGGCTCAGTCTTCTCGGGTTGACCTTGTGACCTCGCGGATGCCACCTGAAATTCCTGCTCCGCATCTTCCAGTGTGACTTGCTCCTGACCATCCAATGTTTTGATGGTCACAACACCGATTGATGAAAAGGTTATCGCCTGTGCCAGCAGGGCTACGCCCAATTTATAATACAAATGATGATAGCCAATCATGATCGTCTCCTTGGTTGATACTTTGAACCACAATGAATATTGGGAAATGCAAAGTCTGTGCCAAATTGACCATCACTAAAATGAAATCTCCTTGTATCCTACTACCTATCATCGGGTTGTGAAGATTGTAATTGATTCAAATAGAACTCGATTTTCAATCGACTGGGTCATTCGCGATCAGAATGTGTGACTGTCATCCAGCAAGAATTGGATACACTTCTTACGTATTGGCAAGAACTGATCCTGATAAATGACTGGGTGCTATTTAACAGCAGAAGCAGGCCGCATGGCGGCTGGGCAGCAGTTGGCTGGGCAGACATCGTGATTGGGGGGATATTTGCCAATGGCTCGTTTGGGCACGGAGGGATCGAGTCGTTCGCGAATCAGTTCGACGAGCATGGCGATGAAATCGGGATGAATGCCAACCGTTTTGGCTCGGCTCAAATGAAGATTGTGTTCCTGACAATAATCGCGGGCTTCGACATCGAGATCGAAGACGACTTCCATATGATCGGACAAAAATCCAATCGGTGCGATCACGACGGCTTCGTGACCAGACTTCTTGAGCGTTTCAAGATGATCGAGAATATCGGGTTCGAGCCAGGGATCCTGTGGTCGTCCGCTGCGACTCTGATACACAAGGTCCCACTGATCGTCCGCCAGGCCGGCTTGTTCTGAGATGAGACGAGCGGTCTCCTCCAATTGCTTTACATAATCGCACGATTGAGCCATGCTCATTGGCAAGCTATGAGCCGTGAAGGCAATGCGGACATTCTCTCGCTGGCCCTCAGGCAATGCCGCAATTGCAGACTGGAGACGGTCCAGATTCGCACTGATGAACAGGGGATGATTGTAAAAGACACGTAATTTGTCGAAATGAGGGGCAGCCCCGGATTCAACCTGATCGCAAGCTTTGTAGACATTCTCCCGGTACTGCCGACAGCCGGAATAGGAACTGTAGGCAGAGACCATTAAAGCCAGTGCAGACTCGACACCATCCGCTGCCATCTGCTGGATTTCGTCTGTCAGATAAGGTGTCCAGTTACGATTTCCCCAGTAGACAGGCAAATCGATTCCTGCCTCTTTGAGCGCGGGTTTGAGAGCATCGAGCAGATACCGCATCTGTTGATTGATCGGGCTGACCCCTCCGAACATCTCATAATGATGGGCAACTTCCATCATCCGCTCACGAGGCACATTTCGTCCCCGCAGCACATTTTCGAGGAAAGGAATAACATCGTCCATCCCCTCCGGTCCCCCAAAAGAGACCAGCAGGAGTGCATCGTAATTATTGACTTGATTGATTTGACTCGCCACAACACTATCTCTTTCCACTCAATTTGACCAATTCTCAAAAGCTACAAATACCTGATTGTACCCAAAACTGGTGGAAACCCAATTCCGGAACAGTGGAAAACGAAATATCCATAATTCCTACTCTGGAAGGCAGTTATGTCAGAAATTGCTATCCTCGATATTTGGTCCACCTGGAGGAGAATTCATCGAAATGAAGGCCTGATCTTCGCATATTTACAGTAATCGCAGGCAAAATCTGTATTGTCTGATCAAGATTTATGCGTCATTGTGACGCATTGTAACGTTATGTCAGGAAATGAGTTTGGATAAATCTTCACTTTTGGGTACGATGCCGTAAATGGAACGCCTTAAAATGCATGGAATTCGTCTCCAGTGATGCAAAAATTGTCGGGAAAGACAATTGGTAGCCAAGACGCTTGAGACAATTGCTTTTGAGCCGTTATTTGTGCAGAGGCACAAGAATTCTGACTGAATTACTTAGGGGCTGAGAAAGCGGGACTGCGAAGTTCGGTTTGTCACGGCGGTTTCGACGGCTGTGTCGGCAATGTCCATACTCCGAAGTCAATGCTTGATCAGCCTATTGGAAGCTGTAACCATTCCCTCGAAAACTCTCTTGAAATCGAACCTCACTCAACTCAGCTGTTTGAGTATGACATCTGAGAAAGTTCATTCTAACTGTGACGATCGCTGTTAATGGACGACCTGTCTAAGCCGCAGGCATGAGAAAGAGCTGGTTGCCCACAGTGTTAATTTAAACAGTCTCAATTAAAACCGTGCGGAGCCAGAACGTTAGTCGCAAGAAAGGATGAATGTAATCGCCCTGTTTATTCAGGATCAGGCGGTAACCTCTTTCTTGCAGAATCCCCAGCCCGAACAGGGCACCAAAACCATTGAAATCTGACGACCAGTAAATTCTGGTTGTTTCATAAAGGAGCAGATATTGAGTTCAACCATCACCGATCCGACGGAGTACAGGGATAGCGACCCACTGAACGAACCGATCGTTCCTCCCGCAGAATTCCTTAAAGCTGACGAGGAACCTGTCGAATCTCAACCAAAAACCAAATGGCAGCAACTTAAAAAACGCTTTCCGCACGGAGTCAACTGGGGTGTGACCCTGTGGTTGGCAGCGATGCACGTGGCGGCGATCTTTGCATTTTTCTACTTCAGTTGGGCGGGTGTCATCACTTTCTTTGTGTTGCACTTCGCAACCGCTTGTCTGGGTGTGACGCTTGGCTATCACCGTCTTTTAACTCACGGCAGCTTCAAGGTTCCACGTGTCCTGGAATTCTTCTTCTCCTGCTGCGGAATTATCTCAGGAGAAGGCAGCCCGATTTTCTGGGTCGCAACACACCGCAAACACCACGCCCTCTCCGATCAGGAAGGTGATCCCCACTCTCCACTCGAAGGTTTCTGGTGGGCGCACTTCATCTGGCTGCAGCCTGCAAAATCAAATGAAGAAGTTCAACATCTGTTGACCCGCTGGGCTCCCGATATGTGGAAAGATCCCATGCATCGGTTCCTGCACTACACTTATCCTATCATCCTGATCGCTTCCGGTGCGGCAATTTATGCGTTTGGGGAATATGTCGTGGGCGGACAAGGTCTATCTGTCTTCCT
>DOCI01000192.1:0-886 GCA_003503535.1 Planctomycetaceae bacterium
TCGACTTTTTCCCGCTGACGGTTGATTATCGCGAACGCTATGCCGCAGCCGGGAAGTTTCCTGGTGGTTTCATTAAACGGGAAGGTCGTCCTTCCACTCACGAAATTCTGACGGCTCGATTGACCGACCGTCCCCTTCGCCCACTGTTCCCCAAGGGATTCCGTGACGAAGTTCAAATTCAAACGGTCGTGCTCTCCAGTGATCAGGAAAATCCCTCGGATGTCCTCTCGATCAACGGAGCCAGTGCCGCTCTGTGTATTTCACCGATTCCCTTCCAGGGGCCAATCGGAGCCGTGCGGGTTGGTATGATCGATGACAAACTGATTCTCTTCCCGACCGACGAACAGACCAAATCGGGCGATCTGGATCTGGTTGTTGCCGGGAATCGGGAATCGATTCTGATGATCGAAGGTTTCGGTCGCCAGATTCCAGAAGATGTGATGATTGATGCTCTGCTGTTCGCTCACAAAGCGATTGGCGACCTGTGCGAATTGCAGGAAGAGCTGGCTGACAAAGTCGGTGTCGAGAAGAATGAATTCACCAGCCCGGCTGAGAACCCATTTGTTTCCATCGTTCGCAAAGAAGCTCTCGATGATTTGAAGAAGGCTCGGCAGAATCCGAAAAAATCGGAACGCTCTGCAGCAGCCGCTGAAATCAAGCAGGAACTGATTGACAAATACTTCCCTGAGGGAGCCGAGGAAGACAGCGAAGGTCGGACCATCGGCGATTTCAAAGAAGCCTTCTATCAGGTTGACAAGCAGGCCTGTCGTGATTTGACCGTGAATGGACATCGTCTTGATGGTCGTTCTGCCAATGAATTGCGGGATGTCTCCTGCCGGGTCGGGATCACACCTCGCGTTCATGGTTCTGCCCTGTTCACACGCGT
>DOCI01000192.1:1001-1348 GCA_003503535.1 Planctomycetaceae bacterium
TCTGCCCTGTTCACACGCGGTGAAACTCAGTCGATTGCTTCGCTGACACTCGGAACCGTTCGCGATCAACAACGGGTTGAAGACCTGTTCGGCGAGCATACCAAGCGATTCATGCTCGATTACAACTTCCCATCCTGGTCGGTTGGCGAATGTCGTCCGATCCGAGGACCTGGACGTCGCGAAATTGGTCACGGAGCTTTAGCAGAACGATCTGTTCAATGGGTCCTGCCAGACGAATCGGTTTTCCCGTACACGATTCGCATCATTTCTGATATTACCGAATCGAACGGAAGTAGCTCGATGGCTTCTGTTTGTAATGCGACCCTGGCTCTGATGGATGCCGGTGT
>DOCI01000192.1:1441-2384 GCA_003503535.1 Planctomycetaceae bacterium
GCTCTGATGGATGCCGGTGTGCCGATCAAACAGCCTGTCGCTGGGATTTCGATCGGAATGGTCAAAGAAGGCGACAAGTATGCTCTCCTGACTGACATCATCGGCGATGAAGATCATTTCGGTGATATGGACTTCAAAATTGCCGGGACTCAAAAGGGAATCACCGGGATTCAGCTCGATCTCAAAATTGATGGGATCAATGAAGAGATCATGCGGAAGACTTTGGAGCAGGCCCGCAAGGCTCGCCTCGAACTTCTCCGTTCGATGCTGACTGAAATTCGTCGTCCCCGCAAAGAAATTTCGATGCTGGCTCCACGAATTGAAACCGTCAAAATCGATCCTGAAAAAATTGGTCTGCTGATCGGACCTGGCGGAAAGAACATTCGTCAGCTTCAGGAAGATACCGGCACTCAAATCGATATCTCCGACGACGGAACCGTGACAATTGCTGCTTCCAAGGGAACCGGAGCGGAAGATGCCAAGGCTCGCATCGAAGCGATGACCGAAGAGGTTCGCGTTGGTCGTGTTTACAACGGAACTGTGATTGCGATCAAGGATTTCGGAGCATTCGTTGAAATCGCCCCGGGTAAAGATGGACTTTGTCACATCAGTGAATTGTCGAATGGCTTCGTCAAGAATGTTGGCGACGTTGTGAAAATCGGCGATAAACTCGAAGTGAAAGTCATTGCGGTCGACGAACAGAATCGCGTCAAACTCTCCCGCAAAGCTCTGCTGCCCGATGCGGAAGAGGAAAAGGCAAAAGACGATGATGATTCCGAGGAAGAAGAAGATCTGAGCTTCGACGATTAATCGTCAGGTTTTACAAATCCAAAAACGCAGCAGGAACGTATTGTCTTCCTGCTGCGTTTTTTTGTGGGCTGAGGTTGATCCCGATAAGCACCTCCCTGAGGGCTCCGCTCCGCTACGACCCCAGCCACCCAGG
>DOCI01000192.1:2538-2690 GCA_003503535.1 Planctomycetaceae bacterium
CGCTACGACCCCAGCCACCCAGGTTCTACTGCCGTTTGCAGTTTAATGTAGCGGCTTTTTGGTGGTTTGAGCCCTATATTTTCAAGCAAACACCCGCTACACATTCATGGGAGCGGCTATAGAGTATAATCAAAAATCACCTGCAGCGTTCG
>DOCI01000192.1:2934-3106 GCA_003503535.1 Planctomycetaceae bacterium
GTAACCATTTGAAAATGGTCTGGAGAAATTATGTCTGAGTTGGGATTTCGTCCAATGTCATGATAAACTGAGGCTCGTATTTACCGTTCTTAGAAATCCAGGTCGATCAAAATATCTGGCATGGCAAACACTTCTCCTGACAATTCGACGTTGAATCATACCGAGCAGGAAC
>DOCI01000124.1:0-2865 GCA_003503535.1 Planctomycetaceae bacterium
TGCAGTCGCATGGACATCAAATGTCCTGAAAACGCTGTGTTTGCTCCTGCTGAACGCTGCAGGTAATTTTTGAATATGCTCTGGACCAAGTCTACTTTTACTTTAGCGGCTGGCGATGCAGATAAACCGGTAATTGTAGGCTTTAATGCGATACACTTAAACTCAATGCGATCTAAGGAGTTCAATTCGATCAGGAGGCAGCATTGCTGTTAACCAATGTTCCCACCTGTACGCCACGTGCGGCATTGATGATGTTGCCCGCCTTCTGGAAATCGAAGATCAGAATCGGGATATCGTGTTCCATGCAGTGATGGAATGCTTGCGCGTCCATCACCTGCAGACGTTGGGCGATGACATCCTGGAAAGAGATACGATCGTAGCGAATCGCATGTGGATTTTTCTCGGGGTCATCCGAATAAACGCCATCGACCCGCGTGGCCTTCATCACAATATCGGCTTCAATTTCACGGGCTCTTAAAGCGGCAGCGGTATCGGTTGTCACATAGGGACTCCCAGTCCCTCCCGCCAGAATGACAACACGTCCTTTTTCAAGATGTCGCACACATCGCCGACGAATGAACGGCTCGGCAACGCTATCCATACTGATGGCCGATTGCAGACGAGTTGGAACACCAATATGTTCGAGAGCATCCTGCAGTGCCAGACCGTTAATCACCGTGGCGAGCATTCCCATATAATGGGCAGTCGCCGGCTTGATTGCTTCGCTGCCATCGGAGAATTGTTTTCCTCGCAGGATATTTCCACCACCACATACAATCGCCAGTTCAACTCCCGATTCTACAATATTGCGGATCTCTTCGGAGAGGCGAGTGATTTCCGTCATGCTGATCCCTCCCTTACGATCCCGGCAAAAACTTTCGCCAGTCAATTTCAGGAGTACGCGCTTATATGCCAGGGGAGCTGTCGATTCGGACATGGTCGGACCTCAAAGATCGTTGTGAGTAATAGCGAATATCAAACAAAAACGGACCGTCAGAAAATTCTGATCGGTCCGTAATTTAATGAATAATGAGAAATTAACCAATCACGCGTAGATAAAACGCTTTTGGTTTGAGTTTCTTTTCTTCGAGAATCTTACCAACAGTTTTCGTTTCGTCTTTTGCGAATGCCTGAGCTTCGAGAACTCCCTGTTCGGAATAGAAGTTCTTCATGCGGCCTTCCACCATCTTTTCAATGATGTTTTCCGGTTTGCCTGTGCTGCGGGCTTCTTCAGACAGTCGATCTTTTTCAGCTTTCACAATGGCTGGATCCAGATCGGCAACACTCGCATGAATCGGACGAATAGCCGTGACATGCATCGCGACATCCCGCAGGACAGGATCGGTTGAAGGTTCTCCTTCGGCCTGGAACAATGCACCAGATTTGCCATCGTGGTGAATGTAAAACCCAACAGGACCAGGAACGCGTTTCGCAAACTCGACACTGAATTTTTCTGCAATTTTGTTGACCAGTTCATCGAGCACTTCCTGCAAAGTGCGATCCTGACCAGGTGCTTTCTGGGACATCAGTTCTTCGGGAGTTTCCGCTCCAGGGCCTTCAAGCAATTGCTTGGCCATCATTTCGCCGAGAGTAATAAAACCTTCGTTGGAAGCAACTGGGGCGGTTTCGCATTGAAAATCGACGATTGCAGCTTCACTGCCGTCTTCTTTCATGGCGACAAATATCCGACCTTCGGTCGTTTTATTGTCGGCTCGCTTATCCTTGATACTCTGAGTTTCAGAGGCCAGGATTGCAATGGCCTTTTCTTCATCGCCGCCAGCTTCAACAAGGGCTTTCTTGCAGCGCATCATGGGTAGGTCGGTTCGTTCGCGTAGTGAGCGAACTGCAGCAGCCGTAATCTCGGCCATCAGACTATTCTCCTGTGTTTGTTGTGCCCACTCTGGGCATGATTTTGGTGGTCAATTCTCTGTAAAGCACTCCCAGTGTCATGCTTTATGTAATTGTCTAACCGAATTTTCAACGTTGACGATCGTATTGTCGAAATTCATTTTCAAAGGATAAGCGACCTGGATTAGCATTCCGCTCCATCGCGTTGATGATCTTTGCTCTGACGAACAGTGCAGTTAGATCATTCAAAGCCATAACCGTTGTTCGATTCAGGAATCGTAACATACGGTTATGAACATTGTATGATTTCAGTGAAGGCAAAGTTAGATTTGCCCTTTATCATGAATTAAGAAATCGTTGGAACAGGCTTCATGGAATCTTCAGCTGGGTTGGATCGTTCCTTATCCTGAGGCAGCTTACTTTTTCCACTGATAATTGCGTTCGAAAGATGCGTTGTGATCAGACGAACCGATCGCATGCTGTCATCGTTACCAGGAACTGGCAGGTCGACGAGATCGGGGTCAGAATCGGTATCGATCAACGCAACAATTTTAATGCCCAGCAGGCGTGCTTCATGGACTGCGTTATGCTCTTTCGTCGGATCGATCACTACCAACGCTTCAGGGAGGCGATTCAAATCTCGAATACCACCGAGGTTACGGTTAATTTTCTTGTACTCACGCAGCATCTTGGACTGAGCCTTCTTTGAAAAGCTGGCCATATCGCCAGATTCCTGAATTGCTTCGAGTTCCTCAAGTTTTTTGATGCGGTTACGGATGGTGCGGTAATTGGTCAGCATTCCGCCCAGCCAACGCTCACTCACATAAGGCATACCACAGGCAAGAGCACATTCTTTGACGGTTGCTGCTGCTTGTCGCTTGGTGCCTACAAAGAGCACGAGGCTCCCTTGTGAAGAGACCTTTTCCAGATACCGCTGGGCTCTAATCAAGCCGCGGACTGTTTCTTTTAAGTCGATGATATGAATTCGGTTACGGTGACCGTAAATATAAGGTCGCC
>DOCI01000124.1:2964-7850 GCA_003503535.1 Planctomycetaceae bacterium
CGGTTACGGCGACCGTAAATATAAGGTCGCATTTTAGGATTCCAGCGTGCAGCCGGGTGACCGAAGTGAACACCAGCATCGAGAATGTCTTTTACGTTAATGTCAGCCATCGAAATTTAACTCCTGAGTGTGCCGAACCGATCGTGCAACGCCACGAAGACGATCTGGTTTTACGAAGGCTTAGATTGGCTCTTCGAACAGCAATTGGTAAAGAATGAAGCCACAGGTTAACGCCTGAAGACGACTCGGTCAACGACGAGCCCTGTACAAAGCAGGCAGTTGCTCGTGTAGTCCGACACAGTTCCACAGATGTTGTTCACGGTCTGGCAAAAATGACATTTGTCATCGATAGACGAGAACTGCCGCGGTAACCCGCAGGTTGAACACGTTTCGGACCTGATTGAAATGCAGTCGGTCCATCCTGAGTCGGTGGCTGGAGCGATTGGTCCTCAAATGGAGCGGGTGGGACAGGTATTTGAAGATTTCGTTCAGGATAAGGCGTCAGTTCTGGAGGAACAACGATCTCAACTGGAGGTGCTTGCGGTGGATTGGAATCTGGCTGAAATTGAGGGCTTGATTGCGGAATTTGATTCTGCATGGGAGGATCGACCCTGAGTTGTGGAGCTTTTAGAGGTTCCGGTCTCGCAGAATTCGTGATCCGTGCATATTCGGAGGGGCCTGGCTCGTAAGGAATCGGGCCGTGAAGCCAGCGAAAATAATTCACTGAGGCATGACTGGAACTGTCGTGACTGATGCGTTCGTATACAAGACCCGGCCGAAAATAGGTATTCGAGTCCCAAGACATGTAAAATAGATTTGCTGGATTTTGCACTCCTGCACATCCTGAAAGAATAGGCAGGATAAGAAGTAAAATTAGCATAGGAGTTTTGATAAAAACAGGCATGTCACAATAGCCGAGATAAGGTTTAATTATAACGGTTATATCGTCCGTGAACTGCACCTGTCTTCATTGCGAGCAGTCTAAATTGATCGCTCTGCTGAGAATGAATGAAATTCCCAGGCTATTCTTCCACTGCATTTCGATCCGGTCGCATTTCAGCTTGCTTAAATTGGAAGTTGAATACATTTTCCCCATTTTTTTCAACTTTGGCAACTCCGAGATATTCGCCTAACACGATTTCGCCAGCCTCTTCAGAATCATCGTCATTATTTACCTTTAATGGTCGAATAATGACATCATGAGGTCCTACAACGGCTCCCGTAATTTCGCTGATTTCATATTTTCCATCTTCGATATACCCGAACGCAGTTGGAGAATTGGCCAGGTCTCCAGTATTGGGGTGAAATTCAATTTTCGCAAACTCCAGTGGGGCATCATCAACATTAACCGAGCCAGAAACAGCAAGTCGCTCAGGTCCACTGGTCCCTCCGCTGCATCCTGAAAATACAATAAGCACAACGATAAACAACACAGTTTTAAGATATGACGATGGTGACATCAATGATTCCAATTACATCGGGCCCAAGTAAAACGGAGTAAAAACGGTACATAAAAACAGCCGACACCTTTGAAAAGAAGCCGACTGCTGAAAAGAGTAAAATCCAGCCGAGAGAATTAGAATTCACCGATCAGATTTCCGTCTGATTTATTACCCAATCGACTATAAGTCGTCGTGCTGAGATTCTCAGAAAGAAATCGAACAGATCCATCAGAAAGCACAAACTGAGCTCCTCCATCATGAAATGATGAGAACTTTCCTCTGGCTCGGCCTTGCTGTAAGACAAACGATGCATTGTAAAGATCCTTGCCGTTGACCCCGATACCGGTCACTCCCAGGGCATCTGAATAGCCACAGCCACCGCATTCATTATTCGGATCGTTAGATGATCTCGTGATCCAGAGGTTTGATGCTCGGGAATCGACATTATCCAGACCCCCGGTGGAAGGATTCGTCACCTTGTATCTCCATGCTCTTTCTCCAGCAATCAAAGTGTTACTTGTTCCGTCTGTGATGTCTCGGAAACGGACCTTACTGTCCACGTAGAAAATACCGTTCGACTGATTTTTCCTGGCTCGGACATTATGGCTGTTGGCACCACGATTCACCCCAACATAATTCACAACCGCCACGTTGCGTCTTGTTCCACCTGCAGTAGAAGGTCGTCTGAGTCCACCCGCAGTATCTGGACCAGTATCGGATGGACAACGTAACGAGGCGACTGGAGTTTGGAAGACAGCTTGAGTGTTCGCCCAGTTGTTCAGCGCTGCGGCTCCGCTGCGACCACTGACATTGAGAGCATCAAAAGCAGCACTCTGTTCAATCATTGGAGCGATCATAGCCGTCCAGGTCCATTGTCCCACGTTATTATTTGCTCCTTTGGGATGAACAAGAGGCGTGCCTCCGGAATTGCTGTAATGACCATAATCTCCAATATATCCCGGTGGCATGACACGATAAGTATCGTGATAATTATGTAGTGCTAACCCGATCTGTTTCAGATTGTTCTTGCAGGAAGATCGGCGAGCCGCTTCTCGGGCTTGTTGCACTGCCGGGAGGAGAAGAGCAACCAGGATTGCAATGATTGCGATCACTACCAGTAGCTCGATTAACGTGAACGCCTTACGAAACTGAAAGGCACTGGAATTCTTACTCATCTCAAGTTCTCCTTGATTGGATGATAGAATCTTCCCGTTTGCGTACTTAAGAAGATATAAAGATGGGAAGCTCAATGTCGAAAGACATTAGATTTATTATGTACGCATCAAAGTGGCGGAATCGCCATATCGACCTTCGTCGATGCGAATCAATATATCAAGACCAAAGTTTCGGAAATTATAAAAAAATTCTAAAATTTTATAATCACCCACTTGAAAAAGAATATCGATGACCCAGATTAAACTCATTTATAGCGATAAATGTCGTTCTTGGGATTTCATTTCTCATTTTAATGCTCGTATCAGATCGTAGTCGTATCTGACAACGGATCTCAATTATGACAACAATTCTCAGGGCTCCTCGAACACTCGATTGCTTTTTGTTGAGGTATCTCGATCTCTCTTCGCTCCTGTTAATGCAAAAGCACTTTCGCATTGGAAGTTCGGCAACAAGTGATCCATCGTGGGGTTGCTGTTCTGACAGAGCATTCCGCGTGTCGTTCTGCAGGAAATTCAGCCGAGGAATTTCGGGAAACGTCTTCAGTCAGTTCTGAATTACTGGCTGCTCGCAGGCAGGCGATTGCCGTCAATCGACCAGGTGGTTTGTGGGAGCATGGACCAGGGCAGTTGGGAGTTTTTGTGACCTTTTCCCTCGAAAAAACAGAACTGTCGCCCTTGTCATTTTGTCGGGCGGTTGAAGTTCTCGTCAAAGAGGCCTGTGTACAAGTTGGAATTCGTAACCTTACTCTTGAGCCGGGTTTCGGGATTCAGGGGCGTTCGGGAGTAGTCGCCAGAACAGCGTTTACTGTTCGAGATTCCATCGTACAAAGTGTGATTTACTTGAATGTGAGCCATAATTATCGAATCAGTTCACGGCCTCAAAATTCAAGTCTCTCTGCAGAAATGATGCAGAAAATATCGATTCAATCCCTTAAAACAGCAGTCGTTGATCAATTCAGCCAATGGTTGACGGATTCAAAAGTTTCTATCTTCACGACGCATCCACTTCTTAAAAAGTATCGTTTGAGTGATTTACCCAATCTGGATGAACTCGACTGATTTTTGAGTTCAATCACAAACAAATTTACTCATTTTGAGACGAACTCTCATCAGACGGTACGCAGAGCAGGGGAGAAGGTCTATAATCCTTTCAGATGCACGCTCCTTAATTTGAACCACGCTTCCTGAGTCGAATCCTATGCAACAGTTAACCATCGTTACTCCGCAGCCAGAACGTCCTAAACGCCGATTACCTAAGTGGTTGAAGCGTCCGCTGCCAAGTACCGAAATGGCATTTACCTCAAATGTTATCGAAGATCTGAATTTGGAAACGGTTTGCGAGAGTGCAAAATGTCCGAATCGAACAGAATGCTGGGCTCAAAAAACGGCTACGTTCATGATTCTTGGGAATGTCTGTACTCGCCCTTGCGGGTTCTGTTCCGTGCCTAAAGGGAAAACTGGTGAGATTCCGATCGATGAACCGGAACGCGTTGCTGAAGCAGCTGCCCGTCTCGGCTTGAAGTATGTCGTGATCACCTGCGTGACACGCGATGACCTGCCCGATGGGGGAGCCGAGCATTTTTATGAGTGTGTGCAGGCGGTCCGGGCAAAGACCGGAGCTGATGTCGAAGTTCTGACTTCCGACTTTCGCGGCAATCGTGCCGCAATTTCCCGTGTGGTTGAAGCTCGCCCCGATGTTTTCAATCACAATGTCGAATCTGTGCCCCGCTTGTACAGTCGGGTTCGCAGAAATGCTATTTATCAGCGATCACTCGATTTACTGAAGCAAGTTAAGGATGAAGCTCCCGACATGCCAACCAAGAGTGGGTTAATGCTTGGCCTGGGAGAAACCTTTGATGAAGTTCTCGATGTGGCCGCAGACTTGAGAGCCGTTGGATGCGATATGCTCACCATGGGACAATACCTGCAACCTTCCGCAGATCAACTTCCTGTCGAGCGATACGTTCCGCCAGAAGAGTTTGATGAACTCGGTGAACAGTGCCGGAAACTTGGGTTTTCGATGGTTGCGAGTGGACCGTTTGTCAGATCAAGTTACCATGCCGGTGAAATGGCGGCAGAGGCGACTTCCTGAAGTATAATACTTCTCATATCCAGGAATTTTCCCACTCAACCCGACTTCAATCCGCTGGAAACAACTCCACTTATAGCTCCCCATCCCGGCATCGATCCTTTGGTTGAGATTTCCGGCGAGATTACTGCGTGGTATCTGAGTAAGTCCGATGAATTCGCTGCAGGTGATTTGCTCTAT
>DOCI01000124.1:7962-8305 GCA_003503535.1 Planctomycetaceae bacterium
CAGGTGATTTGCTCTATCAAATCACCTGGCCGGGTTTGGTGATTGATGTTTCTGCGGAAAAATCAGGAATGCTGGTGCGAATTCTCGCTAAACTTCGCGATCCTGTCGAACCTGGACAACAGATTGCTCTGGTTCGTCTAACCAGCACAGGCTAATCACGACGGCTCGTTTTGGCTTTCATCGACTCGATATGAGGAGCATTAGGCTGGGTATGTTTCTGGTGATGAAGATATCTTTTTCGCAGGCCGCTCACAATTTTTGCACTCCACTGGTCGCGCGTGGTCTGCAGGAGTCGAGGGAGTGAGATCGTTCCGCAAATGAGAAAGAACACCGCCAGTCCCAG
>DOCI01000020.1:0-2223 GCA_003503535.1 Planctomycetaceae bacterium
AACCGAAGGGGGAGTGACGCACATCGAAAAAACAATTCGCGAACGTCTTCGGTGCTGGGAGAGTTCATGGATTCCGGATCAGGTGCGATTGTTTCTTCTGCAGCACGCACCGCAGCAGATTGCCCGTCGGTCATTTCGAAGCAATCGCCTGGAAGAAGACATTGAGGCAATCAGCAAGCGACTTGGTGCGTTTGCTCATCAGCTCAGTCATCCAGCTCTCAAGCACCGAGTCCCGTTTCTTGCCAGAATTCGTGAGGAGTTGTTATTAATCAACTCATCCGATGCCGTTCCGAAATGTACGCATAGAAAGTCTTCCCCTCAACATTATGAGGAATGGGACCGCATGGCCTCTGAACTGTCCGATATCGAGAGTTCAAGCTGTGAATGGCTATTGAATCAGGCGACTATACGCGACCTTTGCATGATCATCCCACATTGGTGAGTGGTATCACCCCGGCATCGATTTGTCTTATGGAATTGAAGACAAATTATGCATTGAATAATTTCAGAATCGCGTATGAGATTGAAATATTGATACCAAGATCGAACTGTTCTGGTCATCGAATAAAATTGGTGAGTAATGAACCTTTTATTCTGAAAATACCTTATCTCTTGGTGTTAGTGTAAGGTACTGGAGAATCCGATGCTGAAATATCATCATTGATGAGGCTGTTGAAACAACAACAATGAATTTACGTGTATTAGCTGAAACGACCATTACGAAAGTGCACAATGTATTTAGATAACGGAACGCTCGTTTATTCCCCTTCAGATTTGACTCGGTTTATGGAGTCGCCATTTGCGAGTTGGATGCAACGACTGCATGTTGAATGTCCGGAACGTCTCACTCCAGATGTCCCCAGTGATGAGCTGAAACTCTATGCTGATGCCGGAATCACTCATGAAGCCGATTTTGTGAAGAAACTAAAAGAAACGGGTTGTGATTTTTGCCAAATCGAGGGAGAGAGCTGGGAAGAAAGGTCCCGGTTGACTCAACTTGCAATGTCGCAAGGACGGGAAGTCATTTTTCAGGCGTATTTGTCTCGCATGCCGTTTGCCGGGTATGCTGACTTTCTGGTTCGCTCACCAACACAGCCGCTTGAGTATGAGGTCTGGGATACTAAGCTCGCCAAAAAGCCGAAACCGTATTTTCTGATCCAGTTATGCTGTTACGCTGAGATGCTGGAATTCATGCAGGGTGCTCGGCCTGAATTCGTCTCAGTGGTTCTCGGGAATGGCAGTCAACAAAAATTCCGTACAGAAGACTATTATTACTATTATCAGCAATTAAAAGGGGCTTTTCTTGAGCAGATGGCTACCTTCGATTCCGAAGGAGAGCATCCAGTTCCTGATCCGCGTGCCGACCATGGTCTCTGGCAGTCGCACGCTGAGCAATGGCTGCGGGATCGAGATCATTTATTTCAAGTGGCCAACATTTCGCTCAGCCAGATTCAGAAGCTGAACGCAGCTGGCATTGAGACTGTGGCACAACTGGCCGACTCGAAATTTTCGCGGATACCACGTCTGCATGATGACTCTTATCGAAAACTGGTGACTCAAGCTGTCGTGCAAATGAAAACTCGGGATGCTCAAGATCAGGCTGAAGAAGGCCTCAGCGTTCGTCCTGCATTTGAAATACTTCCACCAGACCCGATAAATCTTCGAAGTGGCCTGGCTTTGCTACCCCCTGCCTCAGCAGGTGATATTTATTTTGACATCGAAGGATACCCACTGATTGATGGTGGATTGGAGTATCTTCTTGGAGCAGTCACTATCGAAAATAATGAGACGCAGTTTCATGATTGGTGGGCTCACAATCCAGCAGAGGAAAAGTTATCCTTCGAACAATTTATCGATTGGGTGATGGCACGCTGGAAACAGAACCCCACGATGCATATCTACCACTATGCCCCCTATGAAGTTTCAGCGATGCGGAGATTGATGGGGAAATACGGGACACGCGAAGATGAAGTTGATGATCTGTTGAGAGCAGGAGTCTTCGTGGATCTCTACCAGATTGTACGACAGTCGATTTTACTGGGGGCCTCAAATTATTCTCTCAAAACAGTGGAACTTTTATATCAGAAGCAACGGGAAGGCGATGTGAAAAGTGCTGGAGCTTCGATGGTCTATTACGCGAATTGGATCGAATCAGATGAACCATCAGATTGGCAAAACTCACCGATTCTGAAGGATATTCGGGATTACAATGAGGTCGACTGC
>DOCI01000020.1:2324-6958 GCA_003503535.1 Planctomycetaceae bacterium
TCGACTGCGTATCTACATGGCAGGCTGCGGAGTGGCTGCGTCAAATCCAGGCATCACAAAACGTTTCGTATCGATCCAAAAGTGGTCTACTAACTCCAGACTCGGTGGAACAGGCTCCCCTATCAAAAGGCCGTGAAGCACTTCAGCGACGTAGTAAACTCGCCGCTCAATTGATTCAGGAGATTCCAGATTCAAATTCATTGAAAAAGTTCGATCCTGAACGAAGGAAGATTCAGGAATTGCTCTCACACTTACTGGAATTCCATCACCGGGAAAACAAACCAGATTGTTGGGAGAAGTTTGCGAGGGCGGATATGACAGAGTCTGAGCTCATTGAAGAGTTAAACTGTCTGGGGGGCTTGACGCGAACCTCTGATAATGTGGAAAACATCAAACGCTCTAAGGGATATTGGTATTCGTTTGATCCAGGGCAGGATACGAAGCTTCATCGTGGTAGCAGAGTTATCGCCTCACATGATTTGAGCCTCAAAATGATGATCGAAAAACTCGAAGAAGACGGTCGAATTCTATTGAAGATCAGTGAGAAGGCTTTGAGTGAACTCCCAGATGGAAAGCTTCCAGAACGATTGTCTTTGATTCCTGATGACTATGTAGGTTCAGAAAGTATTGAAGACGCAATTGAAAGATTGGCTATTGGCTGGCAGGATCGCCAGTACATACCTTCGGCATTTCGTCAATTCCTTCTGGGTCAGCCTCCCAAGTTAAGGAATCACAATGCCGGAGATCCGTTGCTTGGATCTGATGAGGACACCGTTCAGTCCTGCATAAGGATCGCACACGACATGGTCGATTCGACACTGTGCATACAAGGGCCACCGGGGGCTGGTAAGACTTACACCGCATCTCACATGATTCTCGCCCTGCTCAAGGAAGGTAAAAATGTCGGCGTGACATCTAACAGTCATAACGCAATTCTCAATGTGATGGCCGCATGTGCCGAGGCGATGCCAGGTCAATTATCGGCGATCAAAGCCGGTGGAGACAAGAACGATCCGGTTTTTGAGAAATATCCAGGAATTAGATATATCGGTGGAGGGTCTGAAGCGGCCTCAGCCTTCTGTGGCGGATTGATTGGTGGTACCGCCTGGTTGTTTTCCCGTCCGGAGATGGCAAATCGACTCGATTATTTGTTTGTGGACGAAGCTGGACAAGTCTCTATCGCGAATTTGGCAGGTATGTGTCATGCGACTAAGAACATCGTACTGATCGGTGACCAGATGCAACTCAGCCAGCCATTGCAAGGCAGTCATCCTGGCAAAAGTGGCCAGTCGCTCCTGGAATATTTGCTCCACGAGCATGCAGTCGTTCCGCAGGAGCTTGGTGTCTTCCTGAGTATCACACGCCGGATGCATTATAATATTTGTTCATTTATCTCCGGCTGCGTTTATGAAGAGAGATTGCAATCTCATCCCGAGACGAACAATCGACGAATACTTCCACCTCCAGACCTCAATAGCAATAAGATCATTCCAGCAGGAATTGTATTTGTGGAAGTTCCACATTCCGGAAACGTGCAAGGAAGTGATGAAGAGGTCGATCAGATCCTTGAAATTACGGAGACTTTGCTGCAGAGTGAGCACACAAACCTGGAGGGGCAATCGCTGGGGAGGTTACAGCTCGGTGATATCCTCTATGTAGCTCCCTACAATTTGCAGGTCAGAAAACTGCGAGAGCGATTGCCAGAGGGAGCCCGTGTCGGAAGCGTAGATAAATTCCAGGGGCAGGAAGCTCCAGTTGTGATTATCTCAATGTGTTCAAGTGCCAATGATATTGGTTCACGAGGACTGCAATTCCTCTTGAATAAGAATCGACTCAATGTCGCAGTCTCACGAGCAAAGAGCCTCACGATAGTCGTCGGAGATCCTGGTATCGCTTACTCCAGTGTAAGTAGTATCAAAGATATGGAGCTGGTCAACATGTTCTGCAGATTGAAAGAACACAGTGAGTCCGTTGTCTCTCGCACGTGATCGTTCGCTGCGTAGCCGAAAAAGCGGATTCAACAACAAAAGTCAGCAATCAAGGACTGTTCTTCAAAGTATCACCCTGTCCAATGGGGATCATGACATCATCATTGCGAGTCTTTCATTTGAACTCCCTAAATAATGTCTCAATCAATTCCTGCTGGACTTACGAGAGAACACATCCTCAAGACACTTGCTGATCTTGATGCTGGATTCGAGCATGTCTTTGGTAAACCCCCCGTTTACCAATTAGTTCACAACGATAAATCATATGCTCCCACAGCCGTTATCGGTCTGGCATGCCGATACTCTCTTGGGCCCTTCTGGACACTCCGAGAGTTTAATATTTTGGTCGTTACTGGTATTCACAACCACCCGCAATTCCCGCTCTGTCACAGGATCGCCACCCTGCTCCACCCACGGCAAGAATAAAATCTCTTGAATATCAGGGGCTAAATTCAACAGGTTCATAATCTGCGTCATGCGTGCCCGGCTCACCTGGCCCAGTCGTGCAAGTTTGGCGTAGTTGGTGACAGGGGGCTTGTTACCCTCAAGCCACTCCGTGCTGAGCTTGCTCCACTACGTCGAAACGCCTGGCATCAGTGCAAATTGTACTATAGCCTCATGAGAAATAGCTGAACTCGTTTATTGTCTCCCTATATTAATGTGAAGCACAGTAGAGGTACGTCAGGAGGTCGCGAATTGCTGCGATTATTGAATGGCTCTAGGTACACGGTCTGACTGCCCCACAGATTGATTGAGTTGACGGAGTTTGTTGAGAGAGATCTGGAATTGGCCATTAGTTGGTCGCTTTTTATCTGTGAACTGCTCCCAAACAAGGGATCCGGGCCCGTTGTAAATTTCTTCGAATGTTCCATCAGGCAATATCTTGATGATAATCGTGTGCTGCGGCTGACTACGAAATGCGACAGATTTGGATTGTGTGGCCTTGATCTCAACTTCCAAGCCGCGTTCGGTAACAGCGTCATAGCCTTTGTTCGATGCCGTTTTAAGCTGAAGGTCATATGCGTCTGCGACCAGACATTCACCTAAACTACCAACCATGTGGCCATCCGGGGTGAAATGCCGGCCTGGGAACATCGCTTCTAGCTCGTTGACCGTAGCATACAATTGCTTAACCAAGGCCTGGAATTTATCGTGATTAATCATAGACATTTAACGACCCAAATTACGTGGTCACCGCTAGCGACGTTAATTTAATATTGTACTCGGACGAAAACTCCGGTGCATTTTTTATTATCCCGTAGTGCGGACGAGATAGTGGTTCCAATCAAATTCGCAAGTGCGGGTAGCGAAATATCCAGGCGGTGAATCAATGCCAAAGTATTCAAGTAGTACCGAGAGGTGATCGTGCTCAATTTCAGTGGAAGTACCAGTTTCGTCTGTGAGCATTGTAACACTGTGATTCTCATAACGTATGATATGGCACTCCAACGGTG
The DNA here is from genome assembly GCA_003503535.1 of Planctomycetaceae bacterium. Classification (GTDB taxonomy): domain Bacteria; phylum Planctomycetota; class Planctomycetia; order Planctomycetales; family Planctomycetaceae; genus Rubinisphaera. The sequence continues at coordinate 5,767 of DOCI01000020.1, forward strand.
TGAAACCCCATACCGATTCCGCCTCCAAAGGCCCACCCCAAGAGAAAGCGGAGTAAAACGCAACAGTACACCTAAGATTTACCGAAGTGTTCTTCGCAACACGTAGGACTCGTGTGTAACGATCCGAATAGTCGATAGCCAATTCTGCGGCGTGTTCTAGAAGAGATTCGAGCAATGCAAAGTCATCTGCGTTGTCATGCCATGGAGCAGGCTCAAGGTCGCAATCTTCACAATGCCGACTAGCGTACACTTCTGAGTGGGGCTCTTCAACAATGATGTCATTAATTTAAGTTCGCCATGACAACTTCATGTGTGTGATTAACGCCAAAGTCGCTCCTGCACCGCCCAATCCTCCACCCCCACAACCTCCAGCAACTCCCTCTCCGTCACCGGATCATCCCCTCCGGTACAACGAACTTGATCTGTGTTCCAAAATACGATAACCAGACAATACCAAAGTCAGTGAGGTTTACCAGTCCAAGGTTGGAGGCTTAGACGCCGAGATTTTCGCTTGTATGAAGCGGGGTGAAAACATTGAAGTGGTAAATAGCAAAGCACATTGAGCTGGCGATAGTTCTGGACTGACTGCTCATGCCACCTTCCGCTCAAACGACTTGATCAATCCGCCGACGTATTTCTTGACCTCAATCTGATCAATGGAAATTGTCTCCACTTCACCAGGCTCTTCCCGAATCGGTGGCAAGTGGTCCCGTTCCATATGCGATCTTTTCGTATTGTAATACTGCGTGAATTCGTCCGTCAGATAATCGAGATGCTTCTTGCCGAACACGATAAACTTGTTGAGACACTCCAGCTTGATCGTCTCGATAAACCGCTCGCAACGGCCATTTAGGTTCGGGGATGCTTTCGGTAACGGATTTGTTTTCATGCCAGTCGATTCGACGGTTTCACGAAACTTTTTTGTGTATTTCGTATCTCGGTCATGGATCAGGATCGCTGGACGTTTTTCGCGATCTTTGGTCTCCTCGGTAAACTTCTTCGTTTGCCGGCAGACCCATGCCGAATTGGGCCTGTAAGTCGATTCGGTCACGATCGCTTCGCGTGTTTGCAGATTCAGAAACACCATCACATACAGATCTCGGAGTCCTCGTGCTGTCATCGACTTGACCGAGAAAAAGTCGCTGGCCCACAGTGTTTCCCCATGTCGATTCAAGAACTCTGTCCACGAATC
>DOCI01000174.1 GCA_003503535.1 Planctomycetaceae bacterium
AATAGTGTGACCGTAATCACGGCCACATATTTGGCGATCAGAATCCGAAACTTCGGCACCGGCAAGGCCATCAGAGTTTCCATGGTATCGCGTTCGCGTTCGCCAGCAGTCAAATCGATCGCCGGATAGACGCCCCCCGTCACGGTCATCAATAACAGAACCAGCGGGAAGAGTTGCAGAATCGCATTCGGAGTTTCGACCGGTGCGACGAAAGATTTTGACTGACGAATCGGAATATCGAGTTTGGTATTGTTTTCCAGCGACCAGTGCTCAATACGAGCGATGTTCAAGGCATTGAGCCGCGAGGCGACATAACTGGCAGCCGTTTCGCTGGCGGGGGATCCGCTTCGCTGAATCAGCTGAATAGAAACTTTGGAATAAGGCTCTGTCCCCTTTTCTCCAAGCGGTGGAACACTTATCCCCAGGTCAGCCTCGATATTGGAAATGGAAGCCTCAATAGAATGCGACTGATCCTCATTTTGTGGAACAAGATATTCAAATTCGAGATTAGGAGCCTCGGTGGAATCCTGAAATTGTTCAAGAATCGAGCCGCCTGTTTTGAGTGCCTGCTGTAACCATAAGGCTTCCGTTTCGGAACTCAATGTGAGTCTCAATGGGGCAGAAGCAGTCCGGTTGGCATTCACAGCCATGAACCGAAAACACATCCCCAAGAGTGGATAAAGCAGAATCGGCATGGCCAGCAGCGTGATGATCGTCCGCCGATCCCGCAGCGTCTCCCGCAATTCCTTCCGGATAAAGGCAAACATCTGCTGACGAGTCGTGGTTTTCTCAGAAGGCGAATCCGAATTCATACAGCCGCCTCCCGCACACCATCTTCAATCAGTAGTTCCAGGAACATATCCACCAGAGTTGACTTCCCGGTACTGACCCGAAGTTCATCAATCGTGCCTTCATGTCGCAGTTGCCCGTGATAGAGTAACCCAAATCGATCACACAATCGCTCGGCTTCTTCCAGCTTATGCGTACAAACGATAATCGCCTTCTTCTGCTCCCGCAGCGTGTTCACATAATCGAAAATCACATGGGCACCGACAACATCCAGCCCACGCGTCGGCTCATCGAGCAGGACGACAGGCGGATCGTGAATCAAAGCTCTCGCCAGATTCACTCGCTGTTTCTGTCCCGTACTTAACGTGGCACAGCGTTGATCGAGAAATTCACCCAGGTTCATGATCTCCGTCAGGTCCTGAGTCCGCTTGCGGATTTGACTTGGCGAAAGCGAATAAGCCATCGCGAAATACTCAAGCACTTCCCGCGGCGTCAACCACTGATACAAACCGGCAGAAGCCGAGACGAGACCGATATGACGCTTGACTTCCTCCGGGTTCTTCTTGATCGAAAACTCATCAATCGTCGCATTCCCACTCGTCGGCTCCAACAAACCAAGCAACATACGAAGCGTCGTCGTTTTCCCTGCTCCATTCGGCCCGAGCAGGCCATACACTTCGCCGTGGGAAACCGAGAGCGACAACGCATCCACCGCCAGCTTTTCCGCAGAAAAACGCTTCGTCAACTGATTCAACACAATCACCGAACCGTCTCCGCTGGAGTCAATGGATAGAATGAGAGATGAGAAAAAAACTCAGCAAGAAAGGATTGGCTGAGATTTGGGTCAGTGATAGCGTAGCATATTTGAGCGAGAAAATCTCATCACGACGACAAGCACGAAGCGCAAACGAGTGAGTTCAGCAGTGATTTGTCTACCGCGATATGCCGCTTAATGGATGCCAGTGCCGACTTGTAAGCCGCATTGTGGCAGGGTCAGGAGCGCCAGCGGATGGCCCTGATTACGGTTGCATTCGCAATTAGGCCCCCAAGACGGCGAGTGACCCAGAAAGCTCCGCTATCTGGGTGGCCGAAGTCCATAAGAGGCTTTCTGATTTATCGTGAATTGTACAAGAAAAATCCTACGGCTGCGCCGCCTGTAGTCATTCCGATATTAACTGACATTCGTAAACCGTAATGATATCGAGTCTATGACTGGGAGTCGGCCCACTGTATCCTGCCTGTCCACTCGTTGGCCCTTTTCCGTGTACGACGACTGAAAACCGCTTACCTTTAAGTCGAACCCTCTTACCGGATTGCCCTATGAGCCACTGCGCAATTTCTCTGTCGGCCGCAAGGACTGATATCGATGTGTGATCGACGACGAGGGTGATAGGTTCCGGCCCCTTTTGTGGACTCTGATTATAGTTTACACCCGATTTGTCTAGGATTGACTGTCCTTTTAACACGCCATCGAGTGTTACGAGCGAATCGAGGAAAGCACCTTTGCTTCCTCCAAAACCAAACTCCTGTGGATAGTTGTTTGATTCGATGAACAGGTCAGATTCATGCTGGTTTGAGCCCTGCAACGTAGAGTGCTCAAAACCTGATCCAACCGGTACGCCAGATTCGCATCCAACAAGCGCAGCTATAACAATCAGCCAACATAATGCGACTATTCGCATAGCATTCATCCTTGACGGTGCGACTCACGTAAACTTCCGCGGGTGGCCGAGATAGCTTCGCTATCTGGGTGGACGAAGTCTATAAGAGGCTTTCTAATTGATCGTGAGTTGTACAAGAAGAATCTTACGGGGCCACCCGCGTAAGCAAAGATGATCAATCTTCATAATGAAACTTCTAGTGGCTTTGCCACACGGGTAGCTACTTCGCATCAACCTGTGCTACCCGCTTCTTCTGCATCCATTGCGTTAAACAACGCGCTACGAGATTCCTTTGTGTTGATCGCTTTTAATGCTCGTTGAGCATAGGCAGTAAACTGGTCATTGCCAATCTGCAATATGCTGGTCAGGAATTCTACACTCTTGGGCATCGCAGCCAATTCCAGTGACATAAGCATGTAAACCGCAACATCGTCCGATTTATATTCGTTAAACGCGTCGATTATCTGAGTAAGATGTTCGTCTGCATTTTCAGCAAGCTCGTACGCGATGATATCTGCCCACGCCCCGGTCGCTTTGCGAGTGAGTATCAGTCGTACACATTCGTCAACACCGGGAAATGAGCGGTAAATGCGCCCCCATCGGCGGTACTCTGGATCGACGTGATCTTGATACCGTTGGCGTTTACCCATGCAAGTCTTTCAGGAAGAATCAGTTATACTAGCCAGAACATTTCTGTATCACCAAATTACAGTATAATCATGAATACGATATATAAACAAAGAGAATTTGTTAAGTAACCGTTCACCTCCATTCGCGGGTGACCCAGTTAACTCCGCTATTTGGGTGGAAGAAGTCCATAAGAGGCTTTTTATTGATAGTGAGTTGCACAAGAAGAATCTCTCGGGGCCACCCTACTTGCCCGTTACTTTGCATTCTTCAACAGCCGCGAAAGTTCCGCGTATCCCTGCTTCAATTCCGAGCTGCCGGCATCGGGATAGAGGAGTGTGGTTACCGAGACAATCTTTTTTGCTTCCTCAATGCGGCCCGTTCTCAGGCAGGCGTTGGCCAGTTCGTAGCGGGCGCGATGCCAGTTGAGTTCTCCCTGGCGGGTCGTTGCGGCTTTCTTTTTCCAGAGTGTGTATAACGCTTCGAGACATTCCTGGTTATTGCATTCGACCAGCAAGGCGGTCAGGCGGGAGACGAGTGGATCGCTGACGGGTAAGCCCTGCACAAGTTCCTGATAAATCGGAATCGCTTTGCTGAGCCGTCCGATTTTGTAGTACGCCTCGGCTTCATAGCGTTTCAGGGCATTGGCCTGTTGAGGAGTGAAGCTCGTTGGCATCAATTTCAATCGAGCAATCACACGCAGGCTGATCGAGCCGAGGATTTGTTCGGTTTGAGAGTCGGCTGATTCAATCTCTGCGAGTTGTTCGAGCAGAAACATCGCTTCCTGCTGAGTACTCGTGAGAGAATCTGCCCCTTCAAATAACTGGAAGGCTTCCTGAGAGCGTCCCAGCTGAACCAGTAGAATTCCACGATTGATCGTGAGTGATCGATTCCACTTCGCCAGTAATTCGGGCTCCACCTGAAATCGGGCATCATTATTTTTGAGGTCTGTGAAGAGAGTTTGTAACTCACGAAATGTTTCGGGAAGACTTTGATGCAGTCCGGTTTCAAAATTGAGTAAAAACTGACACGCTTGCAGAATCGCTTCGACCTGGGAAGCGGTTTCGACTCTCTGCCATTCGACCGAAGTCAGAAAACGATTCGCCAGACTGACAACATCACTCAACAATTCCCGATTGGCCGCTTCCTGAGTTTTCAGTAAATAATCGTAACACTGAAAGATGCGGTTCTGGGCATCAAAATAGCGAGAGTGAGTCGAGGGAATTTGCCGGTATTCGACAATCGCCTCTGCAAACTGACGCCGGGCAAAGGTCAACTCCGCCAGTCGCCAGCGGGCATCGAGAGCCGTTTCCCGTTGAGGATATCTCTGTAAGTGATCCGCCAGGGCATTCGCATAGGCATTCAGTTTATCCCGTGTTGGCTGAGCCGAGTAGACTTTTTCCAGACTCGTAATCCACAACAGATGGATCTGATCCATCCCCGGGAAATTGGGGGAACTCATCCAGATGGAATTCAACTGGGCAGCGGCTTCTGTGAAATGTTGTCCACGGAAGTAGATCTCTGCCACTTCGCGAGCGAGCTGGATCAGTTGTTCCCAGCGTCCGGAATTTTGAGCGGAAAGAATTGCGGCTTCGTAAGTTTGTCGGGCCGTCGCAAATTCACCATCTCGCACTGCGGTCCGTGCCTGATTGACCAGAGCCGCGAGCTCTGGACCATATGTCTGCACAGCGATGGCATCGCTCAAGTATCGGGAAGCCAGTTGCGATTCAAAAGCATGTCCTTCGGCTGCCAGTTGAGAAGTTCTCAGGCGGACTTCATCGATCAGTTTATTCGCGAGTTCTTCATACCCTTTGAGTCGAACCTGCACGGACAATTCTGCCAACGCTTTCAAGCGTAAGCCTCGCAATCGGGCAGAGAGGAGATTCTGCTTTTTTGCGAGTTCATTAATCAGCGTCGCCGCTTCGGAATATTGAGCCTGATCAATCAGATAGCGAACGCGTTCTTCCGCGACCCGTTGTTCCAGAATCGGACTCGTTGAGCCGGAGAGAATTGCAGCGGCTGTTTTATTGAATTCTTCCGATTGCCTGCCCAGCCTGTAATCCGACAGCAGCAGAAGTTGAGCATCCAGATAATACTCCTGCGAAAGAATTGAGCGATGAACTTCTTTCAGAGAAGCTTTGCTCAGGCTCAGGTATTGAGTGCGCAGTGAGGCATTGGCGGATTTCCAGTCTGCGATCCGCAGAAAACATCTGCCAAGTGCCAGTTGAATCTCATCGGCAGTCACCTCGGGAGCGATTGTTTCCGCACCGGACATTGTTTCGCTGACCGTGAGAGCTTTCTGGAGTTGCTGAATTGCCGAGGCCGATGACTTCTCGAATTGCAGGCGAAGTTCTGTGTTCGCCGGGTTGAGCTGAAGAACCCAGAACAGTTGCTCAACCCGAGAAGCTTCCAGCAATGCCGCTTCCGCCTGATAGCGATCGGCATTTAACCTGTCGATACTGACCGCTTGAAACGCCTGCTCCCACAAACTTTTTGAATCATTCAAGGGGACGGTTTGCGCGTGATCACGAAACGTGCGGGCCAGTTCGATGCGATACAGCAATTCAAACGGAGGACGGATCGCGGGGTCATTCAACGCGCGTTGACACAGCAGTTCGGCCAGAGCAAACAGACGTCGTTGACGGAGAGATTCGAAGTAGCGGTGCTCGGAATCATCCTGATTGACGATCACGAATTCCCGTTCCTGAGCCGGGGATTCCGGAATGATCGACAAGCAGCCGATCATCAGAATCACCCAGCACACGAATTTCATGATTACTCCCGGTTTTCACCCTCAAACTGGCGACCCGTGCCAGTCATGGCACGGGTA
>DOCI01000198.1:0-1268 GCA_003503535.1 Planctomycetaceae bacterium
GTCAGCGGCTTTGTCGTAGAGCAAACGGGCATTTTTGGGGAGAGCTGTGATGGCACAATCAACGAGGGGTTCAATCAGCTTGACTTCGCTTGGCGAGGCACTTTCAATGTGCAAACTCACAGGCAGACTATGCTCGTCAGTGAGAATCATGACCTTTGTTCCCTTACAAACTTTTGTTTTACCTACACAGTAGCCCCCAAAGTCTTCATCTAGAAATTAGTGTAGTGTCTCATTCAGAAAGGCACCATTACGCGGGGGCTTGAATTTTAAATTACTTTTTGCTATTATCATGGTGAAAGTATTGTGCACTTCTGCATAAAAGGCCATATCCAATGTTTGGCAAGCGAATCGGATTCACCATTATTGAATTGTTGGTGTCCCTGTTCATTATCGGTCTTCTCATTGCCCTATTGCTGCCCGCAGTTCAGAATGCTCGCAGTAGTGTCCGAAAGATTTCCTGTTTGAATCGGATGCGTAATGTCAATCTGGCAATGATTCAGGTTGTTGAACAAAACGGGCGATTTCCTGCCTGTGGTAATTTTACTAAAGAATTTGGTCGTCACCACAGTTGGGTTATCGATGTACTTCCATGGCTTGAACAAGGAACTTTTGCTGATAAGTGGAACAAGGATCGGTCGATTAACGATCCCGAGAATCTTCCTTTAACAACTCAGCATTTCCCCATTCTGACCTGCCCTGCTGACATAAGTGTCGATGGGGGGAAGGGAGATCTGAGTTTTGTAGTCAACGGTGGTTGGGGTTATACTGTCTACCATAAAGGTGTTCATGATTGTCCGATCGATCCGCAGGGACGGCGTCTTGATCTTAATGGAAATGGTGAGTCCTGTCCCCCGCTAGGCGAAGCTGACGGGAAACCATCAGACAAACAGCTCTATTTCTACACAGGCTTGTTTTTCAATGAGACCTGGAAAACGGAAATCTCAGAACGTCACCATCGACCGGCTACTGTGACTGACGGGATGTCTAACACTCTCGTGATGTCGGAAAACGTACGGACTGGATTTAACCCAGATGAGAAAGACGATCCTTGGGGATCAAGCTGGGCCTCGCCTAGTCCGAAGTTAACAAGTTTTCATATTGGAAATCCCTGTGAAGGGGCAGTGTGTGCTCCAGGGAAAGTCGATTATAATCGTTCCAACAGTGGTCAGTTTCGAATTAATTCCGGTCTTCGGTCTGCAGAAGGAACTTCGCCGATCCCGAATTCTTTTCACAAGGGTGGTGTCAATATGGCCTTTGCCGATGGGCGT
>DOCI01000198.1:1339-16829 GCA_003503535.1 Planctomycetaceae bacterium
TTGTTTCAGAAACAATTGACGGCGCTGTGTATGCCTCACTCGTGAGCCCCCAAGGTGAGAAGTTATCTGATACTCCTATTGCCCAAGCCATCCTGACGGTCGGTGAGTTTTGATGCTGATTCCTCAACTACCCGTGTCGATCACAGTCAGGATTTCAATCCACAATGCGAGCAAGTGAGTGTCGTGGTTGGTCGTTGCTGAATAATGGACTGCTTGCGTTAGTCATCGCAGTTGCCACTCTTATTCGAGTGTACCACCTAGCAGATATGGGTGTGTCATTTGATGAGAGCTTTACCCTGAGGATGGTCGAGTTCTCATGGCCTGAAATGATGGATCGGATCGTCCTTGAGACTCAACCTCCTTTGTTTTATGCCATGCTTAAAATTTGGTTGAGCATCGTTGGGCATTCCGTTTTGGCTGCTCGATGCCTGACAGTGTTTTGGGGAGTTGCGGGAATTTTATGCCTGTACTTTTTCGTTAAAGAAGGCTATTGGGATCGCGAAGTCTCTCGATCTCAGAATTTTTCTGTGGCAGAAGTCCCTGCGTTGCTCTCGGCACTCTTGCTGGCTTTGAGTCCCATCCATATTTTCTGGACTCAGCAAGTGCGTATGTATTCGCTGCCCATCTGCTTGGCTTTGCTTTCAAATTATCTGCTGATTCGAGCGCTAAGTGAACAATCACGTCCCGTGTTGAAGTGGGGACTGTTTACCATAACTGCGATCGCTCTGGTGTACTCACACTATTTTGGGCTATTCGTACTGTTTTCTATGTACGTGTATGCGATCGTGCATCAAATACTCAATCAGTCAGGCCAGCCAATTTCCAATCGGGTCTCTGGACCCGTTTTTTCAGCATGTGGAGTCTGGTTCGCCTGGCAACCTTGGCTTCCCTATTTTCTTACCCAAAGAAATCGGGTCGATCACAACTTCTATTTGCCGGAACTAAGCTGGGATGTGTTGGGACGTTCGATCCATGAAATGTGGGTTTACAAAGGATTTGTTCCTTCTGCCTCGAATGGTTTGCTTATTGCCCAGGTGGCCTTCTTATTTCTGTTGCTACTTCCTTTGGGCAGAAAACGCGCTGACTTCCTGATATTTTCCTGTGCTTCAGTCGTTCTGCTCTTGATGTGCAGTATCTCATATTTTTCTCATCCGATCATCACGCCTCGATATCTTCAGTTCGTATGGATTTACATTCTGGCTGCAATCTCTGTAGTATGCTGTCGCAGTCCTTCCGTTATTAGACCCTTCGCTATTTGCATCTGCGTCGGATCTATGTTTTATGTTTGCCAGCGACATCTTGCATGGCGAGAAAGAGCGGCTCAGCAAGCAGGTGTTAGAGCGGCGGTCGAACATTTCGATAACTCCCGATTTACCGAAGATAAACTCATCTCTTCGAATCCTATGCTATTTACCTCCATCTTGAGCTACACAGAGAATCGACAATATATCTTTAACTATTTGCCTGCTTCCGGTTTCCCATTCTACCAGGGGACTCCGATCATGAAAGAGTCCGACTATCTAACTCGGGAAAACATAGCTGAGTTGGCATCAGACACCATCTGGACTCTTGACGCTGATCGAGGCTCGATGGGTCGGGTCCCGATGCCAGAGACTTGGCAATTGCGGAGTGAAAAAGTTTATCGTGAGTGGTTTGCAACGCTGTACTTGAGAGTTTACATTCGCACTGATGCTGAGGATTAAAACAGGAACTGAAAATGATTCGTCATGTTGTCGCATTTTTCGTATTTTTTGTATGGACTCTCGAATTCCATTGCAGTTGTTTCGCTCAGATTGGAAATGAACCCCCAAGTAAATTACCCGGATTGATAGACGATCCTAAACACAAAGCCCGCTTCGACAGATTCGATATTAACGGCAGCCAGCATCTTGAACGGGATGAATTCCTGAAGCTTGGTCAAGGCCGGAAGCCGGAGACTCTTCAGCGGGATTTCCAGGTTGTTGATTTTGATCAGGACGAACGCATTACTTTTGCTGAATTCTTGACGATCCCGTACCTCATTCCGTGGGGGGAACGTGGCAACGTGCCGGACCCTATCGTTGATTGGATGAATACGAAGAAAGCTGAGATAGATAATCAATGGGATAAATGGGACAAAGACAATAACGGGACGCTTTCTGAATCTGAGTTCGCCGAATCTAAAATGGATAGCATTCTCAATTATAAAACTTCGCTCACATTTGCAGACTGGAATCACGATGGTCAGGACGAAATTACGCGTGAAGACGTAGGGAATTCATTAAATGTTGCCTTTGGCTTCAAGCGCCCCGAAGGGGAAAGTCTGCGGAAGATGTCTGGCGAGGTCATTGATTGGAGAACATTTCGAGCTCAGGCAGATCCGACTTCGAATGCCATCCTGAAAGAGACCTATTTGCGGGCGATGAAAGGCCAGGGCCGCGATGATGGGGAAGAACGCTTTAAAGGACTCGACACGGATCAAAACGAGCAAATTGATTTTACAGAGTTTGCTGCATTTTCTATGCACTGGCATAACACTTTGGGCGAATTCCTGATTCTGGATAGGAATCAGACAGGATTTATCGAGCAGGAGGAACTCGTTGATCCCCGACTCCCCAGTGGTCAGCGACCACTCACTCCTTATTTGATTCCAGCATTTGACCAAGACGAGGATCAAAGACTTTCTTACTTGGAGTATCGTATCACTCCGTTGGCGAACCTGTATGCGAACTGGCAGAATGCGCAAGATCGGGATAACGATGGTCAACTCACCAGGCAGGAATTTCAATTCGCTACAGGGCTTCCTCTTTCCGCTTTAACAAGCGAATTTTTTACACGCCTCGATCTTAATCAAGATGGTCTACTTCAACACACTGAGTGGTTATTCAATTCGCGACATCCAAAAGTTCTTTTCTCCACTCTTGACCAAGACAGAAATGAAGAGTTGACATTAGAAGAGTTTTTGCGTGCTCAGGACAGAAGAAAAGAAACTCTCACACGAGACTTTCTGGTCCTTGATTTCAATCAGAATGGTCAACTCAACTATACAGAATTCCAAACAGCGCTACATCTGTTTCCCATGGAACACAGAGGTTCGCTGCCTGACCCAATCTTGAAGTTGGTCGATCAACATATGAACGACCTGAGCGAGCAATGGAAACAGTGGGATACAAACCAGGATGGAGAACTATCAATTGAAGAGTTCAACTCTTCAAAAATCCGCCAACTGAACAACGGCCTCTCGGAATCGAAATTCGAAGAGTGGAACCAGGACGCGATGGGAGGGGTGAGCCTGAAAGATTGCCAACATGTTCTCGAAATCGCATTTGGTGTGACTCGGCCAGAAGGAGAACTGTTAAGAAAACCTGATGGGGATGTCGTTGACTGGCGATCATTTCGTGCCATGGCAGATACGAAAAGCAATACAATCCCTAAAGCACGATACCTTCGTTCGATGAAAAACCAAGGCCGTAAAGATGGTGAAGCACAATTTAGTAAACTCGACCTGAATCAAAATGACGAGATTGACTTTGATGAATTCGCCGCCCATGCTCCCCATCGTGGTAACCAATTGGCCATCTTTCTGGTGTTGGATACGAATCTGTCTGGTCGACTTGAGTCTGCCGAACTACTTGAGCCGCGATTGGCTCCCGGACAAAAACCGATGGCCCAATTCCTGCTCCCTGCTTTTGATCTGAATGAAGACAAAGTTCTATCGCTGGCTGAATTTCGCCTCTCGCCACTGGCAAACCTATTTGCTATTTGGACTTCTGCCACCGATCAAAACAACGATGGAGTACTTTCACTTAAAGAATTCCGATTCTCGGAAGGAATCGAGCTCATCGCCTTAACCAGCATGTTTTTTGAGCACCTGGATGTCAACAATGACAATCAACTTCAGCTTTCGGAATGGAAGTTCAATTCTCAAAATCCGAAGTTGCGATTCTCCACGCTAGATCAGGACAAGGACGATTTCCTGACAGTCAAAGAATTCATCGCCATTGGAGGACGAACACAGGAAACACTTGCACGAGATTTTCGGGTCGCAGACTTTGACAACAGTGGCTCGCTTTCGTTCGCTGAATTTAGCACGCTTCCCTATCTCCCATTGGGATGTCAGCGAGCTAGTTTACCCGACCCTATTGTCAATCTGGTCGAACAGCATTTCAGTGAATTCACCAAACTTTGGACGCAATGGGATCAGGACAAGAGCGGGACAATATCGAGATCTGAATTCACGAACAGCAAAATGAATCGTCTCGTTGGTGGTTTGGAGATGACGACATTTGATGACTGGAATCAAGACAACGCAGGAGAAATATCGAGGGCGGATTGCCGGAACCTGCTTAACATTGCGTATGGCATCACCCGACCGCAGGGAGATTCATTGCGGCGATCCACTGGTGAAGTCATTGACTGGCGATCATTCCGTTCCATGGCTGACGCTAGCGTAGGAGCTATCTTGGAGGAGGATTATTTAAAGTCAAAGTCTAATCAGGGAATCAAGGATGGTAAGCAACGGTTTCAAAAACTCGATAAAGACCGGAACCATCAGATTTCTTTTGAAGAATTCGCGGCTGCCGCAGAACATTGGCCCAGCACGCTGGGACAGTTTTTAGTCTTAGACAGCAATTTGAGCGGTTTTCTTGAATCAGATGAGTTGGCTAATCCGAGATTGCCATCCGGGCAAAAGCCAATGGCTCCCTTTTTGCTCCCTGCCTTTGACGAGGCCGGAGATAACAAGCTTTCGTTGACGGAGTATCGTATGACTCCGTTGGCAAATCTGTACGCCATCTGGCAGAATGTCAGCGACCAGAATCATGACGGACGTATCAGCGTTAGCGAGTTTAGTTTTATCGAGGCTCCGGCACTCTCTGCATTGACCATGGAATTCTTTCAACGGCTCGATGTTGATAATAGTAATTACCTCGAATTCTCTGAGTGGGACTTCCCCATCAATCCTGTTAAAGCTCCCCGGAAAATTGTGTTCCAGAAGCAAGACACGGACGAAGATGGTAGACTATCTCGAGAAGAAGTTCTGGGGAAATACCGTCCGCAGCCTGGAAAACCGTACAATGTCCGTCTCGAAAATCAACTAGTTAGAATCGAAGAAGCGTTCCGACGTGCGGATTTGAATAAGGACTCGACTTTGAGCTTTGCTGAATACGACTCCGGTAACGGCTTGCAGACCATTTCTACAGCGGCCGCTTCCGCAAAAAATCGATTTGAACCGATTCTCGGAAATGAAAGTGGAAACAAGGAGTTAGCTGCGAGTCGGGGTTTCTACCTTATTATCGGGTTTAATGTTGTTCTCTTGATCCTTGTAGTAATCTATCTGCTGCGAAAAAAGAATGCATGAACGTCTCCTCAACTGCGATACAAAATCCTTCACCGTTCTCTGTTTCGCGTGATGGGATCACTTGGTTAGAAGTCCTGATTGTACTCACGATATTCGGCCTCCTGTCGACATTGTGCTGGCCCTATATATTGTCGCTCCGGGAAATGTCACGGGTGAGCAGTTGTCAGTATAATTTTCGACAACTCGGAAACGCCCTGAATTCCTATCACGACACCTATCAGACGCTTCCCTGTGCTGCCGTGTGGACAACCTCTCAAATGGAGTCACTGGCGTTACATAAAAGCCGTCGTTTTGACGTATACGCGCAAGCGAATTGGGCCTTAGCCTTATTGCCTTATACGGAAATGGCAAATCTAGCAGATCAATTCCATGCCGAGTCGACAATCTGCGATTCACAAAACGAAGTCATCCGCAATATCAGTCATTCGTCGATGGTCTGCCCCAGTGATTCATTCAATAATCCGGAAAACAACTATACTTTCTACCCGGCAGACACACTTGACGTGGGCTATTCCTTCGCCCGTGGTAATTACGCAATCAACGGTGGTTCCCATTGTTTCGACCCGTTCCCAGGTTCGACAGCCTTTCTGGTTGGTGATGGTGCGAGTTTAACGATGAGCCGCGATCCTAAAGAGTTTCGTTATTCAGGAAACGGAATAGCAGGTATTAACACACATTTTTCCTTTGAAGATTGTACGAACGGTCTCTCAACACTTGTAGCCTTCGACGAAATCCGCGCTGGTATCCACTCGATCGATCCTCGGGGGGTTTGGGCACTCGGTCAAATCGGAGGGAGCATTACTTGGGCACATGGTGTCAATGGGGATGCATCTGGCCCCAACAATCAGGAACCGCGTTCTGATGATATTTTAAACTGTGGGGATCTGCATGAGCTTTTTGGTGCCGAGAAACTTCAGAAACTGGAAATGCCGTGCGTGCATTACATCGACACAAATTTTCAGGCGACTTCGCGCAGCACCCATGCAGGTGGTGTTAACGTTCTCATGCTGGACGGATCAACTCGATTCATTTCCAACGAGATCGCACCCGGCTTATGGCACGTGATGCATTCACGGAAAACACCAACTGAAGTTTTGGAGCAAGGCTTAGATCATGAGATGAAAAAAATGGTCGAGGTGAATTCGAAACCTGTCTCTAAACAACCACCTCCCAATGCTGTCTCCACTAATATCCAAGAGATTGAGAACTCTCTTGGAATGCGATTTCTAAGAATCCCCGCTGGCTGTTTCCTGATGGGACTTCCTGATTCAGGAAACAACCATAAATTGCCAGAGGAAGCTCCCGCTCACGAAGTCACAATCACTCATGATTTTTTCCTTGGATGTTATGAGACAACTCAGGAGCAGTATGCCACTGTCATGCAGCACAACTTAAGTTTTCATAAGGGGGAAAACTTCCCAGTCGAACAGGTAACCTGGCATCAAGCCGTGGAGTTTTGCCGTAGACTTTCCCAACTTCCGGAAGAGCAAAGTGCGGGACGTAGCTATCGATTGCCGACCGAAGCAGAATGGGAGTATGCATGTCGGGGGGGAAGCAAAGAGCCTTATAAATGGTCAGTCCAGCGTCGTGAAAATGATCAAACTGGTGCTGCCGCGGGAATTCTTCCAGACCTTCCTGTACAATCCGTGGGGCAGTATTCCCCAAATGAGTTTGGGCTTTACGACATGCGGGGCAATGTCTGGGAATGGTGCAGTGACTGGTTTCGACGAGACTACTATAGCGTTTCTCCTTCTCTTGATCCTCAAGGCCCTGCCCACGGATACATCAAAGTCGTCCGCGGCAGTGACTGGACCTTCGTAGGAGAGGGTTGCAAGCTCAGCACTCCAATGATGCCTCCCTGGGAAAGCGTGCGGTTTGTCGGCTTTCGTGTGGTCTGTGAAAGCACTAAACCAATTAGCAATTAATTTCAGGCAATTCAGAAAGCGCTCCCTTGCCATCCCATAATCCAGTGCGTTCAAAACAAGAGGAAGCTTTGTATCTTGGGCTCCTACTTGCCGCTTTCCTGACTCTTTACGCACCATTCGCTTGGAAGCCGGTTCATATTGACGATGCTAATTTTTTAATGCTCGCGGAGGGTGCGGCTCAAGATCCATGGAGACCGCATAGTATTTCGATCAACTGGTCCGGCATGACCGAACCAGCATTCGATATTTTATCCAACCCTCCCGGAATCGCCTGGTACCTTGCTCCTGTCCGCAACTCACCAGAATGGGTTCTCCACCTTTGGATGTTACCCTGGTTGATATTGGCGGGTTGGGGGTGTTGGATGCTGGGAGATGTTTACAACAACGGACATGCTTTTATGTCGATGTTGTTTTTACTGACTTGTCCGGTTGTCGTATTGGCGGCGCAGGCACTTACTCCAGACTTGCCACTCTTTGCTTGTATTACGGCAGGCATCGGCGGAATCGTTTCCGAAAAAAAGAATAAAGTCGCATTTGCATTGTTGGCTGGTTGTGCAGCACTTTTCCGGTACTCTGGAGGGATTGTGATTCCAATTTTGTGCCTGATCGGATGGCGAAAGCACGGTTGGAAGGGAGCGGCGTTTGGATTGTTGTCGGCCCTTCCGATTGGAATCCTCTGTCTTCATGATCTACATGCTTACGGTAAAATCCACCTCTTTGAAATGCTCTTTGTTCAAAATGACCCTGACCAGAAAACCTTTTATCGTTCTTTGGGAAATGTTGTCGCCGGAATGGCCATGCTGGGAGGCGCTTGCCTGCTCCCCGTTTCTATCTGGCGAAAAGAAGCCATTGCTGGGGCGATCATCGGGGCTGGTGTTGGAGTCAATGCCGCATACTTCTCTGGACAAACCGTCGCCGGTGCTATTCCAACGATTCTGTGCACTGCTGCGGGATGTGGAGCAATTGCTCTCGCTTTCGCTCCCAAAGTGCGTGAAGAGGTCCTCTCCACCTGGACCATTATCGGGACACTTTTCTTTTTTGTCGTTCGATTTGCAGCAACACGATACTGGTTGGCGTTTCTGCCGGGTATAGGCCTTCTGGCCCTGCGCAATATGCGCGGACACCCATATTGGTTTGCTTGCGCTTTGACTGTAAACTTCGCATTCTCATGGTTGCTGGCAGTTGACGACTACAAGTTCGCTAATGCACATAAAACGGCAGCTAATAGAGTTGTTTCCTATGGGACGGGTAACTTCTCGGGACATTGGGGCTGGCAACATTATCTGGAAAAACAGGGATGGGAAGCGATGGAGAAGGGGGCAAAACCAGCAGAGCTTCATGCGCGTTCGCAAGCTGCTGCTCAGCAAGCACCGGATATATCGTTTCAGTTGGATCTCGTTGAAACGTTCGAGATTGAGGACGACTGGCCCGGTCCCCGTGTCCACGCCCCTTTCGGGCAGGCCAGTTATCATGCCGGAGGCCATCGTACCTTTGCCCCCTGGACGCTCTCGGATGAACCGTATGATGTCGTTTTTTTATATCGCCTTTCAGACTGATATTTAGATTTAGATCAACTGTAAATTCTCTCGTCCGTAAGAATTTCCAAGGCATTGGAATGCAGCAAACCAAAACCGCTCCTCATAATAACATCAACGAATTTGATGCAAGGAGGACCTCTGCACCGAAGAAGTTTATCTGGCCTTATTTAGCAATATTAAGACCACTGCATTGGTCAAAGAATATACTTGTACTCGTGGGGGTGTTTGCAGCCGTTTTTCAATTACGAGGAACTAATATACTGTGGCCCGTCTGGCAGGTTGTCAACGGATTTATAGCAGCCTGTCTGCTCGCTTCAAGCAATTACGTCATTAACGAAATCCTTGACGCGCATAGTGATCGGCATCATCCCATCAAGTATCAGCGAGAGTTTGCTTCTGGAAACGCATCTATCCTGATCGGCTATTTGGAATGGATCGTATTAATTCTCGTCGGCATCTGGATGTCGTGGCGCATAGGGCACTCGTTTTTAATCGTCACGTTTTGCTTTTTGACAATCAATTTACTCTACAACATACCACCAGTGCGACTAAAAGATCGAGCTTATATTGACACGCTTTGCGAAGGGGCAAACAGTCCAATAAGAATTCTCATGGGATGGTTGATAGTGCTTCCCAACTCCTTTCCATCAATTTTTCTGCTGTTAGCCTTCTGGATGGCGGGAGGGGCAGCCATGACATTTAAGCGGATTCGGGAGTATCGCATTTTTGCATCCCAATTCCAAGCAGGAGAATACCGGCGTTCGTTCATCAATTACACTCCTCGGACATTGCACCGACTTTGGATGTTCTACTGCCTATCTTCAGTACTTTTATTCGTGTTACTTTCCTTAGTTCGACTTTCGCACTTTTTGAAATCGATTTAATTTTGAAATGAGAGCCAGAGCCTGTTATCCTTGATGTTGTTCAAATCACTTCAAGGAGGAGGATGGCTCTCATGGATGGTGTCGGTGTTATTTCTTGTGGGCATTTGCGACGTTATTGCAAGTTTTTACAGACATTATGAATCAACCGACCGCTAATACCTTTCGCACACTCATCCGCGGGTGGTTACTTGCCCCGCGGCGAACGATCTTGGGCATGGTGCGGGCCTCGGGAACCGAGCGGCATCACGCGGCCTTTCATCGTCTGTTCGCAACAGCAAAATGGTCGATTGATCAGGCTGGTTTGAAAGTCTTTGATCTTCTCACGACAGGAAAGCAAACCGTCTTCATCAGTGCCGACGACACATTATTAGCTCGCAGGGGGCTCAAGGTGTTTGGAACAGGAATGCATCGCGATCCAGTTCTCTCCAGTCGCTCTCATCATGTGACCCGCTGGGGACACTGCTGAACTGTTCGCAGTGAACTGCTCAACGCTGGGTGGTGGTCGCTGTAGTTTTTGAAAGTCGACGATTCCCGAATCTGCGATTTGCGTTACCGGTTTTGTCGCGATTGTATCTCAATAAAAAGTCCGCTAGCAAGTGGCAGCGAAGTTATTGTAAGAAAACCGACTTGATGATCGAGATGCTCACCAAACTTGAAAACCATATTGCACAGAGTGACAAAACTCTACATTTGCTGGGCGATTCGGCTTACACTGCTCTGGCGATCCTGGCTCACTTGCCGGAGTCGATTCAAGTTACGGGAAGAATCCCAGCCGATGCTCGTCTTCATGAGCCCGCTCCCCAGTCTCAGCCAGGTCGACGAGGTCGGCCTCGTGTGCGTGGAGTTCGCTTGCCTGCTCCTCAAGATTTACTGCAAGCCAAAGGTCTTCGACGTGTGGCCCTCAATTTCTATGAAAACACAACACAGCATGTTCGATTGGCCCACATGCAAGGCTGTCTCTATCGAGTTCCCGGTCGCCTTGTGCAGGTGGTGATCATCGAACATTTGAAAGGAGGCCGAGGGATTGAAACGTTCTATTCCACAGTGGTTGACCATGAACCGATCGCTGTGCTCCAACAGTATTCGTGGCGTTGGCCGATTGAAGTCACGTTCCATGATGTCAAACAGCATCTGGGAATCAATCAACCGCAAAATCGCAAGATTGAAGCGAGTCACCGAACTGCGGCTACCGGCTTTTTGTTGTATTCACTGATCATCTGGTGGCACGAAACAAAGAGTCCACAGCCAATTAGATTGCTTCGATCATGGAGAGGGAAACGTCATCCCTCATTCGCCGACATGCTGGCTGGCTTACGTTCAGAAACCCTGCAAAGCATGATGAAAACAAATTTATCAACACCCGACATCCCGCCGAATGTGAGAAAATACATCAACCATTTAACACGTCTAATCGAACTCGCTGCGTAAAAGTGCGAAAGTCGAACTGGGATGCCGTCGATGAATTTCACTCCTCGCATGAGTTCCGGGAAGTGGTCGTGGCCGCGAAGTCGTCTCCAGTTCTTTGAAGTACTTTGGGCGAGCTTGAACATCATTGTCGAACTTGCCATTGCGGAGCCACAACCCCGCGTCTTCCTGTGTCGCAATCGGATTGTGGAGAATGTGCTTTCAATCGGATTGGTGGTCCGTATGTGACACCAGTTCTCTGCTGGGAAGTCGTAATAGGTCAACAATTCCTCGCGGTCTTTCTCCAGGCAGTCAGTCGCTTTGTGATATTTCGGCTGGTAGGTTTTCACGAACAGATCAAACGCGTTGTCGGCATCCGCTTTCGTCGGTGAGTTCCAGATCTCATGCAGCATGCCTTTGGCTTGAGGCTGAATCTTCTTCGGCAATTGATTCAGGACGTTCGCCGTCTTGTGAACCGTGCAGCGTTGTGTTCGCGTCTCGGGAAAAACTTCCCTCAAAGCGGACCAGAAATCCAGAGCTCCATCGCCGATCGCCAGCTTGAGAGCAGTCGCCAAGCCACGTTGCTTCAGTTCCAGAAGAACGGCCTTCCAAGAAAGTTTACTCTCACGAACACCGTTCACCACGGCCACGAGTTCCTTGCGTCCATTCTCGGTGGCTCCCATCAGAACCAACAGGCATTGGCGGTCGTCTTCAAGACGAATGTTGAACATTGGCTTCAAAGAGCCGAGCAAGAATACCGGATGCCATCTGCCCAGAGGTAGACGTAACGAGTCGCACTCAAATCCCGCTTGTTCCACTTACGATATCCCTCCTCCCAGATCTTCTTCATCCGGGTGATGGTCGTCGCCGAAAGTCCCTTTGCATTCGGTCCGAGTAGAGCCTGGAGAGCCTCAGGGAAATCATTGGTGCTGGTCCCTTTGAGATACAGCCAGGGGATGAGTTTTTTAATCGATTCAGCCTTGCGAAGGTACTTGGGCAGAATCTTTGAAGAGAATTCTTCACGATCTGTTGGGTATCGCTTATCCCGCACTCGCGACTTTTGAACGGGAATCGGCCCGAGTCCGGTCATCAGTTCGCGTTCGGGCAGCCGTCCATTGCGAATCACGTGTCGATGTCCCTGCTCATCCCGCAGAGACTGCCGAACGTCAAGATACTCCTGAACTTCAGCTTCGATGGCTGCTTTGAGCATCTGTTGTGCTCCCTGCTTGAGAATCTGCGTCATCACATCCGAGGCAGAATCGGATTCGGAAACGGTTGTGTTCTGAGAAGAAGAATTGATAACTTGAGACATGGTGGCGTGCCTTTCGAGAAGAGTTTCGTTTTGTAGACAACAAAGTCATCTCGAAACACGCCGCTTTTTTCAACCCCAGCTCAAACACAACTTTCGGTTGTAACTCATATTTTTGGAGAAGTCCATATAATATTTTCGCATTGAAAAGTGCGAAAGTTGTACTTAGTGCCGATAAATTCACAGTTCAATTACCAATCAAAGTTGATAATCAATGAAATTAGACCTTATTAAATTTGTGGTTATAATGCTGCTTTTTATTCATGCCAATCTTCTTGCATGGAGTGCTACTAGACACAGTCCAAACCTGAATGAACCTGCTCATCTTGTTGCTGGTATCAGCCATTGGAAATTTGGACGATTTGAACTCTATCGCGTGAACCCACCTCTTGTAAGAATGATAGCTGTGTTGCCGGTGCTGCTTTGTGAGGCTAAGTACGATTGGACCGGATTTTACGAATCAGCTGGAGCGCGACCTGTATTTAACATGGGCAAGCAGTTTATCGAAGCTAATGGCGAGAAATCTATTTGGTATTTTACGATTGCGAGATGGGCCTGCATTCCGTTTTCTATACTTGGAGGGCTTATTTGCTACTTCTGGGCAAAAGACATATCTGGACCGGCAGCAGGGCTGTTTTCTTTGACACTATGGTGCTTTTCACCCAATATACTCGCTCATGGACAATTCTTCACTCCCGATTGTGGAGCAACCGCATTGGGCATCACGGCTGCCTACTGCTTCTGGAAATGGTTGGGACAACCAAGATGGATATTTGCGATCATTGCAGGAGTCGTCTTGGGGCTAGCAGAACTCACAAAAACAATATGGATTATCCTGTTTGGGCTTTGGCCAATATTATGGCTGATTTGGCAAATCTCAAATAAAACTGACAACGCCATATCTTGGAAAAGGCAGATAGTACAACTTATTAGTATCCTAACCTTAGGGTTGTACATTCTCAACCTTGGTTACGGTTTTGAAGGTTCCTTAACAAAACTGAATCGATTTGTGTTCATCAGCAACTCACTGGCTGGTTATAAAAATGAAGAACAAAGAGACAAGGAACGGAAAACAAACCGCTTCACAGATTCCGTGCTAGGTGAACTTCCTGTTCCCCTACCCAAGAATTATCTATTGGGGATTGATGTTCAAAAAAGAGATTTTGAAAACTTTGGCCGAGAATCCTATCTACGCGGCGAATTTCGGGACCACGGCTGGTGGTATTACTATTTGTATGCGTTGGCTATTAAAGTACCAATTGGTCACTGGATGATTTTGTGCCTTGCATTTGTCCGTACCATTTTTTACAGATCATCAGGCATTTTCAACTGGCGAGATGGTCTTATGCTGTTAGCCCCAACGCTCATCATTCTCGCTCTTGTTAGCTCACAAACTGGCTTCAATCATCACATGCGATATGTGCTACCAATATTTCCATTTGCATTTATTTGGATGGGGAAAACAGCATTGTGGATTGACGAAAAGAAGAAGTTAGAAGTAGCTGTGACAGGCCTGTGCCTACTATGGGCTACCGGTAGCAGTTTGACAATTTACCCGCATAGCCTATCCTATTTCAACGAATTAGTCGGCGGACCCCAGTATGGACACGAGCACCTGATAAACAGCAACCTAGACTGGGGACAGGATTTACTATTTTTAAAGGAATGGATTGCAGAACATTCAGAAGATAAACCCATGCACTTGTGTTACTACGGCGGTTTCAATCCCAAAAATATCGGTTTGGATTACCCGCTGCCACCGATCAATGAAAAGAATGATCCTAATTTTAAAATTCCACCTGGCTGGTACGCCATCAGTGTCAACTACCTTAAAGGCTACGGCTGGCAATATCCCAAAGACGGATTTTCTTACTTTCAAAAATATAAGCCGGTCTCAATTGTGGGTGAGTCCATTTACATATTCCAAGTTCAATAAATAGATCGTTTACTCATTCAAACTTTGTTTTTCAAAGAGTCAAGACGAATCTAAATCCAAGTTAATCCACCGGTTCCGCCGGTGAGAATTAATCAGTCGTCCCTGAACAACTCCGATTTACGTTTCGATGTCTAATTTGTTCAGGTGTGTTGTTATGAGCTTGTCTGAAGCGGCCAATTGTTGGGTTTTTGTCTCGGAATAATGAGTTGACATAACCGATTTATGAGCCTGTAGATAGTGGCAGTCCCGAAAGAGGCTTGTTGGTTGATTTTGAGTGCGTGGGGTTTGGATGTGAGGTCGAAGATTTTTCGCTTTCTGGTGACAGACCAAGATGGGCGGGGCGATTGTGGTCGATTTGGCTGTCGTGACCTGGTTCGCTGCGGATCTTCTTCGCAGTTGGTGCGTGCGACAGTGGTTAGGGAGATGTCTTTAGCCGGTTTTGCGACGACTCTGGGCGGCAGCCGAGATGGCGTTCTCTCTGGTGATCAACAGTTTTCCCAGCACGTGCAAATTGCGGCCCAGAATGCCCAGTTGCAGGTAACGCTCAAAGCCGATCTCCGAACGGTCCCGACACCGCTTCAACGCGTTGCCAGATTGCAATGCGCCAATGGCCGATTCGATTCCCGAATGATTTTGCTTGGCAGCCAGGAATTCCTCCTCAGCTTCTTCGCGTTGCACAACCGATTGCCTGACTCCAGGCTTGGGCAGACACAAATCATCGACGAGTTCTGAGAGAGCCGTCTGATTGTCGGGCGTATGAAATCCTCGGTCGAAGGACAACCGCTTGACCCGGCCTTGAAATTCATTTTGCAACGATTTGGTTTCACGAACTGCCACCGCTTTGTCTCCCTCATCACGATTCATCAACACGCCACGAATGATGAAGCCCGCCGCATCTTCAAAGACCAAAACCTGCCGACCAAACTGCATCGGCTGACCCGCCTTGCCACGTTTGTACAACTGGGTATGAGGCTCGAAGACGCTGAATAATTTGTCGCAGTTGGGAACACTTTCGCCATGGATCACGCGTCGTCGAGTTGTGTCTGCCACACGTTCGGTTCGCACAATGAAGGCCTGCAGCGTATTGGGTCCGAACAGATCGAATGGACATGGCAGCGGCTGACCGATGACCAGGCACAGGTCGCGGGCGCGCAAG
>DOCI01000198.1:16945-18299 GCA_003503535.1 Planctomycetaceae bacterium
GTCGCGGGCGCGCTGCGTTAACAGAGCTGTTTTCTGCAGTAATTCACGATACAACGGTTGTAGTCGCTGTTTGTAACGTGGCCCCTTCCTGCTCGCGATGCGACCGATATTGCGGTCGAGCTTCTTCACTTTGTTCAGCAGATGATCGTGTTGTCGCCAGCCGTTCACGCTGTGTTTTTCGGCCAATGCAACGCACAAAGAAATGATTTTTCGTAACCCGTCGTACAGCAGCGAACTTTCTGTGGGATAATGAATTTTTTGACTTGAGGACGCACACCGAACGCCCACTGTTTTAATGGATTCCACAACGCCATTTAATGGTGAGCCTTTATGGAAAAGTTTCCATCACGAACGAATCTGCTCGTACTTTTTCGATCGCTTCAGGCACAATGTCATGACCGGCGTTCACAATCAACTGGCTGATTTGCGAAACAGTTTCTGGTTTCAGAAGACCGATGTTGTTACGAATGGTTCTCCATGGGAATTCGGTTTCATCACACTCGCCCAGACCCATGATGACCCGCAGATTGCGATGATTTTCAGACAGGTCCTGCAATTGATTGTACGTGAAATCGCAGCCGAGTCTGGCAGCGGCCAGCACGCAAATGTGCCAGTAATTCATCCCCTTGCGACCGGTGTCGGTGCGACTTTCTGAGTTGACATCGTTTCCGATCCATCCGAGAACCTGATCAAGCAGATTGCGATCCGGATACACAAACTGCAGAGCTCGAAGAATGGGAACAATTCGGTCCCGCGATTCCAGATTCAGCGAGACATTTTCGATGGGAACACTGTCCAGTCGCAATTGATTCGAGTACGATTTTCTCATCTCTGGCTCCTCGAAGATTGAAGGTGTCGATTCCGTAATGACTGTCTTTACAACAATCAATACGAATAAAACTTAAATCTTCGTGGAGCTTTTTCACAACCTCACTGCAAAACAATTAACCCAAACAACTTTTGGGACAGCCACTAGTTCGACTGTCCTAGATTGCTCTTGTGGTTCTAAGTTGTGATCTGAGAAACTGTTAGTGAGTTTTAGCTGCATTTAATTGTCGCATTCAGGAGTTGGCCATGGATGGCTGTTTTGAGACGCGTCGAAAGGAATTGGAAGCCGAATGTCAGGTTTCGATGAAACAGTTTTCCGCGGTCTCGAAGCGATTGCAGAAGTTTATGGAACCGTTTGTGAGTCATTTCCGTCGGCATGAACAGTCCAGTCACACGATCCAAATGGTTCAGGGATTATGTTCCGACCTGCAGTGTAAGAACGGGGAATCGATCGCCTACCTGTTCGGGTTGGATCGCAAGGCGATTCAGCATTTCCTGGGACAGTCCACATGGGTTGACCAGCCTT
>DOCI01000198.1:18371-19328 GCA_003503535.1 Planctomycetaceae bacterium
CATGGGTTGACCAGCCTTTACGCCTTGAATTGGGCCGTCAGATCGGCTCCGAACTGGGTGAGCCTGACGGAGTGATTGCCTTCGATCCTTCCACATTTCCCAAGTCAGGAAATCAGTCGGTTGGAGTGGCCCGTCAATGGTGTGGTCGACTGGGGAAAATTGAGAATTGTCAGGTTGGAATTTACATGGGTTATGTCTCCTCGAAAGGACACGCGTTGGTTGATACCGAATTGTTCTTGCCTAAAGAGTGGACACAAGACAAAGATCGGTTCAAACGAGCGGGCGTTCCCAAAAACATGCAGCATCATCGCACCCGACATGAACTGGCGCTGGAACTCTTGGAGCGTCATGGCAAATGCCTGCCACATGCGTGGATCACGGGAGATGACGAGATGGGACGACCTGCTGATTTTCGCCAGAAATTACGGGAAATGAGTGAGCAATATCTCCTTGCCGTACCTAGCAATACCACCATTCGTGATCGAGAGGTTCCACCACCGGAATATTGTGGCAATGGTCGACCGTCCAAACGCACATCCACTCGGGTTGACCATTGGCTTAAAGAACGCTGTGACGACGATTGGACCAAACTGGAAGTCCGCGATGGCGAAAAAGGGCCGCTGATTGTCGAAGCATTAAAGCGTCAGGTGGAAACCGGCAAGCGATGTCGACCAACCGCTGCCGAAGAGGTTCTGATTGTCATTCGTTACAAAGATCGAGACAGCAGAGTTGTGAAAACCGATTATTATTTGAGCAACGCGACTGTGGAAACTCCACTGAAAGAATTTGCTCGGGCCGCCAAGGCCGAACATCGAATTGAGGAGTGCTTCCAAAGAGCCAAGGGGGAAGTCGGCCTGGCCGACTATGAAGTTCGTAACTGGACCGGCTGGCACCATCATCAAACCTTATGCCTGCTGGCCAGTTGGTTCTTGCTCGTCGAAACTCGGCGGGCGGAAA
>DOCI01000198.1:19463-19740 GCA_003503535.1 Planctomycetaceae bacterium
AAAAAAAAGACGCCCGCCATGACATTCCAGCAAGTGCGGATCGGGGTCGCATCGATTTTGAGGAACGAGCTCAAATGCGATTCACTTCACAACGTCAACTGGCGAATCGAACAACGTCTGCTTCGCAACCAACGAGCCCGATTGTATCACTGGAAGCAACACAATCGATTGCCTCCTAAGAACTTGGAACGAAAACGAATCTAGGACAGTCGAACTAGATAGCCAGGATGGTTAAAATTGAGCGCAGGCCAGCACGGCCAGGAGCTTGCGCAGGTTG
>DOCI01000003.1:0-6200 GCA_003503535.1 Planctomycetaceae bacterium
GAATGTGATCGGGATCGACATTTTCCAACTTACGGCGAAATCGATGACAGGTCCAGAAAATTAGTCCCAGAACCAGAATCGCCATCGCACCACCAATTTTCATGATGTTGCGAGCTGTCGGAGCGTAACGTCCTTCAGTGGCATCATAATGAAAACAGATCAACAGAAAATGATCGAATGTTGTTCCAATTTTCCCCTCACTGGCTTCCACCAGAGAGAGTCGCACAGTTTGAGGTGGAAATTCCACTCCGTAGTGATAGCGAGAAAGTCGACCATCCGGAGTGGCAATGCAGAATACAGCAGGATGCGAGTATTGGCGTTTTTCGGGAAGATATACGTATTCAATACCGACCGCTTGTGCCAATTGACTGATGGAGTTTTCAGGCCCCGTCAGAAAATACCAGCCCTCCGCCTCGGCTGCCTTGCCGTATGACTCCAGATATTTTTGCTTCGTTGCTCGCGCCTGTTCTGCAGTTTCCTGGGGATCCAGACTAACCGATATGATGTGAAAGTCCTTGCCGGCAACCAGATCGATCTCCCTTAAAGATTCAACTAATCCATTCAACTGCAAAACGCAGAGCATGGGACAATTCGAATAATTCAGTGAGAGAATGACAGGAACATCATCGGAAAAACAATCCTGCAGTCGGATCGCCTGGCCGGAGTCGTCAGTAAATTGCAATTCAAGAGGAAGCGTTTCGTTGAGGTGTTCGACGAGTTTGATCTCTGTCAAAGCCGCTGGCATGAATGCATCCCGGGGATCTGCAGCCGTGCACGTTGACTGAGTCGCAGCTAAAACCACGCCCATCAAACACGAATACAAAAAGCAGGAGGTAACATTCATGACAATCAACTCAGCTGGATATTTTCTTCTATTTAGGATTCCGTGGATGGGACTGGTTCAGGTGTTGTTGTTGGTGCAGGTGTTTCAGCAGGTTGCTCTTTTGTTTGATGAGTCAATTCCTGAAGAACTTGTTTCTTTGCCTTTTCGATGGGAATCGAAACTGTTCCTTTTTCCCGGTCAATCCAGGAATAACTGTTTAACTCTTCACTCTGGACTTTCAAAGCGTTCTCAGTGAGCACCAGTGGGGCGTCAATGTTTTTACGTTGATGTTCAATCGTCTGGAACTGATAGTACAACACCTGAGCCGCAACAATAATCACAAAAGTGATCACTGCGGAGATAATCCCCACCAGTGTGATGGTTCCGGTATATAAATCGTCGTAACGTGCCATGATTCAATCCGTCGGAGTATGTAGTGCTCTGTTCAAGCTTATTTTAGTGGCAAATCATGTTTGCCCAGTTCCATTATTCCGCTTACTGGTAAAACTGCTAGAGTAACCTTGGTGAATCGCGTCGATTCGCCGCACTCAGAGCTTCAAATCAAATGTTGTGGAAAGCCAGTGATTCCTGCAGACGAGGATCTTTGACAGCCAGTACAGTGAATTGCTCAGAGAGTTTGACGGTACCAAACACAAAGAAACCACCAATGCCAACCAGGCATCCCAAATCAATCAGTCCAGGAGCTGGGGAACCGGGAGAAACTTCAGGAATGATCAACCAGTAAAGATCAATCCAGCACATTACCAGCAGATAAACTGCCCAGCAGAACAACTGAGAAGGATTTCGCTTCACCGTTCGAGACATCAATCCCAGAAATGGGATCGCAAAATGGCCGACGATGAGAATCAAAGAGACCATTTCCCAGCCGTTTTCCTGACGTCGCATATACCAAACTGTCTCTTCAGGTATGTTGGCATACCAGTAGAGCAAATATTGTGAAAAGGCAATGTAGGCCCAGAAACAATTGAAACCGAACAATAATTTGCCGATATCGTGTCGATGTTCGGCATTCACGGTTTCGTTCAACATGCCCTTACTGTTTGCAAAATGAACGACAATTGCCAGTGTTGCATAGAAGGCCACGTTGGCATTCGCAAAATAGTAAACACCAATAATTGTGCTGAACCAGCGTGGATCGAGCGACATGATCCAGTCGACGGATGCAAAAGTGATTGAGAGTGCGAACAGAATCAAAGAGACTGCACTGTAGCGTTCCATTCTTAAACTCAATTGAGGATCGCCAGTTTTATCCTGTTTGGCCGAGGTCATCAGATAATAACGGGAGCAAAGAATCCAGAACGCAAAATAAACGATGGCCCGAATAGTAAACCACATCGGGTTGAGATAGATTTGCTTATGAATCAGCAGCGGATCAGTCGAAGCAATCTCTTTGTTATTCCATAAAAACAACACATCGCTGCCATTGAGCAGTAAGAAAACGATTGGCACAAACAGCACCGCCAGGGGAACAATTCCATTGGTCATCATCTCAGCCAGTCGACGCACAACAGTACTCCATCCCGCCCGAGTCAGGTGCTGAATCAGGATGAAGAACAATGCCCCGAGTGCGATACTCAATGCGAAGCATAAGTTATGTAGATAGCTGAATTGAAAACGTTCCCAGTTGTTGGACGTGACCGCAATCAGCCCGGCAATCAGTAAGCCGATCGCGCCGGCATACATTGCGAAAAGGCCGAGTTGCCCGACGTTCTGTTCGAGAGTTCCCGGATTTTCAACAGGAATGGTTTGTCCGTGGTGTGCCATGATGCTTAGTCGTATCGAAAAAGTGTCTCGATGAATTCGGTAAAATTATTGAACGTCTGCCTGAAGCCGCTTTTGTTCTTCTTCAGGGAGTTGATCGAGTGTTGCGGAACCTGCTTTTTGTAGTGCCCGCACATACAAAACAATAGCCCAGCGATCTTCTACGGGAATTTGAGATGCGTAACCGGGCATCTTGCGAACACCATGAGTAATGGTGTTGAAAATCTGCCCGACGGCTTGGTCGCGAATTGGTTGATCGTAAAGTGTGATCGGCTTGATCCAGGTTCCAATTCCGGGAGTCCCCTTCTGCAGAGCCATTGCCCGCTGAGAGACCAGGCCATCTCCTTTACCGGTTTTGCCGTGACAGACAGAACAGTAAATGTTGTAGCGGGCTTCTCCGCGAGCCATCAGTTCTTCATTAACATCGAGAGGAATTTCAGTCACCCAGGCAAAGTCGCCCAGCTTGACAGTTGTGCCGTCTGGATTTTTTGCATTAGGAAGCAACAGGGAATGATCAATCTCAGCTGACGCGTCTGCTTCGAGACCTTCGCTCAGTGGAATATCTTCGTAAAAGTCGCCCCGGGCCAGAGTGCCAGCAATGATGGGCCGCATCCCGCGACCATCGGCAAACATGTTTGAGGTGCGTTGTGATTTTAACTTCGGTTGAAAATCCATGTCGGTCAGGATTTCCACGCGTGGAACATCTTTGGGCATCGCTCTGATGCGTGCCAGCAACACGAGAGGAATTAAACCAACGATCAGCAGAAAAATTGCCAGAGGAGCAAGAAACTTCGGAAAGGCAGTGCTTGCATTGGGATCGATACATTCGTCGACTCTGACTGGATTGAGAGCCTTTAAAAACTGAGCCGTATCCTCTTTGTGAAACTTGGGATCTTCACATTCGATTCCAAGAAAGAAGCCATCGGTCGTAACTTTCTGGAAAGGATCGACAAAGAAAATTCTGTTGTAAAACTTAGGCAGGTTGTTCAATGCCAACATGCCGAGCAAAGCACCAAAGGCAGAAAACAGAACCGAAAGTTCAAATGTTACCGGCATATCAGCCGGAATGCTGAACATCGGCTTGCCGCTGATGATGTACTGGTAGTCGAATGCGTTGGTTAAATACTGCAAAGCCATCGCGGTGGTCGCCCCGGCGAAGGCACAGCCCAGCACGATAAACGGCAGGCGAGAAGGCTTGATGCCCATCGCCTCGTCGATGCCATGCACTGGAAACGGGACGTAACAATCAAAAGATTTAAACCCCGCATCGCGTGTTTTTTCAGCAGCATTCAGCAACGACGGTACGTCGGCAAATTGAGCGACATAACCCGCCAGAGAGGGCTCTGGCGCAGGTGCCACTACTTTAGGATGTTCTTCAACGGCCGTTGTCATAAAGACCTCTTCGTCGGTGAGCAAGCTCTTTGGGAACTCGACTCAAATCGATTTTTCAAAATCTGTTACTCTGTTTTCAGATCAACTCAAATTTTCTCAATGAACCTGATCGTAAACCCGTTCCGGGTGATCATCGGAATGGGGGGGCATTACAGATTTCACTTCCGCCATCGCGACCACCGGTAAGAACCGACAGAAGAGCAGGAACAGAGTGAAGAACAACCCAAAACTTCCGATCAGCATCAGGACGTCAATCATTGTCGGCTTGAAATATCCCCAGCTCGACGGCAAAAAGTCGCGGCTCAGTGAAGTGACCGTAATCACAAATCGCTCAAACCACATCCCGATATTGATAAAGATACAGATGATCACCATGAACCAGGGTGTTGTCCGACACCATTTAATCCAGAAGAATTGCGGACTGATAACATTGCAGGAGACCATCGTCCAGTAGGCCCACCAGTAAGGCCCAAAGGCTCGGTTCACGAAGGCAAACTGCTCGTAAGGATTACCGCCATACCAGGCAATAAAGAATTCCATCGCGTAGGCATAGCCGACAATCGTCCCGGTTGCGAGCATGATTTTACACATGTTCTCCAGGTGACGGATGGTAATGATCTCTTCAAGTCCGCAAAGAACACGGGCAGGAACCAGCAGAGTGGCCACCATGGCAAAACCACTGAAAACCGCACCAGCGACGAAATACGGAGGGAAAATCGTTGTGTGCCAGCCTGGCAACTGAGAAACGGCAAAGTCGAAACTCACGATGGTATGAACACTCAACACCAGTGGTGTTGCCAGTGCAGCCAGCAGTAGATAGGCCTTTTCATAACGACTCCAGTTACGAGCCGAACCAGTCCAACCCAGCGACAACACTCCATAGAAAATTTGTCGAACTCTACTGGTCGCACGATCTCGGAATGTTGCCAGATCGGGAATCATTCCCATGTACCAGAAGAGTAACGAGACGGTCGCATATGTTGAGACGGCAAAAACGTCCCACAACAGAGGACTTCGAAACTGTGGCCAAAGTAACATGGTATTCGGAAGCGGAAACAACCAGTATGCAAACCAGACACGACCAATGTGAATCCCCGGAAACAATCCCGCACAAACGACAGCGAAAATTGTCATCGCTTCTGCTGCTCGGTTAATTCCCGTTCGCCAGTTCTGTCGAAACAGGAACAAAATTGCTGAAATCAACGTTCCCGCATGACCAATACCAACCCAGAACACAAAGTTCACAATCGGCCAGCCCCAGAAAACTGGAGACATATTCCCCCAGACTCCGACACCAGTCGTGAGCAGATAAATAATGCAGAACTTCAGGATAATCAGCCAGGTGACTGAAATCGCCAATGCCACAAAATACATTGGAGGGATCCGCGGCTTTTCTGCCAGGAGACAGACCTTATCTGTCACACTTTGATACGTGTTACTCCCAGTCACCAGGGCAGCCCGTTGACCAGGGGTTTCCAGCGTATTGTCGCAAGGATCGATCGAAATGGAGGCCATATTCAAACTCAACGCGTTACGAGAAAATTGTCTTCAACATCAGTCGCAAAAAAATTAACTACTCAGAAGTGGATGCAGGTGCGGTCGAGGTCTCAACCGGCTTGCTATGCCCTGCATCACCATGGCTAGTTGTGTGCTCTTCCCCAGAATGGGCACCATGTTCGTCGTGATTCTCATGCCCATGGGCATGACCATCGTGATGCTCTTCCCCGTGTGCATCACCCCCGTGTGCATCATCGTGCTCGCCATGTGCATCATCGTGCCCATGACTACTACCCGGTTGCAGATAATAATGACCTGCCAGTGAGGGATGAGGATTTCGAACACGTCCCAGATACTGAGTTCTTGGCCTCACATTCAACTCACCGAGCATGGCGTATGATCGTGGATTCGCCTGATTCTTCGAGACTAGACTCTCTGAATCTTTGAGATCCCCGAAGATAATGGCATTGGTCGGGCAGGCTTCCTGACAGGCGGATTCTATTTCGCCATCTTTCACTCGCCGACGGTTGTTTTTCGCCGTGATTTTCGTGTTCTGAATTCGCTGAACGCAGTAAGTACACTTCTCCATCACACCACGACTGCGAATCGTCACTTCAGGATTCATCGTTAACTGAACCAGCTCCCGCTCCGGCTTCATCATCGGAATGGCATTACTGTAATAATTGAAGCGACGCACTTTGTAAGG
>DOCI01000003.1:6308-10558 GCA_003503535.1 Planctomycetaceae bacterium
CGCACTTTGTAAGGACAGTTGTTCGCACAATAGCGGGTTCCGATACAGCGGTTGTACGCCATATCATTCAAGCCCTCTTCACTGTGAACAGTTGCGGCGACTGGGCAGACCTGCTCGCACGGTGCATTTTCACACTGCTGACACGTCACTGGTTGAGTCGAAACACCCATATTTTCAGGCTGATCGGGATCTCCGACAAAGTAACGGTCGATGCGAATCCAATGCATTTCGCGTCCGCGAGAAACCTGATCTTTCCCAACTACGGGAATATTATTTTCTGACTGGCAGGCAACTGTGCAGGCATTGCAACCGATGCAACGCGCCAAATCAATCGACATCCCCCATTGATACTCACCCGTCCACTCCCGTGCCTCCCAAAGCGATTCAATTCGCTCTGGCATATGCGTGCGATGTTCGACGAAATCGGGATGCTCTTCAAATTCCGTTATGGTTCCTTCACGAACCAGGGCTCCTACCCTCTTTCCAATCTCATTCATCCCGGCAACATCAATGGCCCAGTGGGACTGCGTGGTCGCCAGCAGGAAGTCTCCGCCGACTGCTGCAACCGACACAGAGGAATCAAAGCCAGTGGCGGCTGGAGACATCAACTTCCAGGCACTCACACCGACAGGCTCAACACCATCCAACTCACAACCACCAACATGGCCAGCCAACGTTCGACCGTAACCCAGACTTACTCCGTAAGTATTTTCTGCCATGCCAGGCAACTGAAATACAGGAATCGTGATCGTATGATCGCCACGGGAGATCGAAATCAGATCGCCATCTTTAACACCAAGTTTCCTGGCAGTTTTCGGGCCGATCGTCGCCACATTATCCCAAGTCAACTTCGTCAAGGCCCCAGGTGTTTCCTGCAGCCAGGCATTGTTACCGAATCGAC
Source organism: Planctomycetaceae bacterium (assembly GCA_003503535.1). Classification (GTDB taxonomy): domain Bacteria; phylum Planctomycetota; class Planctomycetia; order Planctomycetales; family Planctomycetaceae; genus Rubinisphaera. The sequence continues at coordinate 7,210 of DOCI01000003.1, forward strand.
CATCATAAACTGTATCATCAAGAAGATAAACCACTTCAGCTTCAGGAGCATTGTTTTCGGATGACGCAGAACTCACAGACTCAAACCAACCCGCAAGAGCGCCATCCAACTGCGGAGCAACCTGCGGACTGGCAATGACAGTCGATGCCGTCTCACCAACGTAGCCGTCATGAACGAAACGATCCCATTCGCGCTGAGTCATCCCCGACTTCAAGGAACTGATCGTCTGACGAACAATTTCCTGTCCGTTTCGAACCTCCTGCTGCATAAGCAGGGCCAAAAATTCCGCTTCGGAGACACCCCGATGAAATGGCGTAATCAGAGGCTGGCGAATCCCAACTGTCCCATCCCAACTTCGACCATCACCCCAAGCCTCAAGATCGTGAGCCTCCGGGAGATACCACTGACATTGTTCAGCGGTTTCATCATCGTATTGCCCTAACCGCACAGAGACGGGAACCTTGGCAATCAACTCGCCTAACCCAAGCTCAGCAGGAACATTGTAGACAGGATTTCCACCCAGAACGATCAGAGTTTTTACGCTCCCTGCCTTCAATGCCTCAACGAGACCTTGAAGCCCCTGTGCATGAGAAGGTCGATCAACACCAGGTGCAGCAAGAGCCGTAATTGTTTCTCCAAGATTCCCTAACATTGCATTCAACTGCAGGCAAGCCGCATGCACCTCTGCCGGCTGGCCAGGGCCAGCCACAAGAATTGAACGCCCGCGATGACTGACAAGATCGTCGACAATCGCATCCAGAATAGCACGCTTAGAATCGGCTTCCCCCCCCGGCGAGGACTGAGGCGCCCCATTCAAAGAACTTTGCAGGGCATCCTTCAACTCCGCGACAAATGCACCAATCTGAGAGGAGGACAGCGGAAAACGATGATCTGCAGACTGGCCCAGCGTAGAATAACAACTCTCCACCGCATAAGTCCGATTCATCACGCCAGCTTCAGGCACTCTGCGATCCGCCCACTCATTCACATGACGCATTGCATCGGGATGAAAATCAAGCAGATCGGAATCCAAGCCTATAATCACATCTGCCTTGGAAACATCGTACCGAAGACGCAATCGACTCCCCAGAGCAAGCTCCGCCCCCAGCAATTCGTTATCGCGGGAAACTGGAACATACTCAACCCACTGCGAAGTGGGTAAAGCCTGCTGAAACTCTTCCTTTAGCCGCTGCACAGAAGGTGATGAATTCGCATCGCTGAGCACGAACACACCTGCTCCGCCGTTGGCCTGCACATCCTCAAACCATGTTTTTGAGAATGCCTCGAACTGCTCCCATGTCCGTGCTTTTCGACCGGAAGCGGTGCGCTCACGCAGAACAGCCGCCTGGCGGGGATCATACAGATTATTGTGCTTACCAGTGGCAGGCTCGCGAGCAATACGATCAGGATCGTACAACTGAAGAACACTGCCCTGAATAAAGCCATCCGTGCCCACAAACCCCTGAGGATGCTCGCGATTCACATCGACTTTAATCGGACGACCATCATAAGAAGTTGCCAAAACACCACAGGCGACACCAGACCGTTCCAGTAATGTTGCATACTTCACGGGCACACCAGGCGCACGATTCACGGGACGCTGGACGTACTCAGCAATCTTTTCGTCTTCCCAGTGGCAACCAGCCGCACCTGCCATCGTGAGCGAAGCCCCCATCACCTGCAACCAGCGACGGCGGGAAACACCTTCTGGCAAAATAGAGGCCGCAACGGGAAACTCCCGCTCCAGATATTCCCGAAACGAGGGCTGCTCGTAGTATTCTTCCAGACTTCGCCAATATTTCGCCATGGATCGTTTTTTTCTTATTCTGCGAAATTCGTTGCAGTTGAGTCAGTAATACGGAAATCAATCTCTACTGGACAGAGCCAGCGGCTTTCCGAAACCTCTAAACAGTAATGACCAATACTATCGGTGACAGGTCGAACAATTCTCTTTGGGATGAATATTCAAACTGGCAGCAATCTCTGCCCCAATATCTTCCTGATCGGGACCTGGCTCCCAAGCGAGATTCGTCACCTCATCAATGGGCCTCAAACTCGGTTCAGGATTGCGATGGCACGTCAAACAGAAACCCATCGACAATGTCGCCTTCTGTTCAACAACATCCATTCGATCTACCCTGCCGTGACACGAAACACAACTCACCCCGCGTGTCACATGGGCACTGTGATTGAAGTAGGCATAGTCAGGCAGATCGTGAACCTTACGCCACAAGACGGAATCACCAGTGACGGCAGCTTCACGAACAGGGGCAAGCTTTTTGCTTTTCACATGAATTGCAACCGTAAGCGACTGACCGTCCTTATCGACACCCTGATGACAATTCAAACAGGTCGCGACTGGAGGAATCGCAGCCTTGGCAGCAATTTCAACTGTGTTGTGACAATACCGGCAATCCATTTTCAGCTGCCCGGCATGCAGAGCATGACTGAACGGAACTGGCTGTTCTGGACGATAGCCGACATCAGAAGTCAAGGGGTGCACGCCGTAAGCGAACAGCCCTGTATAATAAAGCACGCCGATACCCATGAAGCCGGCAACGGCAGGCAAGAGTGGATTGATCCACGCAGGAAAATGAAATCGACTCATAATTCACCAGGCTAAGCAGCGGTTTTCAGCTTCCAGGATAATTGCATCATGCAATTTAGAAAAACCAATCGAAGAAACAAGAAACCTGCTAAACACAGATTGAGAACATCAACTAAGACCTTTTCGGGATCATAGTCACTTCATCGAAAAATGGAACCGCCGCAACAGAGAAGATCGCGTGACAAATTGCCGCAGAATCTCTCGGACCGGCGTTCCCCCGGTTCTTTTCTGCCGAATTTGTCTATCTGGCACTGGATGACCATTCAGAATTTCGGACGAGTATCTGGGGCAAAACTCATTTGATGTGGTAAATTTTATGGGTGTTACCTACAAGAGACTCGTAACGGCTGTTAATTTCGAGGATAATGTACTCAGATCATTTGAGCCCCGTCCCAATAGGAAAGAGTCACCGATGAGTGGAGCCGAGGATATTGCCAAGCAGTGCTGGCAGCGTGGTACTAAAGCTGTCAATAGCGAGGATTACGACTACGCAACCGATATGTTCCACAAGGCCGCTATACTTGTCCCCGATAATCTGGCTTATCGACAATCCCTGAGAGCCGCCGAGTTCAAAAAATACAAGAACAACGGCAAGGGGGCCGGCATGATGTCGAAGCCCAAGCTGGTCAGCCTCCGGCAAAAACTCTCACGTGCCCGCTCGAAAAAAGAATGGGATGAAGTCGATCGCATCGCTGAGGAAGCCCTCAAGCTGAATCCATGGGACGCCGGTTTCAATGCCAC
>DOCI01000003.1:10641-15478 GCA_003503535.1 Planctomycetaceae bacterium
GAAGCCTGCCAGGAACGGGGATATAATACAGTTGCGATCTTCGCTTATCGGACTGCTACAGGCCCAATGGGAGAGCCGGATAATGTCAAGCTCCTGCGCGAGTTTGGCCATCTCCTCATGGATGACCGGCAATTCAATGAAGCGGCTGGCATCTGGAGTAAGGTTCATAAGCTCGATCCGACCGATGGTCATGCTCGCCAGATGATGACTGCTGCTCAATTTGAACAGACGATTAAACAAGGCAACTTTGACGAAGCTCAAACAACTCGCGACGTGATGACAGATGCGGAAATCAGTTCTCGATTGGGAACTAAACCAAAGCGAGGCGAAGCCGATGCTCCCGGACAGGATCCGGAACAGGATTTATTGCATCAAATTCGCAAAGACCCTAAAAGTGTCGAGCTTCATCAGAAACTGGCCCACCACTACGAAACCAAGGAGCAATTTGACAAAGCTTATGAAGCCCTGGAGAAAGCCCTGGAACTTTCCAAGGGAGACCGGGCAATCCATGAGTTGGTCGAAGATCTCGAGCTGAAACAGAAAAATAAAGAGCTGGACAACCTCAAGGATGCTGCTCGCAAAGATCCCGACAACGAAGATGCAAAAAAAGCACATTCCCGATTTGCCCGAAAACTGCTCGACAGGGAAATCGAGATTATGGCGGAACGTGTTTTGCGGTATCCGCAAGACAAACGTCTAAAATACGAACTTGCCCGCCGTTACAAACGGCTCAATCGCTGGTCCGATGCCATTCCACTCTATCAGCAAGCCAGCCTCGACCCACGGCTCGAAGTCGATGCCCTCGTCTCGCTGGGGAATTGTTTCCTGAAAGACAACAAACCGACTCTCGCGAAAAAGCAATTCCTTAAAGTAGTCCCTTTAATTTCCTACGAAGATAAACCCGATCGTTTCAAGGAAGTGCACTACCTTCTGGGAAGGATCCTGGAGAAAGAACAGGATATGAAATCAGCCGAGGATCATTACGGCGAAATCCTTGCGGTCGATTACGACTATCGCGATGTCCGAGATCGTCTGCAGGGACTGGACGCAAAGGGCGACTGAAACTCCATTTCGCGACTTGGGTGGCGGGGGCGCTCTCGAAGAGCCCCCCCCGATCGAAGAACTTTCGGGAGCCGATAACACAGATCGCCCTCCAACCAAAGCCATCTGAATGGAATCAGGTTTTGTTAGTGATCCTTATTAAAATGACCGTGTGCAATTTTTTGACACTTGAATAATGGTTCGTGTTGCTCTCCCCCTCATCTACTACAACACGTTCCAATGTCCCGCTCTGGAATCCCTTCGTGAGGTAGAGGCTAATCGACAGGTCTTACCGATTCATTGACTCACAACCGAGCAATAAACACATGCCATTTTGTCGAAACGATTGCTTGATTCTCTCTTCCTCACTGACTATCGTGCCATAAGCTGCCTAAAGTCATGGCAAGTGATCTCTGCAAGGGCATTTGCTGATAACGATTCACAGAAATAGATTGCCATGCTACCGATGATCTATTCTTCCATGCGAACTCTCCTCGTTGTTGCCTCCTGCATTTTAATCGCAAAAAATTTACCGGCACAGGATCAATTAGAGGTCCCTCAAAAATGGAATTATTCTCCTGAACTCCTCAAACCATTCTGGCGAGGAGATTTCGTCGAACAGGAATCCGTTCTTTTTCTAAAAAGTAAACCTGAGGAACCGGCGCGAGGAAAGGTCTTGTTTCCCATCGAGGAAGTCATCTCGGTACGTAGTTCTGCGGGGGACAAAATTTATCAGGAAGGTATCGATTATCAATATGATGTCGGAACCCGTGAACTGATTATTCCGGCAGGGTCTGAGATTGTCACAACAGTCGCCTCAGACTTGCGACGCCCTGCGAATTCACAAAGACACCAGTTGACGCATCGTGATGGCAACGGGGAAATTCTATTTGGTGGCGGATTAGAATATCATCAAATGCAAACATCCGTGACCTATAAAAAAGCCGATTCTACGTGGCCTCTCATAATGCCGGAATACGATGCCAGCGTTCTGCCGATTACATTGCAGAAGTTACAGGATCAACAGGAAGTTTCCATAGTCCTGTTGGGAGACAGCATCTCTACGGGATGCAATGCCTCAGGTTGGGGAGGCGGTGCCCCCTGTCAACCGCCGTATCAGGATCTGCTCGTCCAGCATTTACAACATCATTATCAGGCTAAAGTTAAGCTGACGAATCTTTCAGTGGGTGGAAAGTCGACACCATGGGGCCTGACGATGATTGAAAAGGTGACTGAGCACAAACCCGATCTGGTCATCCTCGCCTTTGGAATGAATGATTCGGCTGGTCGTTCCGCGGAAGAGTACGGTCAAAACACTGCCAGGATGATTAAGGCCACTCGCGATGTGTTACCACAAACCGAATTCATTTTGATTGCAACCATGCTGGGAAATCGAGATTGGACTCGACTTAATCACGAAATCTTTCCGTTATACCGCAACGAACTCGCAGCGTTGTGTGAGCCGGGGATTGCGTTGGCCGATATGACAAGTGTCTGGAACCAACTTCTTAAGTGGAAAAAGGATGCGGATTTGACTGGCAACGGGGTCAATCACCCCAACGATTTCGGCCATCGTATCTATGCTCAGGTTCTTGCCTCATTACTCATCAAGTGAGGGGCTCGATAATATCGTGCGAAATTAGGAATTTGTGGTAACTGGTGTCGCTCAGGCAGTTCCTGACCGACAAGATTTTCAGCAACTTCACGAATGTCCAATATTGCAAACGCTGATTTAGGCTGCGTTGATCTGTCGATCGACGCAGCTTGTTTCATTTCCTTCTGTTGATTCGGAGAAATACTCGGTAAACTGGAAGGAGATCTTCAATCAGTTCAGAAATCTCTTGCTCCTCCTCATTTGGGCAAACGGTGACATCATGACGACAACCCTCATTAAAAATGCAATCTGCGTATTTCCCGACCATCTGGACCAGCTCGATGTCCTGCTGCGGAATGGGAAAATTGAAATCGATCCTGCCGATACCGCTTCTGCAGATGAAGTGGTCGATGCCACGGGTTTGCATCTCATCCCTGGTATCATTGACGATCAGGTCCACTTCCGCGACCCGGGACTGACCCATAAAGAAGATCTGCACACTGGGTCGCGGGCCTGTGCAGCTGGGGGCATTACAACTTTTCTGGAAATGCCTAATACGAATCCGACAACCACAACGGTTCAGGCTCTGCACGATAAACTGGATCTGGCAGCCGGGAAGTCGATCGTGAATTACGGATTTTATATTGGAGCAACGACCGACAATATCGAGGAACTTAAAAAGGCTGAGCGCACACCCGGAATCAAAATCTTTATTGGTTCGAGCACTGGGAATTTACTGGTCGATGATCAGGAAGTTCTCAAGCAGATTTTTGCGGAAACTACGTTGCCAATTTGTGCCCATTGCGAGGATGAATCGACCGTGCGGGCGAATGCGGTCAAACTGGCTGGCGGGAAATCTTTTGCCGATCATTCGCGGATTCGCAACCATGAAGCCGCAATCATCTCAACAAGACGGGCAATGGATCTGGCGATCAAATACAATCATCGATTTCACGTGCTCCATGTTTCAACCGCTGAAGAATGTGACATGCTGTACTCGTATTATGCAAGTCTTGAATCGATGAACGACTGCATCATTACCGCGGAAGCCTGCCCGCATCATCTCTATTTCAGTATCGACGATTACGAACGACTCGGTTCGCTGATTCAAATGAATCCTTCCGTGAAAACGAAGAAGGATATCAAGCGATTGTGGCGGGCATTGAATGAATGGACAATTACCGTCATCGCGACCGATCACGCGCCTCACACATTAGAAGAGAAGAAACAGCCTTATCCAAAATCGCCATCAGGTTTACCAGCCGTCGAAAATTCACTGGCATTAATGCTCGATGCGGTGAATCGCAACATGATTCGGCTGGAAAATGTCATAAACGCGATGACGATCAATCCTGCTCGCGTCTGGAACATTGCCAACAAGGGTGCACTTTGGGAGGGATACGATGCTGATGTCGTACTTGTCGATCTGAATTTGAAAAAGACAATCCTAAACGAAAATCAGTTAACGAAAAGCGGCTGGTCGCCCTGGCACGGCACCGAACTGACCGGCTGGCCCGTCAAAACGTGGTGCAATGGCGAAGTTGTGTTTGATGGCAAGACTGTGAATACCGACCATCGCGGACGTGAAGTGACGTTTAATCGTTGAGAATCATAAGCTGATCTCAAGTCGCAAATAAATATATTAACAAGAATTAAAAGGTAGATAATGACGCTCAAGGAAAGACTCCGTTTCGGGCTCGAACATGCTCGCCGTGTGACGGATAAAATTCTGGATGAAATTCAGGAACCGAAAGACTGGTTGCTGCGACCTGCTCCGAATACGAATCATGCGATGTGGATTGCCGGGCATTTAGCGTTTACGGATAACCGTTTCGCCATCATGCTCGATCAGCCTTCCGCGATTGACTTGGATCACCTGAAAGATCGATTCGGAAAATTTTCGCAACCGCAGGAAGAACTCTCGGCTTATCCCAGCGTGAAAGAAGTCCGCGAATTGATGCGGGATCGTCGGCAGAATTTCCTGCGAATTCTCGACAACTGCAGTGAAGAGGATTTAGAAAAACCGACACCTGAGGGAGCCCCTCCATTCATGCCGAATGTGGGAATGGTCTTTCAAATGGCCGCCTGGCACGAACCGATTCACACCGGCCAATTAACAATCATCCACCGCATCCTCGGCAATACACCACTGGCTGATCGTCCTGCAGAAAAATAACAGTAACTGTAGTGCTCTTTCGAGCT
>DOCI01000003.1:15603-25213 GCA_003503535.1 Planctomycetaceae bacterium
CGCAGTCAGTTTGACTGCTCCCCGATATTGAACTTACACGACATTTTGCGGTAGTTGAAATAGTAGGGTGCGTCCTGACGCACCATGCTCGACTCATATTGCCGTTTGATATTGAGAGTTCGGTATACCATCTTTTTACAGGATACGATTGTTCTGCATTCGCATATCCATTCCGGTGCGTCAAGACGCACCCTACTAGACTACATATTGAAACCCCTTATGTTAGATCTTCTCGTTGTTGCAACACATCCGGATGATGCGGAAATCAGTGTTGGTGGAATTATCCTCAAAGCCATTTCCGAAGGGCTGCAGGTGGGCATTCTCGATTTAACGTCTGGAGAGCCGACACCTCATGGAACGTATGCGGGGCGTCTTCAGGAAACTGCGGCGGCCACCAAAGCACTGGGGGTACAATGGCGGGAAAATTTGGATCTGCCGAATCGCAAACTCGAAGCAACGCTCAACGATCGGCGAGCCTTGACGAACGTCTTTCGCACAACCCGCCCGAAAATGATTCTGGCTCCCTGGTCCGAAGATGCTCATCCCGACCATGTCCGCGCCAGTCAGTTATGCGATGACGCCCGCTTCTGGGCAAAACTTTCCCGATCCGATCTGGAAGGCGAAGCCTACTGGCCTCCGAAGATGCTCTATTACTTCAGCGTCCATTTAAGGATTCATCCCAAACCGAGCGTGGTCGTGGATATTAGCGAACACTTCGAACAAAAGATGCAGGCGATCGCCTGCTATGAATCGCAAATCAAAACTGGACGCGATCAGAATTTCCCAACAGTCCTGGATGACATCCGCGACCGCGCCCGCTACTGGGGCTGGGCCATTCATTCGACCTATGCCGAACCGCTGATTTCGCGCGAAGAGATCGGAGTGAATTCGATGAGTGGACTCATGTGAGAACTAAGAAAAGCCGCCTGAATTCACAGACGGCTTTTCTAGTGATCTCTTCTTTGAAGACTCTATTCCAAGTCAGTTGGGACTGGAACTTTGAGAGTTTCAGAGCCTTCGTGATTGATCGGTCCCATGACGGGAGAATGAATCTGATGTTCTGCGATTCGGCTGGATTTGTGAGACCGGCCGTCGGCAATGCGGCGATCCAGAATCACGCGGGCGGCATCGCGAACTTCGACATCGCTCAGGCGTCGCAGGTCGCTCAGTTGAATCAGCGGTTTCAAGACAGCCAGAGTGTCTTCAACAGTCGATTTCAGTATTGTGATTTCCTGAAGCTCGCTTCGCATGTTAGACAGCAGAGCAGCTTGGTGTTCGAGTTCGAGTTGGAAATCTTCAAGGAGTTCTACTGTCTGAATGGCAGAAGTGATTCGAGTATTGTCGGTCGCCAGGTCTTTTTGGAAAGTCATCATTTCCTGCAGATTGACAGACGCTTTGGTCAGGTCTTCCTGGTTTTGCTCCAGCAGTTTGGCTTCCAGAGCAGCCATGCGAGCCAGACTCTGCTCAGCTTCAGGAATTGCTTCCTGCTGTTTGATGATTTGAACGTGCAATCCGTCAATTTTAGTCAGTATCTCATTAGATTCTTCCAGATTTGACTTCTTAGCAACAATATTATTCGTCAAGTCATCCATGGCCGTTAAGACCATGCTGGCTTCATTCATGCTTTCTGCTTGCTTTGACATCCGCTCGGTCACATGTTGAACATCTGCCATCACTTGATCGGCTGCCAGCAGATCCTGACGAGTTTTATTAGCCGACTTGCCTAAACGAACAACATGCTCATTCATAGATACCATGTGAGCCAGAGAATCCTGAGACTGGGCAATCGATTCCGACTGTGTCTTCAAAACGGTCTGCATGGAAGCGAGGTTGTCGAGAGTATTCATGGCCACATCCTGACCGGAACTCAAGGCCAGAACGTCATCTCGCATTTTACGAATTGAGGCGAGTGACTGCTGAACTTCAGACATCTGCCGCTGTTGCTGACGCAGGCCTGTGAGTAGATCGTTGGTTTTCCACAAATCATCCCGAGTCCCAACCAGCATGTGCATTTCAGACTGCATCATTGCAATTTCCGACTCCAGAGTATGCATCCGCTCTGTCATTGGCTTGGTGACAGTCAGGTACATACCGAACAGTCCAAACACCAGGCCAGCTGTCAGCATGGACCAGGTTTTTGAAATCTTACGATTCGGATTTGGTTTTGGGGAAATGTGTGCGTTGTGCTTAAAGTGAAAATTTTGGTTCGCCACGGTATGGTCCTCCTGTCGCGTTGCAGGGGTACGCGACTTTATCGAGTTGAGATTGTATTTCCGAGACCAGGGTTGCCCGCCTTATCCAATCGGCAATGACATCCCATCCTTTCTCTACTCTCTGTTATCGCCATTTTCCGGTCATTCATGTGGTTTGTCTCACTTTCCCATACGAGATTTCATACGTAGGGCGAATTAAACGAGGGGTAGGGATTGCAACGATTCGGTCAGTTATTTCGGGTTGAGAATACTTTACCCGACATTTATTCAGTTGGTGAGAAATTCGCTGGATGCTGGCGTACTCATCTCGAAACGCTCATCTACGAACAAGTGCTTTCAGCGGAAATTTTCGAGCAAGCTTCTGACAGTCTCAATTCAAAAAAATTGAGGAAAGGAAGCCATTTACATCTAGGCGATCTGCAATTACTCATTACAATACATGTTCAATTGCTTATGAAAGAGTCCTCTTTAGGCCCCTTAGCGGCGAAGGAATTCCGCAATGAAAACGGAAGAATCTGGTTATTTTAATGAATGGTCTTCGATCGGAGAGGTGAAAAAGTCTCGATCGATCGATATGCCTCATGCAGCCCATTCTGTCGAAAAAGAACTGGCAAGCCACCTCAACAGTAAATCCGGTATGGAATTTGAAAATCTGGTTGTACGTCGCCTGCCCAACGATGCGATCTGTCTCGAAGGAATTTTGAGGACAGATGATTCTGATTTTGACCTGAGTGATTATTTGAAATGTGCTTTGGGAGTCGAAACCATTGTCAATCGCGTAACGATGCGTGGAACCTGTTGCGCTGGAGAAGAAACGCTTTCCGGCGAGGATACTGTTGTGGACTGGAGCTAGAGCATATTCAAAAATATCTGCAGCGTTCGGCAGGAGCAAACACAGCGATCTAGGATATATTGTGTCCTTGCGACTGCAGAGACCATTTGAAAATGGTCTAAACCCTGCTTCAGTTCAAGTTCAAACAAAATTAACACCTGGCAAGGAAATTTCCTGCCAGGTGTTTTCTATTGATAACATGAACTTTGCAAAACGACAGCTAGTGGTCTGTTTCAATTAAATAATAGGGTGGCACTGGCTATGCCAGTGCATGGTAACTTCAGTTTTCGTCTCGACTTGCACTGGCGAAGCCAGTGGCACACTACCCAAAGTTTAATCGGAACAAACCACTAGGAGATTATTCCAGATTTGCGGGATGAGTTACCAGATGTTTTTGCCACAGAGAGACCAGTGAGGATTTCTCCTCAACCCGTTTACATGTTGATTCATGAACCGCCAAGACGCCAAGTGAAACAAGAGATCAACAGAAATGAAAATGGATTTGAGTTTATCAGGTTGATTTCACCACTAAGGCACTAAGGCACTAAGGCACTAAGGCACGAAGACACGAAGACACAAAGAGATTTAGGGTTCATGAAAATCAATCACAAAACAGCCAGATGAGTTTGAGGCAATATTGTTATACAACTCTTGGTGCCTTTGTGTCTTCGTGGTCCAATTTCATTAACTGAAATTACGACTTGTTTCACTTGGCGTCCTGGCGGTTTATTTTCATGAGAGAAAAATAGACCGGAAGTAGGACATTCAATAAAATAAGAGTTTCGCAGGGTGCGTCGTGACGCATCTTTCACTCGAAGCTTTTGAACTCGTCTTCATACCATTCGGCCTGGCTGCCCCAATTGGGTGCTATTCTCCGAGTTTGATATCTCTATGAAATGTGGACCAGGGCCCTTCGGAAACACGCTTCACGAAACCGTGTTTGAGGGGATTGTCATGGAGATAATCCACGCCTCTCTTCAAGTCCACTTCAGCATGTACTGTATGCTCGTAGAATCGCCGCTGCCAGACACCTCGTTCGCTCCTCTGAATGCGGCTGCGGGAAACAGCCGCTGACACGCCACCTGCAGCCATTCAGTTTTTCGTAATAAGAGATTTGATGCGTCGTCATCGCAAGAAGTAATCCTGATCACCCCGTGACAATTCCCAGATTGTGTAAAGATGATCTGGAAGTAGAACTATCGCATTTAAACCACGTTTCACTTGAAAACCGGAGAAATCAGAATCCATCTCCAAGCTGACTTTGGATTTTTTACACCACAGAGGCACAGAGAACACAGAGATTGTTTTGCAGGAGAGATCCAGAAAGACTCAAACTTTCGAATATTGTATCAGCGATCTATGAGATGATTTCTCCGTGTCCTCTGTGCCTCTGTGGTTTTAATATTTCCTAAACTCGTTCTGCCGATTTAAACTGCACTCCATTAGAAAACAGCCAAAAAGGTTATGGCAACTTGCAGAACTCGTCTTGTTTTTCATTCAATTTGTATTCGTTCGAGTGACACGATTAGCTAATCCAATCTTTGATCTGTTTATCATCTATGGAAATCCGATTCCCATTGGAGTCGTGAGAATTTGACGACGCTTGTGTGTCACAACCGTATAAAAGAAATGATGTTCATCCCGAGATCGACGATAATTGATCATGCGGCAATGCCGTTGTTTGTTGCATGAAAACGTGACGCAGTGGATTGGTTCAGGCAATCACATTTTTAATGACGTTGCCATGAACGTCGGTCAGTCGGAAGTCGCGGCCGGCGTGGCGGTAAGTCAGTTTGGTGTGATCGATTCCCATCAGGTGGAGAATTGTGGCGTGCAGGTCGTGAACATCGACCTTGTCGCTGACAATCTCTTTCCCAATCTCATCCGTTTCACCATGCACGATTCCTCCTTTGATTCCCCCTCCTGCCAGCCAGATTGAAAAACAGTTGCCATGATGACCGCGACCGTTCTTACCTTCTTTGGTTGGCGTGCGTCCAAACTCTGTTGCCCACACGATCAGCGTTTCATCGAGCATGCTGCGTTGCTTGAGGTCTTTGATCAGCGCAGCGATTGGCTGGTCGACTGCTTTGGCCAGCGGAACGTGTTCCTTCATCTCCCCGTGTGAATCCCAGTTGGGTCGAGAGCCGGTATCGATCAGTTCGATGAATCGAACACCCCTCTCTGCCAGTCTGCGAGCCACCAGACACTGCCAGCCGAAGCCCGTGTTCTCACCCCGTTTCAGTGCATAGGCTTCCAGAGTTTTGTCGTCCTCAGTGTTCACATCGAATGCTTCTGGACCTGCGGTTTGCATTTGAAAAGCTGTTTCAAAAGATTTGATTCTCGCAGCCAGTTGAGTGTCGTCCTGTCGCAACTTCAGGTGCCCTCGATTGAAGGCTTCAGTCAGCCCGAGTTCCAGTTGCTGAATGTCTTGACGCGTTGTCAGTGGAGCGAGATTTTCGATGGGGTGCTTCCCGGGAATAACTCTGGTTCCCTGATGATAGGCGGGCAGAAAATCACTGGCATATACCTGTGTTCCGCCATAGGGCAGGTGAGGGGCGACGACAATGAACGATGGGAGATTCTGGTTGATCGTCCCCAGTCCGTAACTGAGCCAGGACCCCATGCTTGGTCGAGCAAATGTCGGCGAACCGGTATGCATCCCCACGGCTGCTTCGGTATGGTCGAAATGTGCGGATTTCATTGAACGAATCACACAGATATCTTCCATCTGTTCCCGCAGTTGTGGAAACAGATCGCTCACTTCTGTCCCACATTTTTTGTTGGGACTGTAAGGGAAGACACTGCCCATCAATTTGTCTTTTCCACTGCCATCGCGACCATTCGCCGAAGGTTTCGGGTCGAAGGAATCAATATGGGAAACCCCACCAGTGGCAAACAGAAAGATGACCCGCTTCGCTTTGGCAGTAAAATGTGGAGCCTTGGGCGTGAGTGGCCCCTCTGTCAGTGAAGACTTAGTCTCTTCGGCCAGTAATTCGGACAGAATACCGGGAAGCAGAATCGAACTACCAACCATGGAGCGAATGGCGTTGCGGCGTGTCATGAAGTTGTGCATTGTTAATCCACGTACAAAAATTCGTTTGTGCGAAATAGGGCAAGAGCGAAACTGGTCCAGCATTGATGCCTGATGTCATCTGGCGACCTGTTCTTATCGGCATCAATTTCCTCACTTAATGTTTTCAGAAACGACAGAGTGTTAGTTTTGTCATCTGTTGTCGCTGGACGACCGAAAGTCAACATGAACGCGAGGTCGATTCTCTGGTCGTCGTTGTCACATTCTGCCAGTAACCTCGTAGCAAACCTTGCGGCTCGCCCATGTACGAACTCATTATTGAGCAGATACAGAGACTGAACGGTGGTGACGGAATTGTCTCTCACGGCGGACGATGCGTTTCGGTCTGGTCCGTCAAATGCAGTGAAATAGGGGCGGGCATTCAGCCGCGTCGTCATCAAATATACGCTTCGACGATTACTTTCGTAACTGTCTCGGAATGGATGATGCTGCGTGTATCCCCATTTTTCGACAGGAGGAAATGGATGGGGTTCCTCCATACGTGTTGCATCCAGTTCGGTACTGAGCAGCAGCAGCGTGTCACGCAGCGACTCTGCATCCAGACGTTGCCGATCAAAACGCCAGTGCAATTCATTAGCGGGATCAATGTCCATCGCTTGTTGAATATTATTCTGATCCGCGGCGTCTCCTGTAGTACTGGTGAGTTGATACACCCGAGAATTCATGATCAGTCTGTGCATGTGCTTGATTGACCAGCCGCTTTCAATAAATTGGGTCGCGAGCCAGTCGAGTAATTCAGGATGGGTGGGAGAAAGCCCGCGAATGCCAAAGTCACTAGGGGTTCCCACCAGCCCTATGCCGAAATGATACTGCCAGATGCGGTTGACCATGACTCGAGCGGTGAGTGGGTTCTGTGGATCGGTCAGCCACTCGGCTAACTGTAAGCGGCCGCTTTGTTTCGCTTCTTGGTCGGTTAGCCGTTGGCCGCCGAGCAGGTCTGGGAACTTTCGCGGAATCAGTTCGCCTGGCTGCTTCGGTTCTCCACGAATCTGCAACGCTGCGTCACCAACTTGACCATCGGTCACAGCGTAAGCGAGTTCTGGGCCGGGCGATCCCTCTTTGAACAACGGGATGAAGTCCCGTGGTTTTTTATCGAGTTCAATCCCCGGGAACGCATACTTTGTGCTGTTGAAGATGCCATACAGACCGTAATAGTCGGTCTGCAAAATCGGATCGAACTTGTGATCGTGACATCGGGAACAGGAAATCGTCAGCCCCAAAACGACGCGTCCCATATTGTCAATGGTATCTTCGATTGTTAAGTGTTGCGGGTAGTCTTTAATCACAGAGCCGAATCGCCGCGAACTGGCGATATAACCTGTCGCAATAATATGTTCGTTGCGTTCGTCGTCGGTGCTGGCTGGTAACAAGTCGCCTGCGATTTGCTCCCGCAGAAATTCATCGTACGGTTTATCGTTATTGAAGGCATCGATAATGTAATTGCGATACCGATAAGCCTGCGGGATGGGATAGTCAGAATTTTCGCCCGCAGTGTCGGCGTATCGCACCAGGTCCATCCAATGCCGTCCCCATCGCTCCCCATATTGTGGCGAAGACAATAATCGTTCGACAACATTCTCAAATGCCAGGGGAGAAGGGTCGTTAACAAACGCATCGATTTCAGTTGGAGAGGGAGGCAATCCAATCAGATCGAATGTGGCCCGTCGTATCAGCATTGGTTTGTCAGCGTCAGCAACGGGGCGTAACTTTTGACGTTCAAGCCTTGCGAGGATAAAACGATCGATGTCAGTTGTTGCCCATTGAGAATTATTATTTTTGGGTGGGATCGGATGACTGAGCGGACGAAACGACCAGAACTCTCTCGCTTTCGCCACGTCGATGGTTTTCAGAGGAATCGTAGTCGCACTGCGGCGGGGATCGGGCGCGCCGCTGCGGACCCACTCTTCAAGTGAGGCGATCTCAATGTCCGAAAGTTTTTCATCGGGTGGCATCTGCATGTTGTCGTTCTCATAGCGAACGGCTTCAATCAGCAGGCTGTGATCGGGGTCTCCGGGAATAACTGCCGGCCCGAGTGACCCACCTTTCCTTAAGGTGGGAGCCGAATCGACCAGAAGATGTCCTTCGACCTGTTCAGACTTCTCGCTGTGACAGTCATAGCAGTGCTTGATCAGCAGCGGTCGAATCTTACTTTCGAACATCGCGAGTTGATCCTTGGTCAGGACGTTTGTATCTGAACCATCATGCTCGCCTTTCCAGATTTCGATGCCCGAGAAATTGGCAGCTCCCCCTTTACTGGAGATGACAATCGTTCCGTCTTTAGAATCTGTGTGCCATGGCCCAAGTTTTTCCCAGTGCCCCTCTCGACCGCTGTTGTAATTTCGGACAACCTCGACATCGTTGACAAACACGGTGTAGGTCTCCGACCGATTGTCTTCCCAGGCATAAAGAAAGACTGTGTAACGTCCTGTCGGAATCGAATTGAGTTCCACACGATTCCCACCCCAGCGGCTGGAACGAATCATTTTCGCGCGCTCAGCATCTGTCGACGGCAGTAATTTTACATCCTGGTTGTTGAATGATTTATCTTTACAGGTGTATGTCTTCGCATCCTGGCCCTCCCAGGCATTTCCATCAATCGAGACAGCCGGACCGTTTAAATTGAGTCCACGGAAAAACGTCGGTGCCTCATCGGCAACACTCGTTGCTACGACGGAAAAACTCGTCATCATAAAAACAAACACAATCCGCAAGCCGCGATTATCTGCGGGGCGAAAGCAACACCCGTTTGCCATACTCGAGATGCTCCTGAAGTCTATTAACTGCCAATTCTGCGTCACCTGCTATTACTGCGTTTGCGACGGCAGTGTGCTCTGTCCAGCTGGATTCAATTCGATCCTCATACCGCTCAAATACTCGACCAATCACCCGATACATCTTTTCTCGCATCTGTGTCATCACCCGAATAATCTCCTGATTGCCCAAGCAGTCGCAGAAGATTCCATGGAATTCCGCATCCAGTTTAATCGCAGCTGTGTGGTCGAATTCTTTCGCAGCCAGTTGCTGCTGCTGAAGATTTTTGCGGATTCTTGTGATGTCGTCATTGGCGAGCTTGCCGGTCACACTGCGAAGTACAAACGATTCCAGCGCGAGTCGGATCTCGAACTGGTCTGCAATTTCATGGACTGAAAGTTCACGAACCATAATCCCCTGCTGCGGTGAAACCGAAACCAAACCTTCCAATTCCAGACGCTCCAACGCAGCCTTGATCGGCGTCTTACTCATGCCCAATTGCAAAGCAAGCTGTCGTTCCGAAAGAAACACTCCCGGAACAAATGTCGAATTCTGAATCTGGCTCTTGAGTTGTTCATACGCTTTCTCTTTAAGTAGAGAACGTGGGCTGAGTTGCTGCATGTCTGGTCTCTCACCAAATGCGGTCATCGGCGATTGAGATTATTAACTGAAGTTTTGCAATTTCCAAAAAATCATAATACGACGCGTCAGCGAGGGGCCCGT
>DOCI01000003.1:25464-26484 GCA_003503535.1 Planctomycetaceae bacterium
TTTTGCAAAACTTCAGTTAGTAAGTTTAATTTCGCTGATTCGACTTCATGTATTTATAAAACAACTGAAGTCTAACTGAGATCTCAGTCTTGTCAAGAATTGTGAATGAAAATCCTCACGGCGCATTTTTCGAGAGGACATTTAGCATTTCGTCGTGATTGACAGGCACTGCCCCGAGTCCTACCCTTGCATACCAATAGCCCGCCTTCTACCGGTGCCGCACATGCATGACATCAATCGGGAATTATCGCCTGCAGGTCGAACGATCGCGATGCTTGCGCTCATTGTGGCTGGCGAAGCCGTCTTCTTTCTGCCATTTGTTCTTCCTCGTGTTTTCCGACCAACCCTATTGGACGTCTTTGATGTGACCAATCTTCAGCTGGGGATTGCCTTTTCGGTATACGGAGTGGTTGCAATGTTGGCGTACTTCCCAGGCGGGCCACTCGCAGATCGGTTTTCGACTCGGAAGATGATGTCATTTGCACTGGTCGCAACGTCGATCGGCGGTTTTGCGCTGACGACGATCCCCTCGTTGGCAGGACTCCAAGTGCTATACGGATTTTGGGGCATGACCACGATCTTGTTGTTTTGGGCCCCGCTGATTCGAGCCACGCGCGAGTGGGGCGGTACCAAACTTCCGGGCCGCGCGTTTGGAATCCTTGATGGAGGACGTGGGCTGGTTGCTGCTGCCATTGGCAGCGGTGCGGTTGCACTATTCTCCTTTTTCATGCCCTCCGAAGTTCAGAATGCAACGCTCGAACAGCGGACAGTCGCCTTCAGACAGGTCATCTTTCTTTTTGCGGGCATCACATTTGCCGCTGCCATTTTCGTATGGTTCGCTTTGCCTCGCTCAAAAGAATCCTCCGACGACTCGCAGAGCAAGTATGAGCCGGGAGGAGTGGTTCGTGTACTGCGAATGCCGACGGTCTGGCTTCAAGCAATCGTCGTGGTCTGCGCTTACGTTGGATACAAAGGCTTGGACGATGTCTCCTTGTACGCGCACGAAGTCCTGGATTTCGA
>DOCI01000003.1:26648-27160 GCA_003503535.1 Planctomycetaceae bacterium
AGTCCTGGATTTCGACGAAGTTCAAGCGGCCAAGGTCGGCACGCTTTCGATGTGGGTTCGACCTTTCGCGGCGATCGCCGCAGGCTTGCTGGCCGATCGCTTTGGCGTTGCCCGACTGACGATGTTGAGTCTGTTGGTATTCGGTATTGGCAGTGCAGCGATTGCAGCAGGCGCGTTTCGTCCAGGCGAGACCGTGTTCTTCTTCGCGACGTTGATTGCCACCAGTGCAGCGGTGTTTGCCTTGCGAGGGCTGTACTTTGCGATGATGGAGGCGGGACGTGTGCCGTTTGGTGACACCGGCAGCGCGGTAGGTATCGTCTCAGTCATCGGATACACACCCGACGTCTTCATGGGGCCATTGATGGGGGTCCTGCTGGATCGTTGGCCGGGTGAACTCGGACATCAGTATGTCTTTGCAGTACTAACATTGGCCGCGATGGTCGGCCTGATGGCGTCGATCCTTTTCTGGCGCATCGTGCATCGCCCGATTTAAAGCTCAATTATTCTGCGGC
>DOCI01000003.1:27214-36064 GCA_003503535.1 Planctomycetaceae bacterium
CATTTTCAAATGGTATCTGCAGTCGCTTGGACCTCAAATGCCCTGAAAACGCTGTGTTTGCTCCTGCCGGACGCTGCAGGGAATTTTTGAATATGCTCTAAACTCTGTTCCAATTGGAAACCGGATTTCCTGTAGCATCCCGAAAAGCACCCCCGGACGTTCAATCAATCGGGGCCTTCTCTTCAAAAGCGCCCCGCCGCTCGGGTTTGATTATTTTCCAGTTTTCATTTGGAACGCGCTGTGGTTTCCGAAATGTGTAAGCATTCATCATCTTGCAGCACCTCGAATTGTCAGACTTGTCTTGCAATCCGGCTTTCATAAGGCGATGATCAATTCTTTATCAGAGCACTCATAACCCTGCCCCATTGTTTTGAGTCTATCCGATCACGGTGCATTTGATTTCGACCCACCTGCGAAATTCTACTCGGATTGAGGAGAAAGTTCATGCAACGACGTCAATTTCTGGTTGCTTCCGGCCTCGGTTTCGCTGGATTGAAATTCGGATCCCCCACTCACGCAGCTCCTGCATCGCCTCCGACTTCACGGCCGGGCAAAGCGAAATCGACAATTCTGTTCTTCCTCTGCGGCGGAGCCTCGCATCTTGATATGTGGGACATGAAGCCAGATGCTCTGCTTGAATATCGTGGTCCCTTCCGGCCCATCGAAACTTCTGCGCCTGGTGTGCTCCTTTCCGAGCATCTTCCTTTAACGGCCAAGCAGGCTCACCATCTGGCTTTTGTCAATTCGGTGAAAGGGACCGTTAACACGAACGATCATCATGCCGGGTATTATCACAATTTAACGGGCCATGTCCCCGACCAATCATTTGTCATTAAGGGAAACAATCGAACGCCAGAACGTGAAGACTGGCCATATATCGGCTCGGTCGTTGCATCGCGTCGACCTCAGCATCCTAATTTACCCAACGCAATTTCACTGCCCCATATGCCGAGCCGAGCTCCTTACACACGGCCTGGACAATTCGCCGCTCGCATCGGAGTCGAACACGATCCGATGTATATCAATGGTAGCAATGAGGAGCCGCTCAAATTTCAGGCCCCAGCTCTCGTTTTGGAAGGGGGCATTACGGCTGATCGGATGACCTCGCGATTTTCGCTGCTCGATCAAGTCAACTCGGCACGCCGTTGCTTCGATGAAACCGCCAACACCACAGCATTGGGAAAGCATCAACAGCGAGCCTTATCATTGTTGCTTTCATCGCAGTCGACATCCGCATTTGATTTGTTTCAAGAGAAGCCAGAAGTCATTGAGAGATACGGCAAAACTGTCAACGGTATGAGCTTGCTGGTTGCCCGTCGTTTAGCTGAAGCCGAGGTTCCGTTTATCACGGTCTTCTGGAAAGGTGACAGCCGCAAACTCGCCAAAAAATGCAAGAGTGCCGGCAGCTGGGATACACATGGCAATAACTTCAAATGCCTGCAGGAAGATCTACTCCCCGAGTTTGACCAAGCTTACTCTGCATTGATTGAAGATCTGGCTGATCGAGGGATGCTGGAAGAGACGCTCGTGATGGTGACCAGTGAAATGGGTCGAAAACCTAAAATCGGAGATCCACGATCAGGTGGAACCATCGGAGCTGGTCGTGACCATTGGACACACTGTTTGACAGATGTTCTGGCAGGTGGCGGAATACAGGGCGGGCAGACCTATGGGGCCAGCGACGCCCGTGGAGAATACCCCATCGACAAGCCTGTGACTCCCGCCGATATCGCCCACACTGTATATCATGCCATGGGAATTAACGATTTGATTGCCTACGACAAACTCGAACGGCCTTACCATCTTCTGGAAAACTCAAAGCCTTTGGTGGATCTGTTTTGAACTGATCACATCAACTCCAATTATTATCCATTTTTTTGTCATCCCGAAGACAGTCCTACCATATTTACCTGACGAATTTCACACCAGGAACGTACCTTATGATGATGACTGATTCTGAGAGCTTGCCTCATCTGTCATTACGCTTAACGTGTCTTATGATCGGGCTCGTCATTGGCAATCCTGCAATATGTTCTTGTGCCGAGACAGTTGATTACCTCACCACAATCAAGCCTCTGCTGGAATCGAAATGCTATTCCTGTCATGGCGTGCTCAAGCAGGAAGCAGAGCTACGTTTGGAGACTCTGGCATTAATGCAACAAGGGGGAGATAGTGGCTCGGTAATTGAGCCAGGTAGCCCGGATGCAAGTCTGCTGTTAGAACGTGTCACCGATGAAGAAGACTTGCGGATGCCGCCCGCTGATGAAGGGGCTGCTCTGAAACAAGATGAAATCGAGCTGATTCGTCGTTGGATCCAGGAAGGGGCCATCGCTCCTGTGGAATCGCCACCACAACCTCCCTCTGAACATTGGGCCTTCCGCAAAATCCAAAAACCAGATTTACCGGCTCTGCATGTTTCCAGTGCAGATTCCGAATCGGGGAGCATCTCTCCCAATCCGATTGATTTATTTCTTGAGCAAAAGCGTGTCGAACTCGGGTTAAAAACTCAACCGCCTGCCACGCGATCGATACTGATTCGTCGGCTCTATCTGGATTTGATCGGATTGCCGCCAACTCTGGAGCAATTGCACGATGATCGTCCCTGGAACGAGATTGTCGACGAACTGCTGGCAAGTCCGCATTATGGGGAGCGTTGGGGGCGGCATTGGATGGACGTCTGGCGTTACTCCGACTGGTACGGGTTGGGTCAGCAGTTGCGATACAGTCAGAAACATATGTGGCGGTGGCGTGACTGGATTGTCAATTCACTCAATGAGGATCTCGGTTACGACCAGATGATCGAACAGATGCTGGCTGGCGATGAAATTGCCCCTGATGATCCTCAGGTGATTGCCGCCACAGGATTTCTGGCTCGCAACTACTATTTGTTCAACCGCACCACTTGGCTCGACAGCACAATCGAGCATACTGGCAAGGCATTTCTGGGGCTGACACTCAACTGTGCCAAATGTCACGATCACAAGTACGATCCGATCTCGCAGGTCGACTATTATAATTTTCGAGCAATCTTTGAACCGCATCAGGTTAGGCTCGATCCCGTTCCCGGAGTGACAAATTTTGAACGAGACGGTTTGCCTCGTGTGTTTGACGATCACCTTGAAGAGAAAACATTCCTGCATATCAAAGGGGACCCCAAGAACCCTGATGAAACGGTTTCTATTTCTCCCCAGGTGCCAAAGCTATTCTCCAATTACCAGCCAAAGGTTTTGCCGGTTGAGTTACCTGTAACTGCTTATGTCCCCGGTCTTCGAGAGTACGTTCAGAACGATCATTTGAAGAATGCAAAATCGTTACTGGAGTCAGCTCAACAGGAGCTGACTGATGCTGTCAGGGAAAAATTGGAGAGAAACTACGAACCTTTTGAGTTCGTGGATTCTTTTGATCAACCTGACCCAATGAATTGGGAGATCATCGGAAACGCATGGGTCTATAAAGACGGAAAACTGCAGTGTACGACTTCCACACGAGAGCCTGAAGCGATCCGATTTAAGCATGACATACCCACGGATTTTGAGGTCACTTGCCGATACACAACCACGGGTGGGGCGACGTATAAATCGGTCACATTTCGGTTTGATCAGTCAGACGATTATTCCTACAACAATTTTGTCTACTCGAGTGCTCACGAGCCTGACCCTAAAATCCAAGCCGCGTTTACTCGTAATGATAAAACGAGCTATCCTGGTGATGGACGTATATCTCGCCCGCTTGAAGTGGGACGAAGTTATGAAATTCGTTTTGCTGTGCGTGATCGTTTGATGAATGTCTGGCTCG
The DNA here is from genome assembly GCA_003503535.1 of Planctomycetaceae bacterium. Lineage (GTDB taxonomy): Bacteria > Planctomycetota > Planctomycetia > Planctomycetales > Planctomycetaceae > Rubinisphaera. Next base: position 31,010 of record DOCI01000003.1, read on the forward strand.
ATGGAGAATTCGTACTTGCCTATCAATTTCCTGATCGTCAACCTGATGGACATTTCGCGATCTCGGGATTCGATGCAACCGTCGCCTTTGAAGAAATTTCCATCCGATCCCTTACACCAGAAATGGAATTGGTTAGTCCGAAGAGTGATAAAAATCCCTCCCCTCAGAATCCTGAGCTGGTCGTTAAAATAGCCGAGGCGAAGCTCGCTCTCGCCCAGGCGAATCTGCAATCGTTACAAGCCACTATTGAAGCCGATGAAGCGAGGTATGTTGACCAGCCTGCCAATGACGTTTCAAAGTCTGCTCAACATGCCGCTCATATGCAGGCCCAGGCCAGGGTGGCCTCAGCACGATACGAACTTCTGAAAGTTGGTAGCGATGAGAAAAAGCAGAAGACTGCCGAAGAAAAACTGAAGCAGGCTGAAGCGAATCTAACAGCCGCCAGGTCGGGCGAAATTTCGTACAAAACTTTGCGTGCCTCCCAAAAGGCACTCGAAACTCCGGCAGATAAAATGGAGGATTATCCAGCTGCTTATTCATCGACAAGCACGGGGCGTCGTACTTCTCTGGCGAAATGGATGACATCCCCTGATAACCCATTAACGGCTCGGGTTGCAGTGAATCATGTCTGGATGCGACATTTCGGTAAACCACTGTTGGATTCAGTTTTTGATTTTGGACTCCGGGCAAAACGTCCTGTGCAAGCCGAGTTGCTGGACTATCTCGCTGCCGAATTTATGGAGCACAACTGGAGCTTCAAGCATTTGCATCGGTTAATCGTCACTTCAAATGCTTATCAACTGAGTTCCTCCACGAGCGATGCTGATGCGGCGACACTCTCTGTCGATTCAACGAACGAGTATTACTGGCGGATGAACACCAAACGGATGGAATCACAGATTATTCGTGATTGTCTGCTGCAACTGGCCGGTCAACTCGATCCTCAACTTGGCGGGCCTTCGGTCGATGTTGGGAACAAAAGCAAACGTCGCAGTTTGTACTTCAAGCATTCTCGCGATCAGCAGGACAAGTTTCTGACAATGTTCGACGATGCGGATTTGCTCCAGTGTTACCGTCGCGATGAAAGTATTGTGCCTCAGCAGGCGCTTGCACTTGCTAATAGCGAGTTAGCAATCACGATGGCCGCACAAATCGCTAAATCGATTGATGCTTCACAGCCTGATCAAGATTTAGAATCTTTTATCAGAACTTCGTTTGAAACCATCATCGCCCGGCCGGCTACGCCTCAGGAACTTCTAGCCTGTCAGGAGTACTGCACGCAACTTGATCCGCTGGTTCGAAAGCGTCATCCCGATAAGCCGGAGCAGCAAGCCGAAAGAATACGAACTCATCTGATCCATAGTTTACTAAACTACAATGATTTTATATCGATCCGGTAACAGTTTCATGCATCGTAGACAACTTCTAAGTAATTCCGCCCTTGGCTTTTCAACTCTCGCACTGCAGGCAATGCTGCAACGCGATGGATGGGGGGCCGCAGAGAAATCGACTAACACGCTAACAGCTGGATTGCCTCATTTTGCACCGAAAGCGAAAAGTGTGATTTGGTTATTCATGCGGGGCGGCGTGAGTCACATGGAAAGTTTTGATCCCAAACCAGCCCTCAATCAATACGCTGGCAAAACAATTCCAGAAACTCCCTTTGCAGATGTGCAGGATCCCGAACTTCTCAAAAGAGTTCGGGTTGTGGTCGTCAACGATGCGAACGGTCAGCAGCGAAACAAACTGTATCCCCTTCAGGTCGGTTACAAAAAATACGGCGAAAGCGGCATCGAAATCAGTGACTGGTTTCCGCACATCGGTTCGCAGGTCGATCATCTTTCCATCATCCGTTCCATGTGGACCACCGACGATAATCATGGTGCCCAAGTGCAGTTTCATTCGGGACGCCATATGCTCGATCCCCGCGTTCCAACAATTGGGGCCTGGATCAATTGGGGACTTGGCTCGTTGAATGAAAATCTACCGCAGTTCATCAGTATGGGACCTCGTTTTTTCGATCGCCGTGACGGGCATTACCTTGGCCCTGCTTACGATTCCATCGAACTGAAGGTCGACCCCAAAAATCCTCTCGACTACGCTCAACCAGAAGGGGACCTGACCTCCGCCGAGCAACGACTCGGGTTTGATCTTGTTAATCGGCTCAACAAGCTCACGACTGAAAACTATCCCAATGATGCCGCTCTTGATGCGCGTATCAAGTCTTACGAGTTGGCATTTCGGATGCAGACGGCCGTGCCCGATGTGATCGATTTTACTCAAGAAACTGAAGAGACCCAGAAGTTATATGGATTCGATCAGAAACAGACACGGCCATTTGGAGAACAGTTACTCGCTGCCAGACGGTTTGTCGAACAGGGTGTGCGGTTCATTCAAATTCAACATGGAGATGGAGCAGCCGGAGCTTGGGATCAACATTCCAATCTCAAAACGAAACATGCCGAGCTGGCCCAACAAGTGGATCGCCCCATCGCCGGTTTGCTTCAGGATCTGAAACAACGAGGCCTGCTCGATGAAACGCTCGTGGTATTCGCGACCGAATTTGGACGCACACCAGGTTCACAGGGGACAAACGGCCGCGATCATCACCCGTATGGATTTAGTGTCTGGATGGCGGGCGGAGGTTTGAAGGGGGGGGTTGCCCACGGAGCGACCGACGAAATTGGTTTTCATGCCGTTGAAAATCCACACTATGTGACCGACATTCACGCGACACTGCTCAAACAACTCGGCCTGAAATCGCACCGTATGGAAATCCCCGGACAGAAACGGCTCGAACAGGATTTCGGTCACCCGATTGAAGAAATTATTGCCTAAAATTCATAGGAAATATTGCAGAGCCTGCCACATGAAAGGATACGGTCGAAATTCGATCAGTTCCGTTTCCAGCATAAAATTGCTAAAACGCTTTCGCGGGATCATACTCTTCTGGCCTCATGTAAGTGTCATTTCTGAACTGAATTCTCTGAAAAGTCTTTATTGATGAATCAAACCGGCTCTCACCCTCTTGTATTAAAGCATGGTTTGACTGAAGAATACCCTTTTAACCAGAATTATCTGACAACGGATTCCGGTCGAATCCATTTTGTGGATGAAGGAACCGGGCCAGTCTTGCTATTTGTGCATGGCAATCCGACCTGGAGTTTTGCCTGGCGGAATTTGATTAAACGATTCTCGCCGACACATCGCTGCATTGCGATAGACCACCTGGGTTGCGGCCTTTCCGAGAAGCCTCAAAATGAAGTTTATCGCTTAGCAGATCATATCGAGCGTCTGCAATTGCTGGTCGAAACTCTTGATTTGCAGCAGATCACTCTAATTGCTCATGATTGGGGAGGAGCGATTGGAACTGGAGTCGCCGGCCGAATCCCGCAGCGTTTTTCCCGACTCGTGTTAATGAATACCGGTGCTTTTCGCTCGCAACAAATTCCATTTCGTATCGCCCTGTGCCGCATCCCACTACTGGGAAAACTCGGGATGCAGGGAGCGAACTTATTTGCCCAGGCAGCTGTCCACATGGCTGTGAATGAAGCGTATCCGCTGTCGCCAAAAAATAAAAAAGGATACCTTCTGCCTTACGATTCCTGGAAAAACCGGATCGCGATTGATCGGTTCGTTAAAGATATCCCTCTCAGCCCCAGCCATCCGAGTTATGAAACTTTGACCGAAGTTGAGAAGGGACTGACCAAGTTGACTGCCAAGCCCATTCTGCTTCCCTGGGGGATTAAAGACTGGTGCTTCACTCCTGAATTTCTTAAAGAGTTTCAACGAATCTTCCCCGAGGCTCAGACGGTTCGCTATGAGGAAGCCGGCCATTATCTTTTTGAAGAACGTCCTCAGGAACTGGGGGATTCAATTGCAAAGTTTATAGGACAAACCGAGGAATCCACTTCAATCACATCAGATTAGACCATTTTCAAATGGTCTAGAGCATATTCAAAAATTACCTGCAGGGTTCAACAGGAGCAAATACATTGTTTATTGGACATTCGATGTCCATACGACTGCAGATACCATTTGAAAATGGTCTAATAATTGCGTTTTGTGCTTGTCTCTCCGTTTATGTTTCAGTTCGCTCGATAATTTCGTTCGGGAACTGGAGAACGAATCAAGCCGAGTGGACGGAGTGAGAGGACAATCAGGAAGCCTGCTAAAAATCCGCCAATATGAGCCCACCAGGCAACACCACTCGATTCGGTCCCTCCCAGACTGTAAGTCCCCTGCAGGAGCTGGAAAACGATCCAGATTCCCAGAAAGACTTGAGCGGGCAGCATCACCGTGAAGAAAATGACGAACAGGGGAACGAGCGTCATGACTTTTGCGTGGGGATATAGAATAAAATAAGCCCCCATGACACCCGCGATGGCACCACTGGCTCCTATTGTCGGAATTGTCGATTCCGGCATGCTCAAGTAATGTGCCAGACTTGCCAGTACTCCGGCTCCCACATAAAACAAAAAGTAGCCAATGTGCCCCAGACAGTCTTCGACATTATCTCCAAAGATAAACAGAAACAGCATATTGCCCAGAAAGTGCATCCAGCCACCGTGCAGAAACACGCAAGTTGCCAAAGTCAAAAATGGTGCAACGGCTGATGGGGCGGCAGGACGTTCTACAAGTTCGACTCTCCCCGGGACAAGTTGGGCGGACCGATACTCCTGAACCATCACTTCCGAATCCGGATGGCTCACCCGGGCGGGAATCATTCCATAACGCTCAACCAGATCGGGAGCTCCTGGCGGCTGAGACAGCTGAATCAAAAAGGCAATCGTACAGCTGGCCATCAACAGATAATTGACATAAGGCGTGCTGCGTGAAGGAATCGTATCGTGAAGTGGAATCATGCAAATTGACTTTCAGCGATTGAAGCCGGGACTCATTTGTTGTCTCTCGATGGGATGAAACCCCTCGCCTTCAGACGAAACCTTCAGTGCCCTGTTCCAATAAAAATTAGGGTGTCACTGGCTTTGCCAGCGCATCGCAGTTTAAGCCTCGACTTACACTGGCGTAGCCAGTGGCACACAACCCGAAGCT
>DOCI01000003.1:36144-36847 GCA_003503535.1 Planctomycetaceae bacterium
CCAGTGGCACACAACCCGAAGCTAAAATTGGAACAGTCCACTAGAACCATTGGGCTACGGATTGTGTGTCGAGTACGTCCTTGAAGCTGAAGCCGATTAAACAGGCATCACTTCTTCAACCAGTCGAGTGAGATCAGGAAGTCATCCATCTTATGGATCGTGTCTGCAAAGTCGTCTTTGTTCCTCGAGTAATTGAAGAAGCCATGAGGGCGGCCTTCGTAGCCATGCAGTTCACATCGCAGGCCCGCTGCTTCCATTGTATTCTGAAAGCGTTCCACATTTTCGTAACGCACAGTGGTATCTCCCGTCCCATGAAAAATGATCGTGGGAGGAGTATTGGCATTGATGTGTTGCAGCGGTGAAAGTTCTTCCGCCCGATCCCCTAATTTTTTGGGTCCGCCTGCCCAGCCTTTATCGGTCGTGTCGGCAACCGGATTGAAGAGCAACAACGCATTCGGCACAGAAGAGATCGCATTGTCTTCCTGCGGGTTATCGAATTTCGTTAAGGTTGCAGTTGTCGCTGCAACATGCCCGCCAGCCGAACCACCACCGGCTGCGATGCGGTCAGGATCGATATTGAATTGTTCGGCATGTTGACGAACCCAGCGAATTGCCGATTTGCCATCTTCTACGCATTCGAAGGGTGTCGTCTTATGCTTGGATTGAATCCGATATTCGGCAGAAATCGCGACCATTCCCTGAT
>DOCI01000003.1:37002-41711 GCA_003503535.1 Planctomycetaceae bacterium
CCTGATCAGCCAGATGTCGGCAGTGGGGATAAAACTGACTGGGGCTCCCACCGACCCAACCACCACCAAAAAAGAAAACGACCGCTGGTCTTTTAACATTTTTCGAAGAGGCCGTCGGTTCAAAAACATGCAGCTTCAGTTCTCCCTGTTCGGTTTGTTTGAACTCGATAATCCGATCGGGTTTCGCATCCTTCAATTCCTCGATGGAGGTCTCTGCAGCAAACAGAGTAGGTGATAGCGGCAAAAGCATTCCCGCCATCAGTAGTGCAAGTCTGAGTTTCAATGACGAATGACAAATCTGAAGCATGAGTCGACTTTCTGAAGCATTTAGGAGTTTGGAATTGGTTAACGATCCTGATAACTGCCGGAGGCAGCGAACTTGCATCTTATCCGGCAAAGGGGGATGATCCCAGTTTGATCAGGTACGATCACCCTAATTTAAGCAGGAATGGAAATGGAAATTTCAATACCCGACTCCCCCCACTTCCGAAACATCATCGCAATTGTCTTTGGCCTGATGGTCAGTGCGATTGCCGTTGGTACGATAGAAATGCTCGGACATCAAATCTACCCGGAACTGGCTGATCTGGATTATGAAGATGATGCCCAGATGAGAACGATTCTGTCGAATGCCCCTGCAACGGCACTGGTCTGCATTATTGCTGCCTGGACCTGCGGAAATTTTTTCGGCTGCTTTGTCGCTGGCGTTATGGGCACAGAGCAGGGAACTTTCTGCTGTATCGTTTTAAGTGTCATTATTGCATTCCTTGCGGTCACAATGCTTTCTCAGATACCGATGCCGAAGTGGTTCACGTTTCTGGGGCTCGTCATGCTTATTCCCGGCGGATTCGCCGGCTGGTGGCTCTCGCGATTCACACTTGATAAATTACAAAGTTCGGTCATCGACAAATAAATTCGTTCAGAGGTTCTGTCTTCCAATTTTCAATCGTTGTACAATCGAGTTCATCATGCGTTCAATAGTTCATTGCCTGGTCCTGACTGCCATTGTTTTGTGTTGTTCTGCATTGGCATATTCGTCCGACCCTGAATATCAGCCAAAAATCGAGCCGAGTTCCAATGAAGGCAAGCAGGCGATTGAATCGTTCCGCATTCCGGAAGGCATGCAGGTCGAACTGGCAGCAGCCGAACCGAATGTGGCTAATCCTGTCGCATTCGCTTTTGATGAACAGGGGCGGATTTTCGTCTGCGAAACATTTCGACAAAAGCAGGGAGTCGAAGATAATCGCGGGCACATGTATTGGCTGGAAGACGATTTGCAGGCTCAAACGGTCGCCGACCGTCGGCAGTATATGTTGAAGAATCATCCGGAAATGCTTTCTGCCTGGACCGCTCAACACGATCGGATTCGACTGCTCGAAGATGAAAACAGGGATGGCACATACGAAACCGCGTACGTGTATGCAGATGGATTTAACGATCTCGTCACCGGAACCGGAGCTGGTATTCTGGAGTTTGATGGCGACGTCTATTACACATGTATTCCCCGCCTGTGGAAGTTTGAAGATACCAATGGCGATGGGCGGGCTGATGAACGCGAAATTCTGCAGGATGGTTTCGGAGTCCGTTTCGCCTTTCGTGGACACGACATGCACGGCTTGACTCTCGGGCCGGATGGACGCATCTACTTCAGCATTGGTGACCGCGGATACAACTTGATCACAGAAGATGGTCGAGTGCTCAAACGTCCCGATACGGGAGCGGTCTTTCGTTGTGAACGGGATGGGTCTAATCTGGAAGAATTTGCTTACGGTTTGCGTAATCCCCAGGAACTTGCCTTTGATAATGATGGCAATCTCTTCACCGGCGATAACAACTCCGATAGCGGCGACAAGGCCCGTTGGGTGTATGTGGCAGAAGGTTCCGATTCCGGTTGGCGAATGTACTATCAATATCTGAGTGATCGAGGCCCCTGGAATCGAGAGCGAATCTGGTATCCATTCCAGGCCGATGAGGAAACGACAGCCGTTCAACCCGCTTACACATTGCCGCCGATTGCAAACCTCGGAGATGGTCCTTCGGGGCTGGTCTCCTACTATGGTGTCGGGCTTCCCGACCGATATCAGGGACACTTCTTCCTGGCCGACTTTCGCGGGCAAGCCTCGAATAGTGGGATCCGATCTTTCGCGAATAAAGCCAAGGGAGCCGGGTTTGAACTGGTCGACTCCCACGAATATCTGTGGAACACACTCGTGACCGATGTCGATTTCGGTTACGACGGCCGCCTCTACTTTTCCGATTGGGTCAACGGCTGGGATGGGATTCAAAAGGGACGCATCTATCGGCAGCAACCAGTGGAAGACTCGCTGAAGCAACCGGGTAATGAAGTCGCCCGGATCTTTCAGAAGAAGTTTGCAGACAGGTCTGCTGAAGAACTGACCGCAATGCTCAGTCATGCGGACCGTCGCGTCCGTCAACGTGCTCAAATTGAAATGGCGACTCGCAATGCTCACGAAGAACTTGTCGTGGTTGCGATTCATTCAGACGATTTGAAAGCACGTAAGCATGCGATCTGGGGACTGTGGGAAATTGCTCGTCAGCCTGGAAAGAAAAATGTGCTTGCCAAACTCATACCCCTGCTTCAGAATCAGAATCCTGATATCGTAGCACAGGTCTGCCGAGTTTTCGGGGACTGCCGCTATCAAAAAGCATCTACGGAAATTCAAGCCGCATTGAAGCATGAGAATCCTCGCGTTCTTTACTATGCGGCAATTGCCTGCGGAAAGTTAGGGATTGCCTCTGCCAAAGACGAATTACTCTCACTCGCAACAACTCGCGGGAAAGAAGATCCTGTCTTAAGACATGCTCTCGTGATGGGTTTAACCGGAATTGGCGCGGCTCAGCAGTCCACAGAACAAGCGGTCGAACTACTGGATGATCCCAAAGCAGGAACACTAGATTCCCGATTGGCGGTTGTGGTTGCCTTACGACGCTTGCGTGATTCCGCCATTTCGCAATTCCTGAATGATGCTGAGCCGAAGGTGGTCATCGAGTCGGCTCGGGCCATTCATGATGAACGGATCGAAGTCGCGATGCCTGCACTTGCCAGGTATCAAGGTAACCTGACCTTTTCGGAGGCTCTGGCGCGACGTGTGGTGAATGCGAATTATTTGCTCGGACAGCAGGAGAATGCAGAAACTCTTGTGCAAATTGCCACCAACGATCGTTTATCGGAAACCGTCCGTCAGCAGGCGATGACCGCACTATTGAGTTGGTCGAGTGGATCAAATATCGATGCCGTGATTGGCAAGTATCGTCCAAGAACAGGACAGTCTGCTCCCTATCTGAAAGAAATTGTTTCAGGGTCGTTACCCGATTTATTCCGAGCCAGCGAGAAACTCCAGAAACAGGCGGTTGAACTGGCTGCGCTGTTAGAGATCTCCGACATCGCACCTCAGATGATGGAGTATGTCGATGATGAGAAGGCTTCCGTTGACTTAAGAGTTTCGGCTTTACTGGCACTCGATCAGATTGCGACGAAGAAAGCCGATCCGATTGTAAAACGGATGATTTCTTCTGAACTGCCCGAACTGCGAAAAACGGCTCGTAAGATATTCGCCACCCGGCATCCGGCAGAGGCGGGTCCTGTATTACAGGCCGCAATCGATGAGGGAACTTTGGCTGAGCAACAGGATGCAATTCATCAGTTAGCAAGGCTCGATGCAAAAATGACTCAGCAGATCCTGGCTGATCTGCTCCAGAAAATGTTGGCTGATCAATTGCCGCTCGGATTGCATCTTGACGTGATCCAGGCAGCCGAGACTACGCAAGATCAGCAGTTAACAGGACTGGTCAAATCGTACAACGAAAAATTCGAGGCGGGGAATCCTATTGAAAAATTCCGAGTTTGTCTGGAAGGTGGCAACAAGACATTGGGCGAAGAACTCTTCTTCGGAAACGCCGCTGCTTCCTGCAGGCGTTGTCACCTGGTCAATGGTCAGGGAGGTGGAGTCGGGCCAGATCTCTCCGAGATCGGTAAGAAAAACGAAGCCCACTACTTGCTCGAATCCATCGTCGATCCCAATGCAAAAATAGCCAAGGGGTTTGAGACAGTACTTCTAGTTACGATTGAAGGAAAAATTGTTTCGGGAATCATCAAAGAGGAAACCGACGACTTCATCACTCTGGTGAAGCCGATGGGAGAAATCGTGCAGATTGCTCAAGACGATATTGAAGATCAGGCTCCCGGAAAATCGGGGATGCCGGCTGATATCGCCAACCAGATGACCAAAGCACAGATTCGCGATCTGGTCGCTTACCTGAAGACGTTAACCAAAAAGAAAAATGTCGAAGCTCATGGAATTGAGGAATAAGAACGCCAGACAAAACTCAATAATTAAAAGCGATCACGCAAGTCATTAAAGCAAGGGTGGCGAGGGAACTCTCGGAGAGCCCCCCGAAGCGTTGAACTTTCGGGGGCTTCCACTAAAGCGGAACGCCCCCGCTACTCCACTTAATGATTCCATTATTATCAAGTTTTGTCAGGGGAATTAGAACATGCCGGAAACACCCTCAGAAGAAGAGTGGTTCGATATTGTCGATGAGCACGATCAGGTTCTACGAAGTGCGCCGCGCAGCGAAGTGCACGGCGGAGGACATTTGCATCGAGCCACACACATCTGGGTGATCAACTCCGCAGGAAAACTGCTGATCCATTTGCGGGCAGCCGGTAAAGAAGAGGAACCACTCAA
>DOCI01000003.1:41792-42403 GCA_003503535.1 Planctomycetaceae bacterium
TAAAGAAGAGGAACCACTCAAGTGGACCTCCTCTGCTTCCGGACATGTCAGTGCAGGGGAAGCTTATTCCGTTTCAGCAGCTAGAGAATTGTCGGAAGAACTCGGCATTGAAGCCCAGTTGACCCGCTGGCACAAAATCATGTCCGGACCGGAAACAGGTTATGAACATACCGAGCTCTATGCCTGTCAGAGTGACGCCGTTCCAATACCTGATCCGAATGAAATCTCAGAGATTCAATATCTGGATTTTGCAGAGATCTACGAATGGCTGGACAGGGAACCAACCGCATTTACTCATCCGTTTCGCGCATTCCTGCGCTGGTCGCAAGAGAATTCTGATAAGATCGTCTTTGAATAAATTCAGTGTTAAATTAGAACCATATTATTTAGATTAGAGCAACGGAATAGCAACGGTACATTGTGCTCAGCATTGCGGAATCTCTCTGCGACTGGAATGATGTGATCTAATCATGCAGATTATCAGCCACAGCGATGCCTGTTCTGAATATCAGGAGAAATCTTATTTTTACTGAATGACAATCGACTGGAGCGATAGTCGTTAATCATCAAGTCAACAGAAGTTGACCGGAGCCGTGGGCTACGGACTGAAG
>DOCI01000003.1:42609-43528 GCA_003503535.1 Planctomycetaceae bacterium
TGAAGATTTCGCCTGAAGGCGAGAGCCTTGAATCAAACTTGGGCCCCATCGTTTGCAAAATAATTCCGCGTGTCGTCATATCAGGTCATGCTTCACCTTTTGAGGAGAACATCAGTGAATCGAATTCAAAGCGCTCTGTTTGCTTTTCTTGCCGTCTATCTTTCCGTTGCTTCGCCTCTGCAGGCGGTGGGGCGGCCGAATATTATTTTGATTATGTCGGATGATATGGGCTTTTCGGACATTGGCTGTTATGGCGGAGAAGTGGAAACGCCGACGCTTGATTCACTGGCTGCAATAGGTTTGAAGTTCACTCAGTTTTATAATACAGGGCGTTGTTGTCCGACCCGTGCGTCTTTGTTGACTGGCCTTTATCCGCATCAGGCAGGAGTTGGTCACATGATGGATGATAAGGGGCTTGAAGGTTATCGCGGGGATTTGAATCAGAGATGTCGTACGATTGCCGAAGTGTTGAAGCCAGCCGGCTATTCGACATTCATGGCTGGCAAATGGCATGTGACGCCACATATTGCTCCAGGATCGCCACGAAACAACTGGCCGTTGCAGCGGGGGTTTGATCGATTTTATGGAACGATTCACGGAGCAGGAAGTTTCTTCGATCCGAATTCGCTAACGCGGGACAACACACAAATATCGCCCTATGCCGATGAGGAATATCAGCCAGAGACCTACTATTACACGGATGCGATCAGCGATCATGCGGTGCGGTTTATCGATGAGCATCAGCAGTCGAAATCGGATGATAATCCATTCTTCATGTACGTTGCTTACACCGCCGCTCACTGGCCGATGCATGCGTTGCCCGAAGATATCGCAAAATACAAAGGCCGCTTTGATGCGGGTTACGAAGAATTGCGAAAAGAACGCCTTGCACGAGTGATCGACTTAGGACTTGTCGCCC
>DOCI01000003.1:43659-49606 GCA_003503535.1 Planctomycetaceae bacterium
TGAGTGGGATAATGTACAAAATCGCGAGTGGGAATTGAGATGCATGGAAGTGTATGCCGCGATGATCGATCGGATGGATCAGGGAATCGGTAAGATTGTGAACTCTCTCAAGAAGAACAATCAGTTCGACAACACTCTCATTTTCTTTTTGCAGGATAACGGCGGGTGTGCAGAAGGATTGGGGAGATCACCCAGAAAGAATCTGACGGCTCGGGCAGATACTGCAACCTTGGAACCGATGCCAGCCGATGAATTGCAGACCGGAATGATTCCCGCTCAATCGCGCGATGGCTACCCGGTCATCATGGGGCCGGGCGTGATGCCGGGGCCGGCTGATACTTATATCGCGTATGGTCAGGGCTGGGCGAATGTCTCGAATACTCCCTTTCGCGAATACAAACATTGGGTGCACGAAGGAGGCATCTCAACTCCGCTGATTATTTCCTGGCCGGAGCAGATCTCCTCAGGCGGAAAACTGGTGCGGGAGCCAAGTCACTTGATTGACATCATGGCAACCTGTGTTGATGTAGCCGGAGCGAATTATCCGCAGGAAGTGGGAGGCAATAAAATTCATTCACTGGAAGGTTTGAGCCTGATGCCCGTCATTGAAGAACAACCACTGAAACGTGAAGCGATCTTCTGGGAGCACGAGGGAAATCGAGCGATTCGTGTTGGTGACTGGAAGTTGGTCTCGAAATTCAAAGAGCCCTGGGAACTTTACAACATCAGGACGGATCGAATCGAAAGCCACGACTTGAAAAAGCAGAATCCCGAACTGGCAATGGAACTCGAGCAACGTTGGGATTCGTGGGCCGAACGGGCAAATGTATTGCCATTGCGACCGAAAAAACAGTGATCTTCTTTAAAATCAATTCTTGAAGTCACATCAACGGGTTGTTCATAATTTCAACATGTGATATTCACGGAATCTCTATGAAATTACATCTGTTTTTCTTAATACAGCTGTAACGAAAGTGAAATTCTGTGAATTCGGGCTCTAGCGACTTCGTACCTTTCTATAAATTATTGGGAATTTCATCTGAACTGCAGCCTCCCAATTATTATCAGCTTCTTGGGATTCCATTGGAAGAAGATGACCTCGATGTGATTCGAGCGGCCTCTCGTCAACGCCGCAAATTGATCAAGTCCCATGCTCAACTGGGACAACATGCCGATGTCAATGGATTTCTGTATCAACTTCAGGAAGCCGAGTTGATCTTGTCGGATCCAGTCTCCAGAGAGGAATACGATCATCGGGCCGACTTGATTCGTTTGAAAAAACAGACTCGGCAAGATGACCCACTTTATATTCACTCGAAAATTGAGCCCCCTCCTTCAGAAGTTGTGGGTGAAGAGACCGGCATCTGGAAAATGTTTGCTGGAATTTGTGCATTTCTGGTTGTTGTCTTTTCAGTACTTGCCTGGCTGAATTCTGGAGTTGTCTGGAACAAAACTCAACCGGCATTCGCCTCCAGAGATGACGAACAAAACGAATCTTCAGATCAGTCTTCTGGATCAGCAAGCAATGTGACTGAAGATTCAACGACAAGGGTAATGATTGAAGGAGGAATCGATCTATTGCCCCTGATCGAACTCCCAGAAAATGTTGTTCAAGCCCAGTGGAAATTTCAAGAGAAATTTTTAATTGGAGACTCTACTGCAAATTCGATTCAGAATTATTCTCTGGTAAAAATTCCGTACAACCTTCCCTCAAATTATGTTCTCCAAATGAAAGTGAAAAATATTGACTCACGTGATGACAGTGCGTTGGTGGCAGGTTTAGCGAATCAGGAAGTCGGTTTTGCGGCTCATATGAAAGCGAATCGCACACAAAGTTGGCTGATGGACTACGAAACAGATCAACCCAATGGCATGCATCAAGATCGCAAGCCGGTTAAGTTTTTTAACTCAGATGAATATTCAATTCTAACATTTCGAGTGACCGAACAATCGGTTGAGGTCGAAGAGAATGGAGTTCCAAAACTCAAATGGGAGGGGGATTTCAGTCAACTGTCTCGCAAGAAATTCTGGGCGATGCCCCAGGGAGAAGATTCCAACAGCATGTTTCTACTGATCTATGGACGCTATGAATTTGCTGAAATTCGACTGCATCCGCATTACGGTCAGATGCGACCATTAACCGAATTGAATACGGTCGAGGGAGACGAACGTGGTCCCTGGTTATCATCCGATGGTTTGACTTTATACTGGTGGGTCCGCCCAACCATGGAAGCAGAATCGGAAATCTGGACAGCCACACGCTCTAATCGTGGCTCAGCTTTCACAAATAACCGCCGCCTGATGCAGGGGGAATCGCCAACGATTACGGGCGATCAACTCGAAATGATTTATCTGCCGAGTCGACGTAAGAGTGAATCCTTGCACGTTTCGACTCGACAATCACAGGATGATCAATTTTCAGCCCCCCTTCCAATTCCTGCATTCCGCGATTTTGCATTCGATAACCCGTGTATCAGCCAGGATGGTTTGACGATTGTGATGGAGAGTCGTTCGAAGTACGGGCAACCTTATATTTCAACTCGTAATTCTCGTAATGACCCCTGGAGCATACCGCAGGAACTCGTCGTTCCCCGTTGGGAAAATCTGCCTGGTCGCTGGCGTGTTCCTGTTCTCTCTGAAGATGGACTGACTCTGTCTGCAACCTATAGCACAGAGAGCGGAGACACCTATATCCGCACCATCCGCAACGATCGGGATTCGGATTTCACTGACATCGAGCAGACAGAGGTTTCCCAGCTGGGAGAAAACTTTGCCTATCCAAGAATCAATGAATCGACGGGCGAACTCTTTCTAGTGAAATTCCCTAAACCGGGAGACCTGTGGGTTTCCGAATGGCCTCTGGAATAATGGTTTCGGCAATCACTCAATTGATAGTCTGACAATCAGAGATTATTTATTCTTACTTTGCGAGTTGATAGTCAACCTGAACGGCTCGATGATCACTCCCTTCGCTGGCAATCGCCTGACAGTGGATCGGTTTGAGTCCAGGAGTCGACCAGCATTGATCGATACGGAGTAGAGGCAATTGATTAGCGATTGTGCAGCCCCAGCCAACGCCAACTTGTTCAAAAGCGTCCTGCATGCCTGATGCGAGTGGGAAGAAAATTGCATCTCCCGGGGGAGCGTTGAAATCCCCAGCGATAAGTACTTCGCTGCCTTGGGAATGGGCTGGTAATTCTTTGAGAACGGAATTCAATTGGTTTCTCTGCAATTTGCGATGTTGTGAATATGCCTGCCAGCACTCTGGATTCCACAAATCGAGTCGAAATGGTGGGGCATTAAGGTGCACAGGAACCAGTAATAATTCGACTGTTCCAGATTCTGTCGGAATTCGGGACTTTGCGGGAAGGCAATAGCCTGTAAAATCATAGGGGACTGGGATTTCTTCGAGAGGATACTTCGACAGAATAGCCACATCTGGATCCCATGCGGAAAAGCCTGCTTCACTGAATATTTCGACGCGAAGTTTATCCAGAGTGTCGCGGCTGACCGTTTCCTGAATAAGGATGATATCGGGTTCGTATTTTGCAAGCGCCAGAATCGCACCAGCAGAATCGTGACAGTTGAGTGTAATCACACGTAAACTTTGACTTGATGCTGCACGCGAGACAGGAGGACGATTATGATAGAGACCTCGTGTCAGGGCAATTGGCGTATCCGAAATCAAATAGGTCAGTAGCAGAAAAGGGACAATGATCCATAAATATTGGCGAGTGAAAATTGTGCCGCACAATATCAGAATTATCAGGCATGGAATCGTCCAGACCCAGATCGGGAAAACGGTAATCGCCATGAATGAGTCGGGACGGATCGAATAGATAATCGCCAAAAATGTAATTACAAGAGCACTGAGGAGACAGGCTGGAATCATGAAGCGCTTTCGTGATCGACTGATACTTTCATCACTCGAATGATCAGAGGATTGATCCATCGTACTCAAATCCGATCCAAGTTGATCTGTTTTTCAATTTAAATATTTGGTGAATCATCAGTAACTGATACTGCGAACATTCTATCAGATCAATTCAATTTCGTTATCTCAAAATAAACAACACGGAGCAAACATTTGTACGAGCAGCTATTTTCTACGGCTTTACATCAGGCTGAACAAGGGCGGTTGCCCGATGCGGTCGTGCGTCAGGGGATTCGTCAGTTGTTGACGCAGCGTCGACGCGAGCGGGAACAGGGGACTTGCACGGATCATCAGGAACGACTCCAGGCCTTTCTGGACGAGGCCCGCAGTAGCCCTGTGGCTGTTGTTCCTGATAAAGCCAACGAACAGCATTACGAAGTACCTGCTGAATTTTTTAAATTAGCCTTGGGGCCACAACGGAAATACAGTTGCTGTTTTTACGAAAGTCCTGAGTCCCGACTTGCTCAGGCGGAGTCGAAGGCACTCGAGTTGACTTGCCAGCAGGCGGGGATCAAAAATGGGCAACAAATTCTCGAACTCGGTTGTGGCTGGGGTTCTTTGTCGTTGTGGATGGCAAAACGCTATCCGGAAAGTCAGATTGTCGCTGTTTCCAATTCGACATCACAAAAGGCATATATCGATCAGCAGATTCAGACACTCGAATTGAATAACTTGAAAATCGTCACTGCCGACATGAATTCGTTCGCTCCCGAAGGGACATTTGATCGAGTCGTCTCACTGGAAATGTTCGAGCATATGCGGAATCATGAGTTGCTGATGGAGCGAATTGCCAGTTGGCTGAATCCCGGTGGCAAGTTGTATGTGCATATTTTCTGTCATAAAGATCATCCCTATCTATACCTCTCAGCTGGTCCTCAGGACTGGATGTCGGAGCATTTCTTCAGTGGTGGGATGATGCCGAGCGATGAGCTGCTGCTGCATTATCAGAAAGACCTGATCCTCGAACGCCGCTGGCGCTGGAACGGGAAACATTATCAACTCACCTGTGAAGACTGGCTAAAACGAACCGATGCCGCCCGCGAGGAGATTCTGAAAATCTTTGAGACAACCTATGGGCCAGAAAATGCTCGCCAATGGTTTTACCGCTGGCGAATGTTCTTCATGGCTTGTGCAGAACTGTTCGGCTATCGAGATGGTAATGAGTGGTGGGTCTCACACTATCGCTTTGTGAAGCGGGAGGCGACATGAGTCTGCTGCTGATTAATGCGGGTGTGATTCTCGGACTGATGATTCTGATGTGGTTAATCAGCCTGCCTCTGAAAGATGTGAGCATCATCGATCTGGTTTGGGGACTCGGCTTTGTGCTGGTTGCCTGGACCACTTACGGTATCGCCATTCAAAGCGGAAAGGTTTGCTATCTACTTCCCTTGCTGGTCACAATCTGGGGAGTTCGACTCTCGGGCTATCTCGCATTGAGGAATGTGGGTCATGGAGAAGACAAACGTTATGCAAAGATGCGGGAAAATGTAGGCCCGACATTTCCACTGGTAAGTCTGTTTACGGTCTTTCTCCTGCAGGGAGTGGTGATGTGGACCGTTTCGCTGCCATTACAAATCGGGATTCCTCAGAACCTCGGAGTTTTGAATGCTTTCACTTATGTTGGCTCATTCGTGTGGCTGGTGGGAATCGTCTTCGAAGCGGTTGGTGACTGGCAGTTGGCTCGCTTCAAATCAAATCCGGACAACAAAGGCAAAGTGCTCAATACGGGTTTGTGGCGCTACACCCGGCATCCCAATTACTTTGGTGACTTCTGCGTCTGGTGGGGCTTCTGGATTTTATCGATCTCAGCCGGTGGCCCGTATTGGACGGTACTCAGTCCAATCGTCATGTCGATCTTCCTGATGTATGTCTCAGGTGTCACACTGCTGGAAAAAGACTTGAAAGAGAGCAAGCCAAAGTACGAAGAATATATCCAACGCACGAATGCCTTCTTTCCTGGTTTGCCTCAAACCTGATTGGCAAAATGATTATTTGAACCGCAGATGGACGCAG
>DOCI01000003.1:49733-52965 GCA_003503535.1 Planctomycetaceae bacterium
ATGGACGCAGATAAACGCGGATGTAATTTATCTGCGTCCATCTGCGTCCATCTGCGGTTCTCTCTTTATTTAAGACTGAATCGTTTCAATTAAGACATCCTCTCCCGAGTCGATGACAGCTTCAATCAATAAGGCCTGGCAAGTGATGCCTTGAGGAATCAGATCGCGGATTTTGACCAGATCTTTGAGAGTGGTGACCAGTCTACCGTTTGCATGTTCTCGCGCTACTTCTGCTAATTGATTGAGGTCGTCCTGTGTGTAGTGGTGATGATCTGGGAAGACGAACCAGTTCTGGTCGTTGAGTTCCAGGCCCAGTTTCATGAGGCCTTGACGGAATCCTTCGGGATTGCCGATGCCACAAAAGGCGACTGCTGTTTGATGCGATTTTGAAATCGGAACAGTATTACCACGATGATCCTGCCAGCCGGTGGGTGAGAAGTGAACGTGAAGAATCGGCACTTCGGTGTAACGACGAATTTTCTGTTCGATGTCTGCGAGTTGTTCTTCAGTGATTTGATCGGTGCGGGTAATCACAATCAGATGAGCACGTTTGAGTGCGTTCAAGGGTTCGCGTAATAAGCCGCGGGGGAGTAGATGGTTGTAGCCGAAGGGATTGACGGAATCGATGAGGACCAGTTCGACGTCTCGCTTTAATCGCAGATGCTGAAAGCCATCGTCGAGCAGGATGATGTCGGCCTGATCTTTAATCAAGTCTTGTGCAGCAGCCACCCGATCACGATTTTGCCGGTGTGGAGTTCGTGGACACATCAAATCGAGAACCAGCTTTTCATCGTTGGCTGGGATGTTCTGTGAGTCCTCTGATTTTAAGGCTCTGTAACCGCGACTGGCGATGCCGGGGATCATGCCCTGTTCGATAAGAAGTTTGACGAGTCGGGCAGTGAAGGGAGTTTTTCCGGTTCCCCCTGTCGTCAGGTTGCCGATGCTTAACACAGGAACATCGACAGCATGTCTGGATTTTAAACCACATCGATAAAGCGACTGATGCAGATTCAAGCCCAGGCGATAAAACGGCTCAGCGAGAGTCGTGCCTGCACGCAACAGATGCGCGAACAGATCTCGTCTACGGCCGGAAAGAATGTCATCGATATCCGTGGGATTCACGCAAACAGTTCCCGCACCGGTTTTCCCTGTCCATCCTGAGTCACATAGAATGGACGTCCTTCAGTTACATAAGCGGTTTTTGGAGAAATGCCCATCGCGGTCATGATAGTGGCGTGCAGATCGATGACCGAAACCGGATTTTCAATTGCGAGTAGTGGACGTTCGTCGGCGGTTTTCCCATAGACAAATCCCTGCTTCATCCCACCACCAAACATCACCACACTGGTCCCTCCGGTAAAGTGGCGATGTAAGCCGTAGTGTTTGGGGTCGCTGAGAGTATCGACTTTGAAGGTGGCCTGGTCGTTGGCATTCGAGCCGGGCTTTCCTTCGATTAATGCATCTCGGCTAAATTCTGAGGCAATAATCACCAGCGTGCGATCGAGCAGTTTGCGGGCTTCGAGATCGCGAATCAATTTTGCGATGGGGCGATCGATTTCGTTATGTAAGCGGGCAACGGTTTCGTGTCCACTTTTGTGGGTATCCCAGTGCAGGAAGGGGACATATTCGGTGGTCACTTCCACGAATCGAGCTCCGGCTTCAACCATCCGACGGGCCAGCAGGCAGCCACGACCAAACCGACCCGTGTCATAAACTTCGCGACTTGCCTGGGGTTCATCATTAATATCAAACGCCTGTCGATCTTTAGAGCTGAGCAATCGATACGCATTCTCCATCGACCGTAGCAGCGATTCTCTTTGATAATCGCTCATCTGATCGCGGTTTGGGTTTTGATCGACCAGTTGTTTGTAAAGACGATTCCGATTTGCGAAACGCTGTGAACTCATGCCGCTGGGTGGTTGAACCGCTTGAGCAGCCTGTTCAGGATAGGGCAGATTCATCGGTCCAAATTCGCTGCCGAAGAATCCGCCGGTGGTGAAGGCTTTGAGTTCTTCTTTCTCGCCGACACCTTCGAGTCGCTGACCAATATTGACAAATGCGGGCATGACCGGATTTTGCGGGCCGAGAACTTTTGCCATCCAGGCACCGAGATGCGGACAGGCAACCGTTTGCGGCGGCACATATCCGGTGTGCCAGTGGTACTGATGCCGGGAGTGCAGAATGCTACCGAGATCGGGTTGAACGGCAGAGCGAATGAGCGTTGCCCGATCCATCACCTGAGCAATCTCCGGCAAGCCGGCAGAGATTTTCAGACCATCGACCGAAGTGTCGGTAGCCGGGAATGTGCTGAGCATGTTGCCAACCGGCATCCCGACTTCATAAGGAGCATACCCCTTCGGATCGAACGTTTCTGGAGCCGCCATCCCGCCAGCCATCCACAACAGTATGCAGGCATCGGCAGTTGGCGCAGGGTGATCGACCTCTTCATTCGCAGACAGCAATTGAGGCTGACCAGCCATCCAGCCCGCGACATTCATAGCCGCGAGCGACTGTAGAAACTGACGTCGCTTGAGCCTGCTTTCGAATGCTGCAGTTTGTTGTGATTGTAAAGTTTCTGTCTTCATGGTTCGATTCCTCCCGATGTTCACACATCATTATAACACAGGATGGCTGGAGAAATCGACTGCGAAACCTGATGATAATTTCTCTGACGTCACACAGAGATGAATCCTGAACTGAGAAATCAACAGGAGATTGTTCCGCTTAAAACTTCGCGTTATGTGCCACTGGCTTCACTGGTGCAAGTCGGGACAAAAGCCGAAGTTACGATGAACTGACCAAGCCAGTGCCACACTAATTATTAATAGGAAAGATCGCCCCCCGTGACCTTGTGAACACCACTATGGTCTCGAATTTCTGCAATTTTTGTTTTGTGTGAGTCATTTGCCTCAAAATAGACACCCCAAAGGCATCGCGTTGATAATCAGATGAATTCTCAGACAGGAAAGGGGTAATAATCAAGAAAAAAATTGATTAGAACACCTGCAGTTGGCAATTTCAGGACGTAAGCCGTGGCTAATTAATTGACTGACACTACCCAGCCATTAGCCAAAACGGGCAACAATCTCACGATGGAAACCGTTGCCCGAAAAGAACTTAGGAATGGGACTACTCGGACTTGAACCGAGAACCAACGGATTATGAGTCCGCTGCTCTAACCGATTGAGCTATGGACCCCACAACGGGACTGACGGGACTCGAACCCGCAACC
>DOCI01000003.1:52983-53557 GCA_003503535.1 Planctomycetaceae bacterium
CTCTAACCGATTGAGCTATAGTCCCGAAGATGGATCCATCGTAGCTTTCAAAAACGTCAAACTCAAGGATTCCAGTCATCCCATCGCTTATCAAATTCCGTTTCCATATTGGGGAATTGTAACGTAGTGGACAGCATGCCTCCTTATTGGTTCGGAATTATGATGATTAAGTATCCGATGTCGTCCAATCTCCAGCGGGATCGATCTCTGCAGTCAGGCGGATGTGGTGTTTAACGCCGACGGTTGAGATTCCGGAAGTAAAACAATGCACAGCAAACCAGGCATTTTGAGAATTGAACTTGGTCTTGTTGGATTTGCTTTGATCTGATTATATTCTGTCAAATCTCAAAATTACACGATCAAATCCAGCATCAATTCACTTCGACCGGGATTCAGGAAGAAATCAGGCAAGTGAAAAACTCAGACGGACCACTCAGGAGGAGTTCATCCGTGAATCAGCCGGCTCGCGAATTCCCACCGTTTTCCGGTGCGGTGATCTGCTACAATGAAGAGTCGCATATTGAGCGATGCCTGAAGTCCCTCGAATGGTGTGAGCAGGTGGTCGTTGTCGATT
>DOCI01000003.1:53688-63943 GCA_003503535.1 Planctomycetaceae bacterium
TCCGTCCATTCGATACGTTCATCAATCAGAAAAATCATGCTCTCGAAAAATGCAGTGAGGAATGGGTGATTTCTCTCGATGCCGATGAAGTTTTGACAGAAGAAAATATCACAGAAATTCAATCATTGCCACTGGATTGCTCCGGATATCGGATCGGTCGACGCTCATTTATAGGCGATCAGGAAATACGCTACGGGACCTGGAGTCCTGACTTTCAGTTAAGGATTTTTCGCAAGTCATATTCCGTCTGGGGAGGAACGAATCCTCATGAATCGATTCAGATCGAAGGTGAAGTCGGTTATCTCGAATCCCGGATGCTGCATTACAGCTATGATACTCTAGATGAGTTTGTCGAGCGAAATACAAAATATATCCACATGATGGTCGATCATCTGGAATCGTGTGGACGAAAAACCAATGCGACCGAACCGTACGTGCATTGCCTCGGTAATTTCGTGAAATCATATTTTGTTCGACTTGGGTTTCTGGATGGAGCTGCCGGCTTCTTTCTGGCTCGACATATCGCGGGTGGATCATATTTGAAATATCGCTTACTGGCCGAGCGAAATCGAGAAAGCAAAGCCGCGTAACATCAGATTCCATCGTGCTCTTTTGAAATCAATATTCATAACAGGAACGTATTCATGACAACATTTCACAAACAGGCTGGGCAGTTGGTCTCGACCTGGAGAGATAAGATCAAAAGTGGACGCAAACGATCAAAATTGCATAAGCAAATGAAGGATATCGATCCGATCGATCTTTCAAATATCGAACGGGTCATGCCGTTTACAATGCTCAGTCCGGATCGACTGTATGCCTTCATGCAGGCAACGCGTCATATCTGTCATGCGAATATTCCCGGTGCGGTTGTCGAATGTGGTGTGTGGAAGGGTGGGGCGGTGATGTCGTCTCTGCTGACCATGCGGGATATGAATCGGACCGATCGTGAATACTTTTTGTACGACACATTCGAAGGGATGCCAATGCCTTCAGAAAGTGATAAAAAGTACGATGGCGATAAGCTGCTTACCGACTTTCAGGAACGTCAGATCGGAGAAGATGGGTCAAGCTGGTGCCGTGGTGAATTCAATGAAGTTCAGGAGAATGTTTACGGCACAGGATACGATCCTGCACGAATTCATTTCATCAAAGGGAAAGTGGAAGAGACCATTCCTCACACACTTCCTGATCAAATTGCAATTTTGCGACTCGATACCGACTGGTACGAATCGACCCGTCATGAACTCGAATATCTCTATCCGCGACTTTCCCCAGGGGGCGTGCTGATCATCGATGATTACGGCCACTGGGAAGGGGCCCGTCAGGCGGTGGATGAATACTTCGCCGAGCACCACATTCCAATGTTGTTGCATCGCACTGATTACACAGGACGCATCGGCGTAAAGGCGGCGTAATTGAAACTCCAGAGTCATAAAGAAGATTGTAGGTCAGGCTGTGCCTGACGTGATTAATACTCGACGACCAAATTCGTCAGGCAGTGCCTGACCTACAGTTCATTAGATAACATTGTCTGAAAGGACTCAGACTCATGCGTGCATGTTCAGAAACACTCGAAGCGGAAATGACCATTGCTGAACAGGAATTTCTGCAGGGTTTAATTCGTGAGGAAAACTTCTCGGGATCACATCTGGAAATCGGCACCGCTGCCGGTGGAACGCTCTGTCGCATGATGAGTTGTTTCAACGATGATTCACGACCAAAGTTTGTCGTGGTTGACCGAATGACTTATTTCCCGAAGCAGAATGAAATTGTCGCCGAGAATTTACGACAGCATGGACTGTCTCCGGAAGCCGTCGATTTTCGAACTGCGACCAGTTCGGAAGCCTTCAAAATTGCCGAACAGAAAGAGGATCGCTTCGATTTTATGCTTGTCGATGCCTCTCACAAAATTCTAGCAGTCATGTCTGACCTGCGTTGGACACGGTTGTTGAATGTGGGTGGAATCGCCTGTTTTCATGATTATGCTGACAAATTCCCTGGGGTGAAACTTTCGATTGATCGTTTCCTGAAGCAGCATCCGAATTACGAAGTCATCGGTCAGGCCGACAGCCTGCTGGCGATTCGAAAAACTGGACCGTGTGCACAGGGTGAAGTCTCAATGATGGACAGCGCGTACAGTGTAATAATGCATTTCCCGCTGGTGGTCGACCGTAAAATTAACAAATGGAAGTCTCGCAGCAAAAAGGCGGCTTGAACGAATTCTCGTTTCAATTACGATCATATGCGTGTTGATTCAAGTGAAATCGAACGGGAAATCGAGCTTGTGATCGTTCGGGTTCGTTCCATTCTTTGAAAGTGATTTCCAGTAATTCACGCACTGGGATCGTGAGAATTCCCGAGTCATGACTGACTCGGCTCGCCTGAAATGCATATTTTCTGCTCATCTATCCGCGTTGAGGAGACACTGCTCAATGTCGACTTCGACAAAAAACATAAATCCTGCCACAAAAACGAAAACGAACGCTTCTTCCAATCACCCGCTGCGCATTGCTCTGATCCGCCAGAAA
Source organism: Planctomycetaceae bacterium (assembly GCA_003503535.1). GTDB lineage: Bacteria > Planctomycetota > Planctomycetia > Planctomycetales > Planctomycetaceae > Rubinisphaera. Next base: position 56,220 of record DOCI01000003.1, read on the forward strand.
TTTCGATTTGATGGTGGCGGTGAGCGCATTGTTTCCCACATCTCCGATATTCTCTCCAGTCATGGTCACGATGTTTCATTGATTGCCCGTCAGTGGGAAGGAACAAGTTCTTCTGTCCTGAAATGTAATCCCCCCAAGTGGACACGAGTGCAAAGGGAAGCCCTGTTCGCAAAACAGGCAATCTCAATTTCTGAGCAGGAAAATTTCGATCTGGTTCAAAGTCATGAACGGATTCCCGGATGTCAGGTTTATCGAGCAGGTGATGGAGTTCATCGCAGCTGGCTGGAAGAACGATCCCGCACGATGCCTGTCTGGCGTCGCTGGTTGTTGTTTCAAAATCGTTATCATCGGTACATGCTGGCGGCCGAGAAGTCGATGTATGAAGACAGCCGACTGAAGTGTGTTATCTGCAATGCCCAAATGGTGGCCGATGAAATTAAGAATCGTTTTGCGATTGATCCAACAAAGCTAAATGTCATCTACAATGGTGTCGACACGGATTGTTTTCATCCAAGCCTGAAGAAATATCGACCTCGTGTGTGTAATGAATTGCAGATTTCTCCCGATCAATCGATTGGTTTATTTGTCGGTTCGGGTTGGGAACGAAAAGGGCTGGCACAAGCGATCCGTGGGCTGCAGGCTTCTCCTGCACTTTCACTCATTATTCTGGGGAGAGATAAGGCTCAATACGCATTCGAAAATCTGGCTTCTAAACTGGGCGTCCAAAAACAGGTCCACTTTGCGGGCGTTCAAAGTGAAGTCGCCTCTTATTACGGCGCGGCCGATTTCTTCATCCTGCCGACTTTATACGATCCCTTTCCGAACTCGATTCTCGAAGCAATGGCCAGTGGCCTGCCAATTTTGACGACGACAAAATGTGGAGCAGCGGAAATTATTACGGATGGAGAAAACGGCTATATCCTCGATTCGCTCGATGAGGCTGGCTGGAAAAGTGCGATGCTGAAATGTTCGAATCGCGAGCAGTGTCGCACCATGGGATTGCAGGCCCGACACAAAGTAGAACCGTTCACGATTGAAGCGATGCAGCAGAAGTTGACCGGGTTATACGATCATCTCTTAAGCGGAAACGATTGATGAATAAACCGTCGCTACGCATTGTGCAGACTGAAAGTTCCTGCGGTTGGGGAAATCAGGAAGCTCGCATCTTGATTGAATCGCTGGGGATGCAGTCCCGCGGACATGCTGTAGAACTGGTCTGCTGTGCGGAATCTGTCATTGCAAACCGAGCGCGAGAATTTGGAATTCCCGTGACCACGCTTCCCATTCGTCGCAGAAATTTCCAGGGACTGGCTTCGACTCGACTCTGGCTTTCAAAACGTGATGTCGACATTGTGCACACGCACAGCTCTTCAGATAGCTGGCTGATGTCTCTTGCGTGTCGAGCGTTGATCAAGCGTCCCAAAATTGTACGCACACGGCATGTCGGTGCAGCGGCCAAAAGCAAAGCGACATCCAAATGGATTTATACTAAAGGTGCCGATTTCGTGCTGACCACCAGTCACACCATTCGCAACTCTTTGATGTCCAGTTACGGATTGACTCAACGTTGCTCCATGGCAATTCCGACCGGCATCGATCTGAATCATTTCAAGCCAGGCGATCAAACATTTGCCCGGGAATTTCTGGGATTACCAATCGAACGAAAGCTGGTTGGCTTGATTACTGATAGCCAGAGTCTGACAGATCCAGAATTCCTTTGCGAAGCGATCGCGAGTCTCGATCGCGATGATTTTGACCTGCTGATTCTTGGATCAGGACTGGATCGAACGGCTATCGAAAATTGCGTCTCCAGTTTTGACCTCAAAGCTCGCACCTATTTGATCGAATCCTCAGACAATATCGTCCCCTATTTGAATGCGTTGAATATCGCGGTTTTGCCTGCTTGTAGAAAAGTAGCGGAGCAGCAACTGTTACGGCAGATCATGAGTTGCGGCGTGCCCATTATTTCCACACTTGATGACCAGAGCGAACCAATCCTCACCGATAAAAAGACTGGCCGAATGGTCTTTCAGGAAGATACCGGTAGCCTGGCCAATCTCATTTCCGAATTGCTTGATGATGCGAATCAGTGCAAAAGACTGGGAGCAAATGCACGGCAGACAGCCTGCGAACAGTTCAGCATCAAAACGATGCTCGATCAAATTGAAGAGGTCTATCTGCAGTTGTCAGAGCCCCGGCGCATTGCGGCCTGAAGCTTTGATAACCGGAATTATTCTTTTGAATTTCCACTTCTTGCTTAAATCACAACTCAATCCTCCACATTTCTTACTACGATTGAGATTTCCAGTCGTCATACTTGATTGAACGGGATTTGTCGCGATATTGTGGTGATTGCCGTCAGAGAGTTCTACGGCAGATTTTCTCAACCACTTTTCGTACTCATCTTGCAGAAATCTTCGTCATGTCAGATTCCACTAAGGATCTCCTGCTGGATTACATGCAGAAAGATATCATTCTCGATTTGCAGAGCATGTATGTCTGCGTGGGGACTCTGGTTGACCAGGATCATCGCTATCTGGTGCTGGAAAATGCGGATCTTCACGATTTGAGAGATACATCGACGACTCGCGAACGGTATATTATTGATTCTAAAGTGCACGGCATCCGAGCGAACCGCGAACAGGTGCTGATCAATCGACACGAAGTGGTCGGGTTATCTTTATTAGATGACGTGATTTCGTGAGTGGAATTCCTGTTACAAAATAAAACTGTCGTTGAGGCTGATCTCTTCGTCCTTGCGTTATTTGGAAATTAATGTCATTTTCGCTGTTGAATTTTGGAATGCTGGCTGGATTGCTGGCGGTTGCTGTGCCCGTGCTGGTGCATTTGCTCAATCGACGTCGTTTCGATGTGGTTGAGTGGGGGGCGATGCAGTTTCTGCAGTTGGGTGAACGGACTCGACAGAAAATCAAACTGAGCGACCTGCTGCTCCTGCTGATGCGAATGCTGATGGTCGCAATATTAGTGCTCGTTTTCACTCGACCATTTCTGCAGGGAAATCTTTACATTCGCAATCTGTATCCCGAGCCAATCGATCTGGTCATCGTGATCGACAGTTCTTACAGCATGGGCTGGACGGGTGAAGAAATTACGCCGCATGCACGGGCCATTCAATCCTGTCACAACATTCTGGACAATCTCACTTCGGTCGATCGAGTGGCTATTATTGATGCCCGCAATCGGTCGGAACTCCTCACACCTGCTCCTTTGACGGATGCCTCCACAGCGAGATTGGAACTCGAAAAACTACAAGGCCCGGATGGAATCACCGACATGGCTGCTGCCATTACGCAGGCCTGTCAATTACTGACACAATCGTATTCGACAAGACGGGATATTGTTGTCCTGACCGACCAGCAGGCTCTCTCCTGGGCTCCCCCTGAAACTGCGAGCTGGTCTGAGTTTTTGAAATTGCGTCAAGCGGCTGCGGTTCCGATTCAACTTTCGGCAATCGATGTTGGCTCTGGAAATATGGATTCGATAGAAAATTATCGCGTCGACCGCCTGAAGGCTTCGCGTGATATTACGGTCGTAAACTCGCCTGTAACAATCTCGACACGTGTTGGATACCAGGGAGCGTTTGCTGAAACAGAGTATGAACTGCACTGGTCGGTGGATGGCCAGCAATTGAGCAGAGAGTCGGACGCATTGAGATTACAGAATGGCGAAGAAGCGGTTGCAGAAATAACGACCCGTTTCGCTGATCCTGGCAATCACATCATCACGGCATCACTGGATGGCGACGCTCTTCCTGGAGATAATGTCGCTGAAATTGTACTGGATGTTGTCGATGAAGTGCCCGTTGTGATTGCAACCAATGCCGACTCACTCACCGATCCCGTCAATCAGGACGAGCCGGAAACGGAATTTTATCTCTCACGCGTGTTTGGGAATCCCGATATCGAAAAGGTTTGGGTTTCGGCTAAAACCGTGAAACAGGATCAAATTGATGCGGCTCTGCTGGATAAGACTCGGGTCCTGTTTCTGCTGGGGCCTGGGCCGGAATCGATGGATTGGGAACTGCTGACGAATTATCTGGTCAAAGGTGGCGGACTTGTGCTGTTGCCAGATCGAAACTCGACGGCTGAGGATTATCAGAAGTCACTCGATCAGTGGATGATCGAGGGTCGTACGGTACTGCCCGTTCAGTTTAATCAACGTGAAGATACTGGCAATGAGCCTGAGAAGCTCGATTTGAAGTCCTTCTCCGCAGCCTGGCTGGCTCCGTTCAGCGATCCCACAAAATCCGAACTGGTCGATGTGCTTGTTACTCGTTACTGGGATTTGTCTCTGAATGATCAGGATCTCACAAAACCGACTGGCAAGAATGCTCAAAAACTGACGATCGAAATGGGACCAGCGGCTGTCACTGCTCAATTGCAAAACGGTTCACCTGTTTTTGTTCAGCGGAAAATTGGCCGCGGCCATATTTTAGTCAGTTCAGTTGCCTTTGATGGAGCCGGTTCCGATTTAATCCGTCAGCGAACGTTCGTCCCTTTGATGCACGAACTTGTTTTTGGAATGACCCGCACAACGTCCGAACGAAACCTGGATTTGACGCAGGCGATTATCGTTCAGCAACTCCCCTGTCAGCCCCTAAAACTGAATGTCACTGCTCCCGATCAAAGCCAGCTGACGGCTCAACGTACCGGCAGCGGAGATCAATTGACCTGGCGACTTTCCAACCTGAAGCTTTCAGGGATTTATGAGGTTGAAATCGATTGTGAAAAACCAGCCGGTGAACTGCAGGCAAATAAAGAAATGCCATTTTATGCGTTTGCTTCCCGCGAAGAATCGGACATCACCCGCCTGAGTGCTGAGCAGAAACAGGACTTCAATGGAGCCTTCAATTTGAACTGGCGGGCCAATTCCAAAGAAGTGCTCGATGATCTGGCGACTGCCTCGGGAGGCATTGAAATCTGGCCGATTCTGCTGTTTATCGTGACGGCTCTGTTAGTGGTTGAACTACTGATGACCCGCCGACTCGTTCAAGGTGGACATCGGCAGATTGAACTCAATGAAGCCTCGCTGGCTGCTCAACAAACGTGAGTCTTATTTGTTGAGTTACGCTTTGCTAACCCAACCTGCGAATTGGAATTCACGACCATTCTCGAATGACACCGGAATAAATTCGATGGGTCGTATATTGATCGCGAAGCAATAAGGCTCCATCTTCATCAATTCCTTCACAACGACCGATGACGAGATCTTCAGCTCGTTCCGATTCGCCACGATCGAGAGTGACAAGTGTGTGATCGAGCAAATGACAACTCTGCCACATCTCGGGAAAAAGTTGTGATCGCTTCTCGGCCGACTGCAATGCCGCCTCAAAACTTCGCATGATTTCAATCAGGAGCTGGATGGAATCCAGTTGTGCCCCGAGAGAATCACTCAAAGAGATTGCGGAGTGTTGTAAATCGGCGAGCATGTCAGCTTTCGAGTTATTGACATTTAAGCCGATGCCCACCACGAGCCGAGTTCTTTTCTGAGCAGGTTGTTCGAGCAGGATACCGCAGACCTTGCGACCTTGCAGATACAAATCATTAGGCCACTTGAGTTGCATGTCCGATGCTCGTATCTCTGTGACGTTTAAAATTGCCTGCCTGACGGCAGCAGCTGCTATCAATGAGAGTAACTGAATTTCATGAGCGGCAATCTCATAGGAAGCCGGTTCGATCAATAAGGAAAACGTCAAAGCACCTTGACCGGAGATCCACGAATTCTTGCCTCGCCCGCGGCCAGCCGTCTGTTTTTCAGTGATGATCAGTGCCGGTGTTCGATATTGAGCGGCACGCTCGGCAGCATGCCGGTTCGTCGAATTCAACTGCTCATGAGGATCGATCTGCCAGCCGGGAAATTCCCGCTGGACATCATTGAGATCGAGAGACTGAGAATGAGTGGTCATCAGGGATTATTACATTAGAGAGAATACCAACAACGAAATCGGGTGCCATGCTCAAACTTGTTTGAGTATGCAATGCGTGAGTGAGTTCAACCTGCGTGTCGGGCTTGCCATTCTGAGTGAATGTGCAAAAATAAATTCGTCCAATTCATGTTTCATTCGTTGCTGGATTGGGTCATCAATGCATATACCAGTATGCCAACGGCACACGAACCTGTAAAACTACAATCCTCGCATTGTTCCATTATATTTTCCGCACTCACATGAATGTTGCCATGCAGTATTACTAAGTCGCAAAAACATGATGAGCGAGCCACATTTTTCACAGTCTACCGAAGAATGCCCTTGTTTGAAGAAATTCTCGCTTGCGAATAGGAATCGTTGTTCAGACTTTTCATCCAGCTTTGATTGGCGTTTCGGTATCTCAGTCATAATTGGTTACCATCAGACATTGGTCTAAACATCGAACGCATCGTTTTCCAATTTGCACTAAATGGTTTGACGAATCTGGCCGGAAATGTCTATTAACTTTCCTGATGAACTTAGAGAATTACCCCACCTCTTCCACAGTCTTCGCAATCGCGGCGAAATCTCCTTTAAGAGACTGATAGAGGTGTCCGTAATGCGGATAGTATTTGTTGTAGACTTTTTTCGTGGCATTATCCGGCTTGGTTTCCGTCACCACAGAAATTGTTTTCGTACAGGCTTCGACAACATTCTTATAAGCACCTGTTCCGGCAGCCGCCAGTAAGGCGACGCCGTAAGCGGGGCCTTCTTCGGCGTTGATGGTCACGACCTTCTTGCCGTAAATGTCGGCTTGCATCTGTCGCCAGAACTCGCTGCGAGCTCCGCCGCCGGAGAGTCGGACCTGCTTGACCGGGATGTTCATTTCCTGAATGATCTCAAGCGTATCCCGCATCGCATAAGTAGCACCTTCCATCACAGAACGGACCAGATGTTTGCGTCCGTGTCGCAGGCTCAAACCAATCCAGCAGCCACGGGCATGAGGATCGGCATGTGGGGTTCGTTCACCCGTCAGATAAGGCAGGAAAAACAGACCTTCACACCCGGCTGCGGCTTCACTCGCCTGGGCAGTAATGAGTTGATAAGGATCAACTTTGTCCTTCTTTGCCTGACGAACCTCGGCATCGCCCAAGTGATTGCGATACCACTGCAGCGAACCCCCAGCTGAGAGCACGCAGCCCATCACATGCCATTGATTCCGCACGGCATGACAGAACGTATGCACGCGACCTTCCGGATCGACCTGCATTGCATCGCTATGTGCAAAGACGACTCCCGAGGTCCCCATCGTTGCTGAAACCACTCCCGATTTCACAATCCCGTTTCCAATCGCCCCCGCTGCCTGATCACCTCCTCCGCCAACGACAGGAGTTCCTTCGAGCAATCCCAACTTCTGGGCGGCTGCCTTGGTCAATGTGCCAGTCACATCTTCCGATTCATAGACTTTCGGCAGAATGGCGTTATCCAGATCGAGCTTAGTCAACAGTTTTTGAGACCACTGTCGTTTGGAAACATCGAGCAGCAGCGTTCCTGAGGCATCGCTCACCTCGGTCGCGAAATCTCCGGTCAACTGATAACGAACGTAATCTTTGGGCAGCAGAACCTGAACGACTTTGTCGTAATTTTTAGGCTCGTTATTTCGCAACCAGAGGATTTTCGGAGCGGTGAATCCTGTCAGGGCGGGGTTCGCGACCATGCCGATCAGTTTCTTGCGTCCCCCAGCTCTTTTTTCAATTTCCGCACATTCAGCCACGGTCCGCTGATCGTTCCAGAGCAG
>DOCI01000003.1:64140-64551 GCA_003503535.1 Planctomycetaceae bacterium
CGCTGATCGTTCCAGAGCAGAGCCGGGCGGATGACTTCGTGATTCTTATCCAGAAAAACGGAGCCGTGCATCTGACCACTCAGGCCAATCCCCTTCACATCAGCTGGTTTGATCTTCCCCGACTTGAGGACCGCTTTGACACCTTTGACCGAAGCTTCCCACCAGTCAGCCGGGTTTTGTTCCGACCAGCCTGGACGCGGACTGTCGAGAGGATATTCGAATGTCGAAGTGGCCAGAATCTCGCCATCCTCACGCATTGCCAGAGTTTTTGTGCCACTCGTCCCGATGTCGATACCCAGATATACGCTCACGGTTGCTCCAAAGAATTTTTATTAAAGGGAGACAATATTTCCGATGGGTGGCGGGGGCGCTCCGTGTATGCGGAAGTCCCCGGTAGTTCACAGAATTGGG
>DOCI01000002.1:0-728 GCA_003503535.1 Planctomycetaceae bacterium
TTATTTCTGCCATTGATCGCAACGGGCTTACTGATGCAGTTCGGCGGGAACATGATGTTCCAGTTCGCGCTCGGTTTGATCGGCCTGGCGATGACAGTCCCGATGACTTTCGCCATGATATTAATAGCCGGCGCGGTTTCCAGCCGCTTGTTTCTGGGAGAACCGATCACTTTGCGTACGCTGCTGGCGATGTCGATTCTGATGTTCGCCGTGACGATTCTGAGCATGGGAGCGGGGGAAGCCTCGGAGTCGATTCTGAAAACAGCAACGCGAGCAGAAATCCTGCTGGGCATTTTTTCCGCCATGATCGCCGGCACCTGCTATGGACTAGCCGGGACGGTTATTCGCCGGAATGTCAAAAACCTGCCGGTCTCGGCCACTCTGTTTTTGATCAGCACAACAGGCACCGTCGCCATGACAACAGCCGCGTTACTCAGTAATCCACTGGAAGAACTGCTCGCTACAACTCCTAAAGAAGTCGTCATTATGCAATTGGCGGGCGTCTTCAATGCAATGGCATTTTACGCCATTGGAACCGCTTATCGTCATTTGGCCGTCACGCAGACAAATATGCTCAACACCACTCAAATCGCCATGGCTTCGGTAGCCGGGGTGGTTGTCTTCGCAGAACCGATGACCATCTGGCTGATTCTGGGTGTTGTGTTCACGATGATCGGCTTGTATCTGATGGAACGCCGCTAAATTATTTCAACTTGTTCCCAAGGTCC
>DOCI01000002.1:788-1623 GCA_003503535.1 Planctomycetaceae bacterium
TTCCCAAGGTCCTCCTTGGGAACGAATAATTTTACTTCTGCGTCCGTTCTTTCAGCATCGAGCCGAGTTCTGCGACGAAGTCGTTGACGTCTTTAAATTCCCGATAAACCGAAGCAAAGCGAACAAACGCCACCTGATCCAGTTTGCGAAGATGCTCGATCACCTGCTCGCCAATCATCCGTGAGGGGATTTCGCGTTCGAAGTTTTCGTAAACTTCCGCTTCCACCTGGCTGATCAGCGTTTCGATGTCGTTCTCACTGACCGGACGTTTATAGCAGGCTTTTTCGAGACCCTCACGGATTTTTTCCCGATTGAACGGAACCCGGGAGCCATCTTTTTTGATGACTTTAATCGGCAGCTCTTCGATTTTCTCAAAAGTCGTGAAGCGACGATTGCAGGCCAGACATTCCCGACGACGACGAATCGCAAATTCCGCATTCGTGCGAGAGTCGATCACTTTCGTTTCATCGTGACGGCAATAAGGGCAAATCATGTAAAATGTCGATTTCTGAAGGAGCAGGGACGGACCACACTCTAAGTATGATCTTTATTAATTGAACCGCTTAGACGCCAGGGAAAAGAGGGTTCAAAATGAATAAATTGATGAATCCTGAACAACGGATGGACGCAGTTTTCATTATTCACAGTTATTTTTAATTATAAACCACGAAGACTCAAGGACACGAAGAGTTCAGTAACAAAATCCCCTCAAGTATATACGGCTGATTTGTCTCAGATTCTCTCGAATCAAAAATCTCTTAGTGTCTTCGTGCCTTAAACCCTGTTCCAATTGGAAACCTAATTTCCTTAGACATCCTGAAAAGGTCTTCCGGGG
>DOCI01000002.1:1845-12908 GCA_003503535.1 Planctomycetaceae bacterium
AATTGTTGAATTTCTCCGGTTTTAGTTTGGAACGCGGTATAGTAGTCTAAAATTTTATTCAGAACTGCGGATATAAATATCGTGGTTCATTAAAAGTCATCTTTTCTATTGAGGACTCTCTTCCCCCTGGCGTCTTGGCGGTTCAAATTCTTCAAAGATAACACATCAACTCGCCCCGATCTGGCTTTGAATTGATCCGAAGTTCATTGCTCGGTAGCATATCGGATTCGATTTGCTGCGTCCAAGTAGATGGTAACTGGTTTTCAGTGTGGACCGCTTTGGCAAATCGCCACTTAGTACCACTAACCTTGAATGCTGTGTTATGACTGCTTCGGAGACACACACCAACGAGTCTGTCAAACTCGATACCGTTCCCAACAACGAAGAAGTTGTGCTCGTGTTCGACTTCGGTTCGCAAACAGCCCAACTGATTGCCCGCCGTGTCCGCGAGCAAAACGTGTTCTGTCAGATCGTCCGCCACGATTTGTCCGCAGAACGCGTCAAGGAAATCAATCCGAAGGGCATCATCCTGTCCGGTGGTCCAGCCAGTGTTTATGGCGAAGGAGCCCCGCAGCCCGATCCGGCGATTTTCGATCTCGATATCCCAATGCTCGGCATCTGCTACGGCATGCAGGTCCTCTGCAAATATCTCGGCAGCGATGTCACACCCGGTACATCCCGTGAGTTTGGGCGAACGACCTGCCGCGTGCATGAGCCGAATCAGTTCTTTGCGAAAGTTCCCGAAGAACTGACCGTCTGGATGAGTCACGGCGATCAGGTGAACCAACTGAACGAACAGTTCATCTCGCTGGCAGCGACCTCCACCTGTCCTTATGCAGCCGTCAAACATCGGCAGCGAGAGACATACGGACTACAATTTCATCCAGAAGTGACACACACCGAACATGGGGGGCAACTGCTGGCCAACTTCGTGAAACGCATTTGCGGCTGTCAGGGAACCTGGAGAATTTCCTCACTGATCGACCGCGAAATCACCGCGATTCGCGAACGCGTCGGCAAGTCACGTGTCATTTGTGGGTTGTCGGGTGGTGTGGATTCCTCAGTCGTCGCGGCTCTGTTATACCGTGCCCTCGGCTCTCAGCTCTCCTGCATTTTCGTCGATAATGGATTGCTGAGAAAAGGGGAATCGGATTCCGTTCGCAATCAATTTCAGGATCACTTCAAAACCGATCTGCACGTTGTCGATGCCAGCAAGCTGTTTCTGGATCAGCTGGCAGGCGAAAGCGACCCCCAGAAAAAGCGTAAGATCATCGGCAAGGTTTTTATCGATGTCTTCCGCAAGGAAGCCGAGTCGATTGATGATGCCCGGTTCCTGGCACAGGGAACCTTGTATCCGGATGTGATTGAATCGGGCGCAAGTGCCGACGGCCCGGCTGAGACCATCAAATCGCATCATAATGTCGGTGGTTTACCTGAAGAACTCGGCTTTGAACTGATTGAACCGCTGCGGGATCTGTTCAAGGATGAAGTCCGGAAAATGGGACTCGAACTCGGTCTGCCCGAACAACTGGTCTGGCGACACCCGTTCCCAGGCCCGGGGCTGGCGGTGAGATGTCTGGGAGAAATCTTGCCGGATCGACTTGAGATTCTCCGGGAAGCCGACGCGATTCTGCTGGAAGAACTCAGAAATGCCGGCCTGTATCGCAAAGTGCAACAGGCATTCGCAGTCATCCTGCCGATTCAGACCGTCGGCGTAATGGGCGATGGCCGAACTTACGAATATGTACTGGCCATTCGAGCCGTTACAACAGACGACTTCATGACAGCCGACTGGGCCCAACTGCCTCACGACGTTTTGCAAAATATCTCCACACGAATCACAAATTCCGTCCGCGGCGTCAATCGGGTGGTTTATGATATCAGCTCGAAACCTCCGAGTACGATTGAATGGGAGTAGGGGGAGAGGCCAGTGTTGAGAGGCTAGTGCCCAGAAGATGTAGGTAACGATTCCATGAAAAAGCTTGACTGGACTCTGTATTCCATCGCCGCCGTTGGCGTGATTGTTGTCATTGTCATCAATGTCTATTTCTATCAGATTCAGCAACACCGCAAGTATCTTCGTTCCCTCGGTTTGCATGGAGCAGCCGTCCATTATCCCCATTTGATTCCTGAAATTGCCGAGATGGGAGTCGATATCAATGAATTGAATGTTGATGGAAACACACCAGTTCATATGGCTGTCACATTTAAAAAAGTGGAATCGGTAAAGCTCTTACTTGACCGGAATGCGGATCCCAATATCAAAAACCCGTCAAATAAAATCAATCCGACTCCTCTACTTGATGCAACATTCATTCTGTCCTCAGCAGAGGAAGCTGAGATTGTAAAACTTCTGTTAAAGGCCGGAGCTGACCCGAATGTCACAGGTAACCAGAAGGAAACACCACTTCATAGAATTGCCCGTACATCATCGAAATCGCTGGCAGTTGTTGTTGCTAAAGACTTGATTGATTCCGGTGCCAATGTCAATTCGGAAGCAGCAAGGGGGATGACTCCACTGCAGACTGCCGTTGCATTAGGGAATACAGGTCTTGTCGATTTGCTTCTGACCGCAGGTGCCGACCCAGAAATACGAAATCATGATGGTTTTCGGGCAATCGATCAGATCAACTCCACTTCCAAACGGGAAGCGATTCAAAAGGTTTTTGAAAAACATGGAGCCGATTCTGTCCGGCGTCCGGAGTTATTTGCAAAATATCGTAAAGATGAGAATTCGGAATGACCTGCTATACTGGTGGCAAATCATTAACATCAAATAATCAACTGAGAATCGTTCTACGAAAGAAACAAGATGAGTAAAGAAAAAGTCGTTCTGGCCTACAGTGGTGGACTCGATACCTCCGTTCTGGTGGGCTGGTTGCAGGATAAGGGTTATGAAGTTCACTGTCTGTATGTCGATCTGGGGCAGCCGTGTGAAGATCGTAAGGCGATTATGCAGAAGGCTGTCGATATCGGAGCCGCTTCTGCGGAGATTGCCGATGTTCGGGAAGAGCTTTGCAGCGATTTTGCGTTTCCGGTTCTGCAGTGGCAGGCGAAATACGAAAGCATCTATCTGCTCGGAACATCGATTGCCCGTCCGCTGATTTCCAAAGCCTGCCTGCAACGGGCCCGAGAAGTCGGAGCGGTTGCGTTTGTACATGGGGCGACTGGCAAAGGGAACGATCAATGTCGCTTCCAATTGGCAGCCGAGGCTCTGGACCCGACGGTGAAAATCATTGCCCCCTGGCGGATGAAAGAATTCCGCGATGCCTTCCCCGGCCGCACGGAAATGCTCGCTTATTGTGAAGAGAAAAACATCCCCGTCAAAGCGACCTCATCAAAACCCTACAGTTCCGACGAAAACTGTCTGCACATCAGCTATGAAGCCGGCAAGCTGGAAGATCCGGAAGTCGATGGAGTCACGGTTATCGATTTCGGGATGACGGTTTCTCCTCAGGATGCCCCTGATAAAGAAGAATTTGTGACGGTCGGTTTCGAATCCGGCATCCCCGTCAGCCTGAATGGAGCCAGTAAATCGCCACTTGAAATGGTGACGGAACTCAACGAGATCGCCGGCCGAAATGGGGTTGGTCGGATCGATATGATCGAGAACCGCTACGTCGGCATGAAGAGTCGCGGCGTGTACGAAGCTCCCGGAATGACCGCTCTCTACACCGCTCATCTGGCCATGGAACAGATGACCCTCGACCGCGATTTGACTCACCTGCGGGATCGGATGTCGGCTGAAGTGGCCGAGATGGTCTATTATGGAATGTGGTATTGTGCGAAGATGGATGCCTTGATGGCGTTTATCAAAGAGGCACAGAAACCAGTGAGCGGCGAAGTGAAACTTTCCTTCTACAAAGGCAATTGCCGAGTCGCTGGCTGGTCGAGTCCCAACAGTCTGTACATTGACGAAATTGCCAGCATGGAAGGGGGCGGCACCTACAACCAGGACGATGCCGAAGGCTTCCTGAGAATCATGGGGCTGCCTCTGCGAGTTCAGGGATGAGTCCGACCTCGCGAGTGGTAGGAAAAACAAGAGGCGAGCCGAGCCGAGCCAGTAATGGCTCGGGTGGGTTTGGTTTACCATAGATACTATTTTCAATGAGGCGCACAAGGATCGTGAGAAAACCCAAGTCATAACTGACTCGGCTCGCCTGAATGAATTGTTGGCAAATTGAGAACTCAGGGATGCGAAATCAACCTCACTCGCAATGGCAGGTCATCGACGCAGCTGCGGAGCAGCGCGAGTCGGCCTGGAGTCTGGATCGGCAGGTGGAATTGCGCACCTGGCTGCTGATTGGGATCGCCATTATTGGCTTGTGCGTCATCGCCCTTCGCATCTCCCAGCTCAAGGTTTTGCGGCAAAAGAGTTTTCTTGATAACGCGAATCCGATTACCGTTCGCGAGGAATCGATTCCCGCTGTCGATGGCCGGATCTTCTCGAGCGATGGCCAACTGCTCGCCTACGACGACGAACGCTTCAATGTCTCCGTTCACTACCGCTGGCTCGAAGATCCTCCCGATTCCCGCTGGCTGCGAAGTCAGGTCAAAACCCTGAAAAAGCGCTCTCTGGAACTGGAAGAACTCTCCGACGACGCAGCCGAAGAACAAGTTCTGGAATTACGTAAGAATCTCTGGCAGAAGCTGATCTTGGCTGGAAACATTACTCCCGAAGAGTTTGAAAAAACACGGAAGAAAATCCAGAAGCAGGTTGAAGGCATTGCCGAAGTTGTTGATCGTAATCAGCTGGAAAAGAAGCAGCAGAAAGATGCAGAACAAGAGGAACGCTCCGGCTCATTTTCCTCCTGGGACGATGTCTGGAAACTCGTCAAAAGCGAATTGACCGAACCTCCGACGCGCGGTCGTCCGGATCCGATTGTGATCCGTGAAGAGCTCGATTATCACCCGATTATCGAAAACGTTTCGACGTCTGTGGTCGCGGAGATTGAATCGCATCCGTCAGAATATCCGGGGGTACGCATTGCCCCGAGCACGACGCGCATTTACCCTCGTGGAAATCTGGCCAGCCACATCATCGGCTTACGCAGCAGTCTGCGGGAAGATCAGATTCGCGAACGTCGTGCAGAACTTGAGGGGCCGGATCCTCTCGCTTATCAGGCTGTGGATCGGCAGGGACGTTTTGGTGTCGAACGGAGTTATAATTCAATCCTCCGCGGACTTCCCGGCTCTCAGAAGGTGAGTCTGGCTCGCGCAGGAGATCTCCTCAAAACGGAGAAAATTCGTTCGAGTCAATCGGGCAGGCATCTCGTGCTCTCTCTTCATAGTCAACTGCAGTTGGCTTCCGAAGAGATGCTCGATGAATTGATTTCTCCCGAACCGAGCCTCGTTCCCCCCCTGCCCGATGGCTTGCTTGATCCATCTGCGAAGCAAACACAGGGGGGCTGTGTGCTGGTGATGAATATCTATTCGGGAGAACTGCTGGCAGCCGCTTCGAGTCCGCGTCCCGACCTGCAGAAACTGGTGATTGGTAGTTCTGATTATTGGCAGGAACTCAACTCCGATAAGCGAGCCCCGTTACTCTCGCGCGTTACGCAGGTTCTGCTGGCTCCCGGTTCGACCTTCAAACCGGTCACTGCTGTTGCCCTTTGTGAAACCGAAGGAGTGCCTCAGGGAACGTTTCAGTGCCGGGGTTTTCTGGATGATCCGTTCAGTCACCGTTGTGCGATTTTTCAATCGTCTGGTATCGGACATGAAGACATCAATTTGACGGACGCGATCGCTCAGTCCTGCAACGTCTACTTCTTCGCAGCTGCCCGACGCATGGGAGCAGAACCGCTGGTCAACTGGTGCGATCGTCTCGGATTCGGAAACACGACCGGAGTCGACCTTCCCTTCGAGCAATCGGGACACGTGCCTGCTCCACGTGATAATCAGCCGGAGGGGAAGTATCAGTGGTATCCGGGAGACAATTTAGGATTGGCCATCGGCCAGAGCTATCTGACGGTCACACCATTGCAGATGCTGACAATGACGGCTTTCATCGCCAATGGCGGCGAACTGGTCACGCCACGCGTTGTCAGTCGCATTGCCTCTGGCGGAGAAAACTCGCAGAAACCCGACATCATTCCGCCTGTGAAATCCAAACCGATTCCGATTTCGAGAGAGACCATCACCGCCATCCAGTCCGGTATGAAAGAAGCGGTTGCCAGCCCGAAAGGGACAGCTCACAAAACTGCCTATCTGAAAGAGATCGCCATCGCCGGAAAAACCGGCACCGCTCAAACGGGAGGCAATCGCGACAGTCACGCCTGGTTTGTTGGCTATGTCCCCGCAGACCAGCCTCAATATGCCTTTGTCATCATGCTGGAACACGGCGGCTCAGGCGGAGCCGATGCCGGGCCATTGGCAAAAAAACTGGTCCAAAGCCTGCTGGAACTTGGATTTGTTGAGCCCCAATAACAACCCCTAAACGTCAATAAGCCGCATACTTTCGCATGCGGCTTATTAATTTGGTTTCGCGTGGAACAGGTTCCACGTTTCAACTAAGGAGCTTCTGAGCCGCCTTCAGCAGGAGCATCGCCACCACCATCAGTTGCTGGTGGTGTTGCTGCTGGTTCTGAACCACCATCGCATCCGATGCTGGTTAAAGTCAGTGTGCAGCCGAACAGGACAGCCAAGCCCATTTTGCAAAGTTGTTTCATTTCAAACCCTCTCTGATGTATTAATCTTGACCCACGTGTCCGCTCATATCATAGAAATGGACACTCCATCTCCTGAGCGAATGCATTTTAACACTCCTGATAACGGAGTAATGCTGGTGAAGGTTCATTAGGACGTATCAAAATTAACATTTCAACTCTGAGAGGCCTTTAAATACTAATTTCAATGAACTTTTATGCATGGAAGCCGGACAAATCCCCTTCCAAAAAAAGAAATGACCCCGAAACCTGTAGCAGGCTGGGATCATTTCCTCGAGATCAGATTTCCAGAGTGTCCACTATTTGATGATCGTAGCATCTTCCGGAGCGATCAAAATTTCAACGGGTTTGGTTGCGACCGGTTTGCGGGAAAGATCCGACTCATCAATGCTGATTGAGATTTTGCCGTCCATCGCCTGCTCGGTCACGTCGATTGGTTTCTTGGCCGTTTGTTCGGGCAGTGGCTTGGCTTCAAGTGACTGTTCCGGAGACATTGTTGCAGGTTCACTGGCTGCTGGGCTCTCCTGAATTTTAGTCAGTGTAGAAGCAGCAGGCAGCGGATTGATACTGGAAGGCTCCTGTTCTGGTCGAGGCCAGGCAACTCCATTCATGCGTTCGCGGTACAATACCAGTGCACTGACCGCATGATACAGCGGGCCGCATTCAGCGGATTCATCGCGATATTTGATCAACTTCTCGCTGATATGCTGAATGCCCTGCTCAATCCATTTGTCATCCAGTTGAGTCTGGTCGGCTCCGACCACAATCCATTCCATCATATGACCGCTCGATGCAATCTGTTCGCTGAAGGATTTCGGATAGCCATAGCCTCGGAAGTAATTGGTGGGGAACGAACCGTCTGGTCGTTGCAGAGATTTTGCAGCGACGAGGTAGCGTTTGATCTTCTGATCGGCCTGCAGCCAGACTCCACGAATTTCACCACCATTGCGGACGTGATTGTTTCGGGCAGCAGAAAGTGCATACAGATTGTGAGTTCCGCCGCAAGCTGCCTCGGTAACCTGAGTATTGATTTGATTCTGAACCAGTTTCTCGAGATTCCATGTTTCTCCGCGACGGGTCATCCAGGTGTCGTCTTCATCGAGATAGTGAGTCAGGAACCAGAGTGTCCATGTCAATTCTTCGCGAGGATTCAAATCCGCTTTTGCATTATCGATGATGTTCTGAATCGTGATCGGACCATCGTCCGTCATAAATGTGTGTTCGTAGGGGAAGTTGCACATCACCATCAATGCGAGGGATTGATTCGGGTGCCCTTCGAAGTGATAAGGCTTCGTGAACCGATGAGCCCGTCCGCCATGCACTGTTTTTTCAAACCAGGGCAGCCCACGGAACTGAGGATTGGTTTGTGACAACCAGTCAGATGCAGGAACAAGGGTGCCGTTGTAGTCGACCAGAAAATCGTGACGATACGCATTCATTCCGTGATAAATTTGCCAGGGAGAATGCTCGTTGGCAATCAAATACCGTCTACTCGAAACTTCAATCGCTTCGTCAACGAGTTTCAACAATTCCTGATTGCTGGAATGTGTTGTTTTCGGAATAATACGCGGAGACTGAATGACACCCTGCTGAGCAGGTGCATAGTTAGGCTCTTTGAATTGCCCAAAAGTCAAATTTGCCGAAACAAAAACGGCCAAATACGTGCAACAGGCGAGATGCTTACTGATCATCGTCGAATGATTTCTCTCAACTGTGGATAATGAATGAGTGGCGAGCAGACAGCGGAACTGGAGACATTCCGTCTCGGCAAGATGTACTGCTTACATCGGTCGATGAAAGCCCTGAAGATGCCCAAAAAGTTTGACTGATTACAGTAATCGTTCAGGTCGACACCGCAGGCAAGGTTTCTCCGCATAAACGGAATAGTCGACCTAAATTGCCGAGACGGTCGTATCATATTCCAGACCAGACCTTCTCCGGTAGATGAGTCTGATTAATCGAATTCCTTGCAACTTTTACGCATCATCGAGTGCAAGTTGACGCAACATTTTGCAGGATCTTTCGTCGGGCACTGCCCGTTTGAATGGATTTATCTATCTTTTCTTAACCCGAAGCTTCAGCGAGGGGCACGCGTTGATGGTTGATGACGCTCTCTCTGCGTTGACGATATCTTGCATGAGAAGACATAAACTTTATGTGGATTTAAGTTCAAACGAATTATAGTCTGAACGCCGTCCCCTCGCTGACGCGTCGGGTTAAGATGATCAATGACAAAAAGCCCTGGCCATAAGAATGGCCAGAGCTTTTCGTTCAGAGTCGGGAATCGCCGTAAAACGGCTCTTCACGAGAAACTACATCAATGGGATACAAATTATTCGGTATCACCCTGATAGAAGAAATCGCTGGGACCTTTGTGCGTGTAGTACGGATACGTCACCACTCCACCCGGCTGATTTTGTTCCGGGTAGCACAAGCCACGTGGTTCCTGATAAGTGTACGTGTGATAGTTATATACGCCGCGATGCTGACGTCCGCCGTGATCCCAGCCCTGCTCCTGGTGAGAAGGGGGAGCATTGTGGAAGCCTGCATAAGGACCAGCCGGGCAGGGTTGAGTATCAAATTGCCCATAACCCGCATAGGGACTGCGGCCACGAGGGCCAGGCGCCATTCCAGGGGCCGGGAAGCCTGGATTCACGACTTGACCTTCGACACCCGAACGATAACGGTGCTGTGTGGTCATTTCGCCATACAGATGATTTTGAACCGCCCCTTTGAGTTCTCCTTCGAGAGGGGGATCGACCCGGCCGACCTGCTGAATCTCGCCCTGAGTCGCTTTCCAGCCTTCCTCATGAACGAGCAGTTGAGCTTCCGGGCTTTGTCCCCGGACCGTTTGATTGTGCATTGAGCTGCAACCTGAACCCAGGCCAATCAGCAAACCAGCAGCGATTGTAGACTTCCATGTGTTTAGTCGCATTCGAGATTCCCCCACGCTCATCCCGCGTGTCTTCCCTCAAATCGAAGAAACCTCGACTTGTCGGGATTATAAGTAATAATCGGAACGGACAAATTGTCCGTATGTCATTCCGCAGAACGCAATTGTTTTGAGTAACGTCCCCATGAATTCTGGAAGTGATGAAAACAAATTGTGCACGCCTGCGAGTGTGCGGATTATTCGCCACCCCTCATACACAAAGTGGTTACACCACTAGACCTGATTCGTATATCGGCTAAAATGCCCGTCAGATTACGGAGAATCCGTGTAATTCCTGCGAACAACACGATTTGACTAACAGGACGCCGTTGCAGAAATTCTCCAGTCCCTGTAAATTCACACAGAAGTCAAATTTTTCGACTCATCACTATGATATTCTGCGTCTGACTTCAAAACATTGATCCTTCCAGATTGCATTGACATTTGAATACATGAGTGTCAAAAATCGATTTGCACACCGAGCAAATTGAATTAGCTCTCGATCTATTTTCGCCTGCCCGAGCACAAGGAGTGTGTCGTCGTGTTTATTTCTGCCTCGACCGGTTGTTATTCCCACCTGAAATTTGAAGATGCGTGTCAACAACTGGCCGATCTGGAATACGATCGCATCGAACTGACCCTGAGTGATCAGGGAGATGATTTTACGATTGCGAGTATCATCGAAGATCCCGATGCCGCAGTTTCCCGCTGTCGAAATGCCACTCGCCTTTCCATTTGCGCGATCAATATCACCAGCGAAATGAAACCGGACGAATTCCCCAGCCTGTTCAAATTCGCCAAGCTTCTGAAAATCACTCAGGTGACCATTCCCTCACTGGAGCTGGGAACACCTTTCAATGACGAAACCGATCGTCTCAAAAAACTTGTCACCCTGGCGACTCAGGATGGCATCCGACTCTCTTTAAAAACGCAAATCGGTCGCCTGACGGAAGACCCACACACAGCCACCGAACTTTGCGGAGCTGTCAAGGGACTGGGACTGACACTCGACCCGACCCATTATACGTGTGGCCCGCATCGTGAGCAGGATTACGACATCGTCTTCCCGTTCACAACTCATGTTCACTTCCGCGATTCCACTCCCGACCAGATGCAGGTCTCGGTTGGGTTGGGAGAAATCGATTACAGCCGCATTATCACCGGCCTCAAACGCTACGATTACCGCCGCGCCTTCAGCGTCGACATGATCCCCAGCCTGAGCGACCCCAATTCCCTCGGCCTGGAAATGCGTAAACTCCGCATGCTGCTCGAATCGTTGCTATAAGATGTAGTAAATCGTCTCTCGCTTAATGTCACCCGACGTGCACTACTGCTGGCTTAACCGGCAGTTTTTTTTGACTTTGAATTCAAGAATGTGCAAAATTTAACGAGAGACGAAAAGTAGTGTCCGCTGTGCGCCAGATAGTGTGTACCTTTCAACTCTTCCCAAGGTCCTCCTTGGGAAC
>DOCI01000002.1:13100-17323 GCA_003503535.1 Planctomycetaceae bacterium
CAAGATGAAACCATCCTGCGGGTACTGATTCTGAGAGAGAGAGCCATCAATCCAGAACCAATCAATGGTCAAATGCAGATTCAATGTCAACAAAAAAATTGACTCCGTCATATTCTTTTAATGTAAACGTCAGAACTGACAACCCGGTTTAGAGGAGCCAAAATTGAATTTGCTATTCAGATAGACAGGGAGAGCGAATCGTAAAAGATCTTGTGATATTAGTATCCAACCTACAAAGACGATCGGGAACTCTGCGTCTAATTTAACCTATCAGATTAGTATAATAATGAGACATTCAATAGCAATTCTTATCGTTTTAATGATCATTTGCGAGTTGAGTTTTACGCAAAGAGTCGAAGCCTTTTCAGGATTTGAATCTGCTTATGTCAGTTATTTTAGCGTGTCTGGGCGAACTGGTTTTATTTCGTCGGTTACATTTGAGCAGTTAGAACAGACTCCCCCTTGGAAGGTAACTGACCCGAACCCGCCGTTCGCGGCCAGAGACGCAATGAGGCTCACTGATGCTTTAAAAGATAAGCTAGTAAAGAATTCAGAATTTGGCTCCTGGATTCGTGAATCCACAGAATTACATCAGGCAGGCGGCTTAAAAAGTGACTTCTGGTATTGGTTAATTCGGTACGAGTTAGATGAACCTGGATCCAATGATTCTTTAAGTCTGATTGTTCTGATGAATGGGGAAGTGATCTCTCCCGAAGTCGTTCCAGCACGCAAAGTTAGCTTAGAGGTTGGAAGACGTATGTTTTCACAATTTCCATTTTTCACGATTCGTGGAGAAGAAATATCAGACAGTGGTCTGAAGCACCTCGCTAACTGGGCTGAAATGAACCATTTGGAGATTTATGACTGTAAAGTTACAGACTCAGGAATATCGCATTTGAGTGGGTTGAGACAGCTACAAAGTCTTGCGATCAGTGGATCAAATATTACCAATGGTGGTATTGAACACTTGAAAGACCTTCAGAGCCTGGAATCGTTAATAATAAACAGTAAACAGATTACAGATTCAGCACTGAAAATAATTGGAGGATTACAAAATTTAGAGCAGTTGAATCTGGAAGATTGTTCAATAACCGATGCTGGTCTGCAATACCTCAGTAAATTGAAAAAACTTAAGCATTTGACTCTATCTGGGAACGCAATCACAGGTGCTGGTTTAATTCATCTTAAAGAATTAAAACAACTTCAATATTTGGTACTTGCAGAAAATCAAATCAACGACGAGGGTTTGGTATATCTTGCTGAAATAAAACAAGTTCAAGATGTCGACCTGAGTTTTAACTCTGTGACTGATCAGGGAATTTTGCAGTTAAAGGAGAACGTACAATTAACATATCTTCGGTTGTTTAATACCAAAGTCACAGATAAAGGGAAAAGAATCTTCGAGCAAGAAGTACCGGAGTGTGAAATTTTACGTTAGATCATTTTCAAATGGTCTCTGATTTCGCATGGACACCAAACGGCCTGAATTACTGTACTTGCTCCTGCCAAACACTGCAGGTCATTTTTGAAAATGGACTAAAGTTCCTGGCCCAGTAACCATTCGGAAGCTAAGGCCCGGACTACATACAATCCTCTCGTGCAAGAGGGATCACCGGCTGGGTGGCTGGGGTCATAGCGTAGCGAAGCCCCCAGATGATAGATCGTTCTGGGGGCACACTTCGTTCGACCCCAGCCACCCATGTCGCAGATATTCAATTTCTCGCTGATGCTTTGTGTTAAGATGATTAATAAAAGAAAGCCACCACAAAATTGTGACGGCTTTCTTTGTGAATACTGCTGCATCTGGTCCGCACAGCGGACCCTGCGTTATGCCTGAACAGTCATCGTCTCAGTTGGTGCAGGCTTTTTTGGATTGGCCAGTCTGAGTAAGACCGGACTGGCGACGTAGATCGAACTGTAAGTACCGATTGCAACACCGGTGACCAGACAGAACGCGAAGCCGTGCAGGCCTTCACCTCCGAGAACATACAGAATCGCCACCACGATCAATGTCGTGAACGAGGTCAATAATGTTCGGGAGAGAGTTTGATTCAAACTGCGGTTAATAATGTCTTCGGTCAGTTCCGGATTCTTGCCTTTGACTTCGCGAATTCGGTCGAACACGACAATCGTATCGTTCAACGAGTAACCGATAATCGTCAGGAAGGCGGCGATCATCGGCAGATTAATCTTGAAGTCGACCAGTCCCAGAATTGGTCCCAGCGGAGTCGTACTCAACAGGGAAGCAATCGCAACCAGACCCAGCACGCAGAGAACGTCATGAATCAATGCAATAACAGCGGCCAGTCCATAAGCAATTTTCTGGAAGCGGAACCAGACATAACCGATGATGGCAGCCAGAGACAACAGGATCGCCATCAGAGCGGACATCTTGGCTTCGCCAGCGACCGCAGAACTGAACGTGTTAACTTCATCGAGCACCGGACGCTCGGCCATCATCTGCTGCATGTCAACCAGTGTTTGCCGAACCTGATCGGTTGGCAGTTCTTTGCGGACTTTCAACTCGGCCACCGAGAACCGCTTGACGGCACTGTCCTTGGCATCAAGCCCGGAACCTTCAGTTCCAGTTACTGTGAACAGACTTGCAAGGTTGTCTCCATCGACATTGTCGTTCCCAACAACTCCGGCGTAGGCCTCTTTAAATTCATCTTCGATAATCGTGGTCGTCACTTCATCGCTGAAATTCAATGTTACAATTGAGCCACCAGCAAACAGATCTGCGTTGGCCCTGGCTGCAGTACCTTCCGCAGCCTCTTCCTCTGGTGCTGCGGGAATTGTGGCGATGTCGCCGAATTCCATGGAAACCTTGGTCAGTTCGTGACCGGAAGTCTCAAAGGCTTTGTTGACGAGTTTGCGAACTTCTGCGGTGTCCTCATTTTTGGTACGCAGGCGGAAGAATTTCTGTTCGGGTTCCCCTTCGACAATGCCAGGCACAATCAGCTGTTCAACGGTCATATCATTACCGAATTCAGCCTGCAGAGATTGGCGGGTCTCATCAATTCCTGGATCGTCCTGGAACTGGAAGGTCACCATCGAGCCCCCGGTGAAGTCGATATCGAGATTGTCACTCCCCCGTGAGAACAGAGCAGCCATGCCGCCAATGATCAAGGCAAGTGAAGCAATCGTCGCCAGTGCCTGTTTACCAACAAAGTTCCAGTTGGTGGTGGCGACCATGCTCTTACCGAGCATCGACTTAGCCGACAACCATTTCATTCGCTCAAACAGATCGAACATCAATCGCCCGAAATACAGGGCACTGAACATACTCATGATGATCCCGATGATCAGCAGAGCCGCGAAACCTTTGACCTGTTCGGTTCCCCGGGCATACAGGATGACCGCAGTGATCAGCGTTGTCAGGTTGGCATCGATAATCGTCGAGAACGCTTTTGAGAAACCATTATGAATCGACAGACGCAGGCTCGAACCTTTTTCCAGTTCTTCCCGCATACGTTCGAAGATCAGCACATTCGCATCGACCGCCATACCGATCGTCAGCACCAGACCCGCCAGACCAGGCAAGGTGAAAGTGGCATCGAACAACGCCATCGCACCAAGAATCAAACCCACGTTGACAATCAGTGAGAGGTTGGCAATCAAGCCAGCAACCCAGTAATAAACGAACATGAAGGCCAGCACAGTGACGGCAGCCACGGTGATCGCCATTTTACCTTTTTCCTGAACATCAACCCCTAACAGCGGGCTGATGGTGTATTCGCTGATCGGTTCTTTAATCAGCGGCAGTTCCAAAGCTCCCGAGTTCAACACGCTGACCATCTCGGTGACTTCATCGTTGGTGAAGTCGCCGGTGATAATACCATCCTGAGCAATGACCGCATTAATGTTTGGGGCACTGTGGATTTTGCCATCCAGAATCGCAGCCAGTCGATAGGTGTTACCATCTTTCTTGGGCTGATAGCGGTTTGTCAGATTCTGAAAGCGGAAACCACCTTGGGCATTAAAGGTAAATCCGATCGAAATGCCGGAGTTGGGATCCATCGTCGGACGCGAGTTGACCAGAAAACTACCGTCGACGCGTTGTTCTGGAGGATCGAGAACAATCAGGAATTCGCGAATGGTTTGGCCATCGACTTCCCGTTCCCGCATGACATCGTTGGGTCCACCAGTGATATCTTTGAGTTCGCTTTGGCCATCAGCCGTTTGAGTCCGAGCGACAGGCACCCATTGAGCCCGTTTTTCTG
>DOCI01000002.1:17444-23963 GCA_003503535.1 Planctomycetaceae bacterium
CATCGTAAACGTCTTCGCCAGAGGCTTCTGCGCGAGCGATCAGAGATTGATGCTGATTATCGTGCCGTGAGGCGAGGATGCCGAATTCGAGGCTTCCCAGATTCGTGATCTGTTTTTTCATCGCCTGAACATAATCAGGATCGGCTCCAGGAATGATGATTTCAACGCGATCATCGCCGACCTGTCTCACGGTGACTTCTTCAGTACCGGAAGGATTCACGCGGCGGGTAATTGCCCGCACCAGTTCATCCATCGACTGGCCGTTGACTTCCTTGCCGCTCTCTTCAGCCTGCTCGGTATCGGCCTGATAAACCAGATTCGTACCCCCAGCCAGGTCAATTCCCAGTCGGAAGGCATCCGAGAGTTTCTCGCCGTGGATCAACTGACTGGCAAACGGAGCCAGAAAGATGGCCAGCAAAACGAGCACGGTACTGAACCGGCCGGAGTCATCTTTCATTTTCGTTGCACGTGCAATGAATTGCCCCAAAATGATCGGGGCTACGAAAATTGCCAAAATCCACAGTATTACAATCCAAGCGGACATTCCGTCGTGTCTTTCGTTCTCGATCGATTACCAGACCCGACAGCCATCCGTCGGATTTTTTATTAAATGCACTTTTACTTCGACTTTGATCTCAGTCGCAATGTCAATTCTGCATGGCACGCAACATATTGCCAGATGCAGACTTTATTAAGCTGGCTTTTCTTCGCCTTCAGTTTTCACAATCGACTCAATACTGCTTTTACGAACGCGAATCCGGGTATTCTCATCGACCCGCAGAGTGACCTGCGTTCCATCAGCTGAGAAACCTGTCACCGTTCCAAAAACACCGCCAATCGTGACGACCTGATCGTTTTTCTTTAAATTCGACAGGAAATCCTGACGGCCTTTTCGCTCTTTATTCTGCGGCAGCATCACTAATACGACATAAATCGCAATCATGACCATCACAGGCACGCCGAACACATCGAATAGACCCGGCTGCTCAGCAGCACCCCCGCCTTCGGCTGCTTCTTGAGCCAGCAGGCAGATTTGATGCAAAATTTGCGTGGAAAAAGCCATAAAATCTTCCCGGAAATCGCGATTCGATTCCCTCAGTACGTCATACATTGAGTTCAAATGGGCTGAAAATGCCGTAAATCAGGCGAAAATGCCGCAATTTCACAGCAAAGAATTGCGTATATTAGGGATCGCTGCCCCAACGGGCAAGTTGATCCGCCCGAAACTCCGCACTCCGATTCTCAAAAATTGCCTGACGCATCTCCCGAACCAGATTTTCATAGAAGGCAATATTGTGCCAGGAGAGCAAAATCGCCCCCAGCATCTCCTTGGCCACAAACAGATGCCGGAGGTATCCCCTGGAATAAATCCGCCCCACTTCAGAAGGCCCATCCGGATCGAGCGGCGTCACATCCCGCTGATATTTGGCATTCCGAATTTTTACCGGACCATTCGAAGTGAATGCCATCGCATTGCGTCCATTACGGGTTGGCATCACACAGTCAAACAAGTCTACTCCCCGAATGATCGACTCCAGCAAATCGACCGGCTTGCCTACACCCATTAAATAGCGAGGTTTTTCGACCGGCAGAAAGGGCGTTGTGAAATCCAGGGTTTTGTACATATCGTTGGGATCTTCCCCCACGCTCAACCCGCCGATGGCATAGCCTGGGAAATCGAGTGGCAATAATCCTTCAGCCGACTCCTCCCGCAAATGAGGATCAATCCCCCCCTGCACGATTCCGAATAACGCCTGATCATCCCGCTTTTGAGCATCCCTACACCGAGCCGCCCAGGCGGTTGTCCTTTGAACTGCGGCCCGCAATCGATCCTGACCGACATCGTGCGGCGGGCATTCATCCAGACACATAATACAGTCAGCCCCCAGCTGTTCCTGAATCCGGATCGCCTTTTCGGGCGAGAGTTCGAGCAGACTTCCATCAATATGCGAGCGAAACACGACCTGATCGTCCGTCAGTTTCGAGAGTTTTGCCAGACTGAACACCTGAAAACCGCCTGAATCGGTCAAAATTGGTCCAGACCAGTTCATGAATTGATGCAGTCCACCCAGTTCTTCGACCACATCTGCCCCCGGTCGCAATGCCAGATGATAGGTATTCGACAGCACCATCTGAGCCCCGGCTGCCTTCAATTGCTCCGGCAGCAATCCTTTGACAGTGCCGAGAGTCCCGACGGGCATGAAAGCCGGCGTATCGACAATTCCATGCGGCGTATGCCACTGACCAGCCCGTGCTCCGGTGTTGGGATCAGTATGTTGCAGTTCAAATCGAAATGAGGCCACGTGGTTTGCTTTCTTGTACGTCATATTGTGCCCGGGGATGGATTTGAGGCTGAGTCTAAAATAATTTCGCCACAGAGAACACAGAGTTCAGCGAGAAGAAATAAAATACGTTCTTATCCTGAAACGCTGAGCCCTCTGCGATTTTAGCTTCACACCATTCAAACCCTATCATTACAGGCACTTGACGGAGTCCAGAATTGATCAAGTTGTGAACTGTGTCAAAACTGAATAGCGAGTTGAGTTCCGTCGAAAGGGTTAGCGGAACGCGGAACCCAACCTCTGCAAAGTCAAACCGGCTTCAATGCCAATGCGATAATTGTTGGGTTACGCTTCGCTAACCCAATCTACAAAACTGGCCTCTCGACACGGGGCACTTCTCAACTCACTCGCTTACGCTTCGTGCTTGTAAGCAGGAATCAATCCGTTTTTGGTTTGAGGTAGTTTGGTGTATAAAGCCCAAGTTTTGAAGTCCAGAAGTGGGCGACGGCACCCAGGGTTTTGAGGCCGTAGGTAGTGCTGCGGCGGAAGTTAATGCTGGAGGCTTCGTCGAAGTAGCGGACCGGGACAGGGATGTCGCCGAGTTTGAAGCCGAATTTGACGGCTTGAACGAGGAACTGGGAATCGAAGACGAAATCTTCGGAGTTGCGATCCCAGGGGATGGTTTCGAGCAGTTCGCGTGAATAGGCACGGAAGCCGGAGTGGAAGTCCCCGAGGTTCTGGCCGAGGCCGACGTTTTCAATCGTGGTGAGAATCCGATTGGCAATGTACTTGTAGCGGGGCATACCGCCTGCGAGGGCTTCGGCTCGGCTGCGGATGCGGGAGCCGAGGATGCAGTCGCAAATACCCAGGTGGATGATTTGGGCAGCCTGCGGAATGACGCGGCTGTCGTATTGATAGTCCGGATGGATCATGACGATGATGTCTGCATCGGTCTGAAGAGCGGCTTCATAACAGGACTTCTGATTCCCGCCGTAGCCACGATTATTTGTATGTTCGATAACGGTCAAGCCGAGGTGTTTTGCGATTTCAACGGTGTTATCGGAACTGCAATCGTCGACAAGGATCACTTCCTGGACGGAGCCAGTGGGAATGTCCTGCAGAGTGCGTTCGAGGGTGGCAGCCGCGTTGTATGCGGGCATCACAGCGACGATTCTGGGTTTTGCTTCCGGTTGGTTCTGAGTCGTTTCCATGCCGAACATGGTAGCCAAATTCCGCTGCAGTGTAGAGGGATCGGTGAGGGAATCTGAATTGATTTGTTCGGTGATCATGGGAATGGCTTTAGATTGGAGTTGTCGTGATGTTTGCAGGGATCGGTGTCTCATGCCTCTAAACACAGGCGAGCCATCGCGGTAATGCGACGGGTGGGGTCGAGTGATTTGCGACGTACAGAATTTCTGATAAAATATGATTAACGTTTACGTATTCGAGCCATGACTGGCCCGTCTCGGCTGATCGTTAATGACCGATGCGTGCAGGTTCCTGCTTGTTGGCACCAGCGTGCCGGACTGCATTTCGTCCGTCGCGTTTGGCCTGATAGAGGGCTTCATCGGCGGCTTCGATAAGTCCTTCGACAGTGGTGGCGTGTTGCGGATAGCAGGAGACGCCAGAGCTGACACTGATATCGATGCGCTGTCCGCCGTGCAGGATGACCATTTCGCAGGCTGCGGCTCGAATCGATTCGGCAATACGGACGGCTCCATCGACGCCAATACCAGGAAGTAGGAGGGCCATCTCTTCGCCACCGTAGCGAGCGACGAGGGGATTATCGGAGGGGCGAACTTTTTTCACTTCTTCCTCGAGCAGGCGGGCGAACTGGCGGAGGGCTTCATCGCCTGCCTGATGACCGTAGTGGTCGTTGACGTGCTTGAAGTGGTCGAGGTCGAGCAGGCAAAGTGAACATGGTTTGCCGGTTCGCTGGGACTGTCCAAGTTCGCCGACGATCCGTTCATCGAAGGTGCGTCGGTTGGCCAGTTCGGTGAGTCCATCGAGGCTGGCTTTTCGTTCCACGGCTGCCCGGTCGAGAACGCGAGTTAAGGTTTCGGCGAGGAAATCGCCTGACCATTCGGCCAGAGAAATATGAGCACGCGAATAGACGCCGTCGTCTTTACGCGTCATGCAGAGGATGCCCATCATCGATTCTCCCTGGTACAGGGGAACAGTCAGGGCTCGACTCATGAGGCTGTTGACTTCGGCTTCGCGGAGATCAGCGACATTCATACTGCCGGTGATGCCTGTTGATTTGGCCCATTTTGCGATCCGGATTTCGTGATCCTGCCAGATCGATTCAACTCCGGCCTGCATTTTAATGCCATGGCGATTGACAACACGCACGGGAGTTTCTGGATTATTCGAGAAGAGCAGCAGAGCGCCGCGGTCCGCTTCGACGAGCACACTCAACTGGCGAAGGAATTCTTCGAGCATCTTTGTGGGGAGGTCGTGGTATTCATCGGCGATGGCACGCAGAGCCAGCTTTTCCTGAGTCAGCTTGAGGAGTTGCTGCTGATCGAGCGTATTCATTCGGTGTCGCAGCGAAGGCGTAATTCTTTTGAGGAGTCGACCGACCATTTCCTGCTGAAGTTCGAGATCGGTTCCGACAGGAAACAGATGTGTGGAAACGACGACGCCGTACATTTCCTTGTCATCAGCAACGGGCAGGAGGTGCAGTTCGCTGATTTTGTTTCGTTCTGTCCCGTTTAATAAGGTGACAAATCGCGAGTTGAACAATTCGGAATCTGAAATTCGGCAAACACCCTCCTGCATCACCTGATTGAGCCATTTTTCTTCGAGTGTGAGAATGGTGATTGTATGTTTGGAGATCCCTCGTTGAGTGTAAATATTGAGCTGTTTGTTTTCGTAGGAGAAGAAGATTGCAAAGCCAGCATCGGAGTGCGGCACGAGTTTTTTGAGAAGAACATCGATGGTGCGGTTCGAATCATTTTCCGCAAAGATATCGGCCATGGCGCTGTTCTCGACAAATGCCAGTGATTTTTCCTGGCGTAACCGTCGGAGTTTAACCCGCATGCGGTCGAGTTCTTCGAGAATTTTGTCTTCTTTGAGTTTGAAATGTGCCCGATGATAATGATACAGAGCGTACTGCAACGCGCCAGCCAAAATCAGGACGATGAGGAGTCCAAATTTTTCAGCGTGTGCAGCGATTTGCCACAACCAGTCTGATAAAGCACTGATTCCCAAGGGTTCGCTCTTTCCTCTGTGTTTCCGTCCGGCATTAAGTCGTTCGACGCATGACTTAATGTTCGTCTCTCCTGGCCACCATTTGCCACCAAGTAGCTTTTGAGTGTCCCAAGCCAACTCGTACTCGAAACTGGCTGTCTATCAAAACTAGCATGAGTTTTCCGATCTTGTTGGAATTTGATTCAGAAAAACAAAAAGTTATCGATGTTCGTTCAGTGTTAACAATTGGCATCATCGTTACAGAACCTATAATGCGAACTTATTGAGAGTTGAATGGCGAGTGTTGAGGGGCCCGTCTGAAGAAAGATTCGAGGCGAGAGTCTTTTTTCGCGACAGCTGAAATCCTCTCAACCTTTTTGCCATGAAACTTAACCACCATTCGCCTCTGGCCACTCAGCACGGCCATTAAACCGGAACAACACGATGATCGACCAGGATCCAACAGCTAACGTACCACTCGATGAAGCATTCGAAAAAAATGGACTCCAGCTTCGTTACCCCGGTTACTGGCAACTCGAATATACCGAAGAAGGGGAAACGTCCTCCGTTACCATACTGACAGAAACGACAGCCTTTTGGATGGTTTCGATTGTCCCCGGGACCGCGACAGCCGACGAAGTGCTCGATGCGGCTCTGGAATCCTATCAGGAGGAATATGACGAATTTGATGTCTACGAGCGCAAAATGGATAAGTCCAACTCCTGGATGACTCAGGAACTCGAAGTCGTCTGCCACGACTTAATTACCAACGTGGCCCTCAATGCCATCGAACTGGAAGAATGCAGCCTGTTTGTACTGTATCAGGGAGAAGATGCTGACCTGGATGAAAAGCGGTCGACATTTGATGCAATCACTGGGAGCCTGCGTGTCATTCCCGAGGAGATTGGTTAATTGGGCTTGAGGCGTCAGACGGTAGCCATCAGCCGGAAGGAATCAGGGTGGTACTTGCTTTGCCAGTGTATCTTAGCTTCGGTGTACGTCTCGTACTTGCACTGGCAAAGCCAGTGGCACACAACCCGAATTT
>DOCI01000002.1:24115-24439 GCA_003503535.1 Planctomycetaceae bacterium
ACACAACCCGAATTTTATATTGGCACAATGCAGTAGCACAGATTTACACGGATGAGTTTTAATGAGAAGCGTAGCTCAGAGAATCTCGAAGAGTTCTCTGAGTGGCGAAGACACAAGAGGGGTTTACTTCGTTGAAAATCAATCCCCGATCAAAGAGTCAAACTTATGAGGTTGGTGATTACAATCAATCTTTTGATGCGGGCTTGTCTGAACTTCTATAATCTTCTCTCATCTCAAGTAATCTGCGCCGCCCGTTCCAGCGCCTCATCATTCCCGGCGATCATCAGAGTATCTGAGTCTTTGAGGATGTGGGTTGGGTTGGGG
>DOCI01000002.1:24563-24830 GCA_003503535.1 Planctomycetaceae bacterium
GGCGACCACTGTGATTTCGTAACTTTGTCGAAGTCCTAATTCGCGAATCGATTTCCCAATCCAGCGTTCCGGCACGCTCATTTCCTGAATGCTGAAACCCTCTCCGAGATGGACGTAATTCAACAGAGCAGTTCCGCTCAAACGTGTTGCCAGGCTCGATGCCGTGTCCCGTTCGGGAAAAACGGTATCGGTCACGCCAATCCGTTTCATCACGCGGGCATGATCTTCTGAGATGACTTTGACATAGATCTCTCGGATTTTCAGAAG
>DOCI01000002.1:24913-26929 GCA_003503535.1 Planctomycetaceae bacterium
CATCGTCGCGAGAATGCTCGATGAGATGTCATCCCCGGTCGAGACAATCGCGGCATCCGCATCATCTGCTCCAATTCGTTGCAGCGTTTCGAGATTGGTTCCATCCCCAACGGCGGCATGAGAGACGTAAGTTGCCAGTCGATCAATAAGATCACCATCCAGATCGATCGCGATCACATCGTGTCCGATTTCGGTCAGAGACCTGGCAACCGTCAGACCAAAATTTCCCAGGCCGATAATTACGAATCGCTTCATGGTCATCTCCAGTTAGTCGCACAATATCTGTATTCAAGTGGTTTCATTATTCATCGCAACGATCTGCGGGAGCGATTGCCTCCCCATCTGACATGCTTTAGCCCACGACGACATCTTCATAGGCCAGTCGGTATTTTCCTTTGATCGAAAGCCTGACAATCAATGCCGCTGCAATGGAAAGTGGTCCCGTGCGTCCTGCGAACATCAAAACAATCATGAGCCATCGCGCAGGTGTTGTCAGGTCGGGTGTTAATCCCATACTCAGTCCAACGGTATTGAAGGCGCTGATGGTTTCAAAGATCCGAGTCAGAAACTGCGGTTCTGCTCCCAGACTGTCCCCAATGAATTCGATCAGAAAAATACTGAAAACGATCACCCCTGTTGATATCACAAACAAGCCGGTTGCCCTTTGAATGGTCTCACTGGGAATGGAACGATGGGCAAAAGTGACCGAAGGATGTGAACGCAGGCGGGACCAGGCCAGTAATCCGAGCAACGCAAAGGTGGTTGTTTTCATCCCCCCGGCAGTTGAACCGGGAGAGCCACCAATCGTCATCAGAATGATCGTCAGAAAATTGGTGCTGTCTGAAGCCAGGGAATAATCGATCGAGTTGAAACCTGCCGTCCTGGGAGTGACGCTCATAAAGAACGAATTGGACAATTTGTCAATCACTGTCATTTCATTGAGAACACCTCTCCACTCAAAAATCGCGAAGAGAATCCAACCTCCAAAAATTAAGACTCCGCTTGTCACCAGAACCAGTCGGGAGTGAACGGACATCCGTCTGACGAATTTCTTTCGCCGGGTAAATTGAAGTTTAATTTCTTCCATCGTGATAAAACCCAGCCCGCCGGCGATGATCAGAAATGAGATAATAATTATGGTCATCGGAGAGCTTTGCAGGTTCATCAATGATTCCGTATTCGTCGAAAATCCGGCATTACAAAACGCACTGACCGAATGAAAAATTGCAGGCCACATCGCCCCCAACAAGCCGTAGCGGGGAATCCAGATGAAATACAGAGCGAGTGCCCCCAACGCTTCGATCGCGAATGTAAAGCGGACGATATCGAGAATTAACTGACGGGCCGGTACCAGGGCAATCATATGATGGGAACCGGTTGCGAGTTTCTCCGTTTGTAAGGACGGGCGACCTCCCAAAGCCGAAATCATGACACTCGTCAAAACGAGCATTCCCAGTCCTCCGAGCTGGATGAGCATAAGAATGACGGCTTGTCCGAGTGGCGTAAAATATGTCGCCGTATCGACAACGATTAAGCCGGTCACACAGACGGCACTGGTCGAGGTGAAAACCGCATCGGTCCAGCCGAGTCCCTCACCACGATACAATCCGGGGAAGAATTTCAGCATCAGGGTTCCGAATGCGATCAGAACCAGAAATGAAATTACGAACAGCTCAGCCGGTGCAATTGCACGAATCCAAAGCGGAGGCCTGGGGAATTCACGAGATGAAGAACCCCCTCTGGCTGACCCCTGTCTTTGTAATGAATTCACGCATTACTCCCCAAAACCTCTTCATGCCCAGAGCCATCATCGAACTCGATCATGTCCTCTTCACGGGTGATATGCGGTGAGCGAAGTCGTGTCAAGCAAGGCACCACTCTCATGGGGGTGATCATTCGGCTGATCTCAGTTTAAAACGCCTGACAATATTCAGGAACGAAATTCTATCAAGAGTGACTCGCAAAGGGTGGCGGGGCGCTCTCGATTAGAAGCCCCCGAATCGTAATTTCTCCGGG
>DOCI01000002.1:27060-39451 GCA_003503535.1 Planctomycetaceae bacterium
TCCGGGGGCTTCCGCTAACGCGGAGCGCCCCCGCCACCCCATTATGAGTTGTTTTGATTTCGTTTTTCAGGCGTTCTTAAGAGAACTTACTCCACTATCCATTCTTCAATAATCTCGAAATGGTCCTCTTGGTTCAGCCGCTTCCATCTCTTCGAGCCAGCGTTGATATCGCTGCTGGATCTGTTTCAGGAGTTCGGGGTGAGTTTCGGAAAGATCGTTTTTCTCACTGAGGTCATTAGCCAGGTGATAGAGTCCGCCCTGATTGTCGCTCTGGACAACCCATTTGTAATCTCCCACACGAGCCGCGATCTGATTGCGGCGTTTCCAGAACATTTCCTGTCGTGGAGATGAAGTTGCGTTCCGCAGCGTTGGCCACCAGTTGAAACCATCCAGCGTCAAATCCGCCGGAATGCTGGTTCCGGTCGCAATGGCCAGACTTGGCAATAATTCCAGCGAAGTCAGAAACTCATCATTCACTTCGGCCATGGGAATATCCCCATCAGGCCAGCTGATGATACAGGGGACCCGGATTCCGCCTTCCCACATTTGGGATTTGTGACCACGAAGTGGAGAGTTATCGGCTCCCCCGCTGCCGCCATTGTCCGAGAAGAAAATGACGATGGTGTTATCGAGTTTCCCTTGCTGTTCGAGTTTGTCGAGAACTTTACCAATGCTCGCATCCATGCAAGTCACTGCGGCTCGATAATCCCGCTGGCGGGCTTCTTGCGTGGTGACCAGAGCCGGGTTTCCATATCGATACGAATTGGTCGGTTTCACTTCCTCTTCGACTGGCGGATACATCTGCTTGAATTCTTCGGGAGCCTGAACACTCGAACGAATCTCCGGTTCCAATGCAGAGGACGAGTGGGGTGCATTGAACGGCAGATACAGAAAAAACGGCTGCTCTTCGGGAACACGATCCAGAAACTTCAATGCCTCGCGTTCAAACAGGTAAGTGCAATAGGTCCCCTTGTCATCTTCGGTCGGCTCAAGATTATGAAACATACTCGGCACGCCGTATCGCTCGTGCGTGAAATAGTCGATGCCGGTGTTGACGAAACCGTAAAAGTCGTCGAAGCCGCGGGAAGTTGGCAGATAGCGTTTGAGCGAACCGAGATCCCACTTCCCATAAATCGCCGAGGCGTATCCACTTTTTTGTAAGAGAGCAGGAATGATGATTTCCTGTTGATCCATCCCGCCAATCCGCTCGAAAGTCAGATCATATTCACCCGGTTTGTATTTGTAGCCGTAGTCGGGAGCTTCGTTGCGAATCATATCGTAGACGCCATTCCGCTGAGGATAGCGGCCCGTCAGTAAGCCCGATCGTGAAGGAGTACAAGCAGGCCAGGTGACGTAGAAATTCGTCAGCCGTGTTCCTGACCGAGCGATTCGATCCAAAGCCGGCGTGATCAAATCGTTATTCAAAACGCCGAGATCATTATAACCCTGATCGTCGGAAACGATCAGCAGGATGTTCGGCTTGCTGGAGTTCTCATTGTTTCCCTGTGAGTATGCCTGTGCAGACATCCCAATCACAAACAGTATGGCTGCACACGAACTGCGATACATCCTGCTCTCCCCCTGAAGTCACATCGGAATTGATGGTTCTATGGTAATGGGTCGGGCCGCAACATTTAAACTCATCAGTGAACTTAAACCCTGTTGCAATTGGATACCGGATTTCCTGTATCCCATTGAAAAGGACCTCCGGGGTGACGGGGACGCTCTCGGAGAGAAGCCCCCCGAATCGTTGAACTTCCGGGGGCTTCCGCTGACGCGGAGCGCCCCCGCCACCCTGGCATAATTTGTCAGGCACAGCCTGACCTACAGTTTAACTACCATCAAAGCAATCAATCATGTTGACAACAAAATATATCCCACACTACTTTGTATCCAGCACACTGCTGTTGATTATCGCGTCAAGTCAATTTCTTCAAGCAGCCGATGAAGTTCATCCCGTCTACCTGCGCGATGTCCAACCGCTCCTCAACAAATACTGCTCAGGCTGTCACAGCGAAGCGGATCGAGAAGCTGACTTTTCTACGGAAACTTATCAGTCTCTCCATGCAGGTTTGAAAGAGAAACCGGTCCTGTTAGCCGGAGATCCCGAAAACAGTCTGCTGATTCGACTCATCGAAAAACGAGCCGAGCCGGCCATGCCACCAGAAGATGAACCGCAGCCGACTGCTGAAGAAATTGCAGTGCTGAGGAGTTGGATTGAATCGGGAGCAGCAGGACCAGAAGGCAAGCAGCCTGATCGTTTGATGCTGAATGTTCCGGAGATCCCCGCTTATCAGAACATGCAGCCAGTCACGGCTCTGGCAACCTCTCCTACGGGAGAGTTAGCAGTTGGTCGCTATGGGGAAGTGTTGATTATGCCGGCCCCAACAACGGTCTCAGATGACAGAAAACAAATTCCACTGGAATCTCCACGTCTCACTCTGAAAGAGATTCCCGGAAAAATCAATTCACTTTCTTTCTCACATGATGGGACTCAGCTGGTTGTCGCTTCTGGAGTCACTGGCCGGGGAGGGTGGGTTGCCATTTATGAAACTGGCTCTGGGAAGCAATTGCACTTGTATGAAGGACACTACGATACGGTTTTCGATGCACAACTTTCTCCCGATGGAAAAACACTTGCGACGAGCAGTTATGATAAATCCATCATCCTGTGGGAAACCGCAATCGGAAAGCAGCTTCATGTACTCTCAGGTCATAATGGTTCCGTTTACGATGTTGCGTTCAGTCCAGATGGTCAGCTGCTGATCTCCGGCAGTGCCGATGATACCTGCAAAGTCTGGCGGGTCTCCGATGGAATGCGACTCGATACGCTAGGGCAACCGCTCAAGGAAGTTTACGCCTGTCAGTTTTCTCCAACTGGGGATCGCATGGCGGCTGTCGGTGCCGATAAGAAATTAAGAATCTGGAAAACGGTATCCCGCGATCAACCGAAGATTAATCCCCAACTGTTCGCCCGCTTTGCCCACGAAGCAACCGTCTCCAATTTATTGTGGACGGCTGATGGTCAACATCTGTTGACATTCTCGGAAGATGGGGTGATCAAACTCTGGAACGCCAATTCCGTTCAGGAGATTTATGTCTGGGAAAAAGATAGCCGGGAAACCGGTGCAACGGCTTGTCTTTCAGGGGATCAGAAATCGTTCTTCACTGGCCGACTTGATGGCACGATCATGGCCTATCGAATTCCAGAAATTGATTCGACTTCTGCAATGAGCAATCAGAGCGATCACACAACTGATTCCATCATTCCTGAAGCAAAGGAAGCGGTCAAGCTGACGGAAACCGAACCGAATCAAACCCCTGACCAAGCTGGTGACGTGCAGATTCCTGCTTCGATCAGTGGCGTTATCTCAGGTCGTAACGGTTTGCAGGCTGACTTCGATCTCTTTCGGATTCATTGTCAGGCCGGTGAAGAATGGGTGATCGAAACTAACGCCGCTCGTTCAAAGTCACCGCTCGATTCTATTGTGGAAGTCCTGGATAATAACGGAGAAAAATTACTCCGTGTGAACCTTCAGGCGGTGAGGGAATCTTACTTCACATTCCGTGGGAAAAATTCTGATCAATTCAACGATTTCCGGATCTTCAACTGGACGGAAATGAAGCTCAACGAGTATCTCTATTCCAATGGTGAAGTTGCAAAACTGTATCACTATCCACGGGGGGCAGACTCCGGTTTTAACATGTATCCGGGAGGCGGGAATCGCTGGGGTTACTTCGATACCACCCCGCTGTCGCACGCCTTAAATGAACCCTGTTATATCGTCGAGCCGATTGCTCCTGAGGAGAATGTCATCCCCAATGGGCTTCCAGTCTTCCCAGTCTATTATGAAAATGATGATTCCAGCCAGCGAGATCTCGGCAGCGATTCCCGTCTCTTTTTCACCGCTCCTGCCGATGGCGATTATCTGGTGAAAATTTCTGATGTCCGTAACTACGAGGGACCAGATTTCAAATATCAACTGGATATTCGCCCGCGTCAGCCAGATTTTCAACCCCGTTTGCAAACCGACAAACTCACATTGCATCCCGGCAGCCGACAGGAATTTCAGGTGAGGGTGAATCGTAAAGACAACTACATGGGGCCTGTGACCTTCATGTTTGAAAATTTGCCAGAAGGTATTTCAGTCACAACACCGTTGACTGTCGAAGAAGGACAGATTGAAGCTTTGGGAGTGATCTCAGTTGATGAGAAAACGGATATTGATCCCGCATGGGCAGAAGCCGTCAAGATTACGGCTGAGGCTGACATCCTCGGAGATGTTCGTAGTCACGATGTGAATGGCTTCAAAGAGTGGAAAAGTGGTGGCGAACCTAAGCTGACTTTGGAAATCGTTGCCTCGCCTCGTAGTCCGCAGCCAGTTTCCAAACCAGATGCTGACATCCTGGAGTTCGAAGTGTCTCCGGGGGAAACGATTCAATTGAAAGTTATCGCCAATCGCAATGGACACAAAGGACCGATCTCGTTTGGTAATGAAGATTCCGGTCGGAATTTACCTTACGGCGTTTATGTCGATAACATCGGCTTGAACGGGTTATTGATTACCGATGAAAACACCGAACGCGAATTCTTCATTACCTGCGATCCGGCTGCGAAACCGCAGTCGCGACTGTTCCATCTGCGAACGACTGCAGCAGGCGGACAAGCCACTCAACCCGTGCGAATTCATGTGCTTGAGAAATAATCGATGAGATCAGGCGACGGGTGGCGAGAGCGCCCCCGCCACCGGCTGGGATTTTTCTTGATCAAATTTTGATCAGCAATCTCAGGCAAGCCGAATCAGTGATGGTTTGAGTTCTCTCATGGACTTTCGACGGCGTCGCGACAAATTTTCAACAATGCTCTGGCCGCCTCTTTTGAAGTGTGTCGGGCGTTTACGCCTTTCAGTCCAGTCGTGCGATGCTGCAAATGCAGTTCTGGATTTTCCAGCAATTGCCGGAGCGAGTTCGCATGTTCGCGGGAATTGCCTGGCTCGTACATTAAGCCTCCACCAGTCGATTCGATCAATTCCGGGAAACTACCCCGTCGCGGTTGGACAACCGGAATCCCTGCTGCCATCGCTTCGAGCAAATACAGACCTTTCGGCTCCTCATAATTCACAGGGACACTCAACAGGTGGAGCTGTCTCAGGAAATCCATCTTCTCGGAATGCAGAGCAGGACTTCCGATGTATTGAAATCGGTCTCCCAGGAATTTTGCTTCTGACTGAATTTTCTTGAAGTACGCTCGATGCTGCGGTCCGAGGTATCCGCCGGCATGCAATTCAAAATCGATACCATCCTCATGTAAATGACGCGTTGCCTGAACGAGTTCGAGTAATCCTTTTTCGGGAGCAAGTCTGGCAAAGTAACCGATTCGTGGAGACGTGTTGGCGGAAGTGGCACGACCCTGCACTTCATGAGCTTCCACATCAACAGAGAGAGGAATTTGCAGAAAGCGTCCTCGATCGATCTCCAGAAATTCAGACATCAAATCCGCATAGCTGCGAGTATGCGTGATAAAGCCGGCAAACTTTTCGCTGTTTTTGCGAATCGATTCGAGTGCTGTTTGACGGTGTTTTTCGGGCAGTTGATTCAGAAACAAATCATCGCCCTGCAGCAGGCAGAAGATCGGCTTTGAGTATCGCTTTGTCAGCAATGGCATCACTCCGCTCAGTAATGCATTCGTAAACAGAATGACATCAGGCTTGAGGTCATCGACCAGATGATCAACAAAAACCTGATACTCACGCTGCATCGGACCAGTATCTCCATTGAGCATGGAAATGGTCATCGGGCCCAAATCTGCTCCGTCGTTTTTAATTCCAAACGAAGTGGCCCATTTGATAACCCGCGGGTGATCGAGCCAGGAAACCAGCGGTCGTGGTAAATGCTTCCAGAAACCGACACTGTTATCGAGATAGAGATTGATGCCTCCCAGATAAACAGGCGTCTGCGACATGTTCTCCTGATCGACTCGGATAGGCGTATATGTCGGAATCAGCGAGACTTCGCAATCGAGTTGCATCAGCGCACGAGCGAGTGCGTTGTCCTGCATGCAGGACCCACAAAACATCCCCGCTCCCCCCGCTGTCACAAACGCTATGTGCATCCCAGACCCTGCTCCCGAAAAATTATTTCTAATGCGATTACTTTTATCGCATGAATTCTATCTTATCAGAGTTTCGGATCCACCTGAAGAAATGACAGTCTGTCTTGAGTTGAATGCAAGTCGTTGAGTATCGGTGGGATTACTTCTGCTTAGGATTCTCTGGGAACAGCATACTCACACTGGTTCGATCGTGTACCGAACGAATCGCAGCTGCGAAGACTTCGGCGACACTCACAATTTGAAGTTTCTCGCACGATTTTTTCGGTAACGGCTCAATGGTGTCGGTTGTGAAAAGCTTGGTAATTGGACTGGCCGTAATTTTCGGGCCTGCACTTTCGGTGAGAGCCGCGTGGGAGACCGCTGCATAAATGTCGTTAGCGCCGCGAGCTTTCAGCAACTCCGCCATCGAAATCAGAGTTCCACCGGAGATCGTGAAGTCATCCACAATGACGACATTCTTGCCTTTCACATCCCCAATAATTTCCAGGACTTCCGCTTTTTCTGTATGATCGGTTCGTTCTTTATTTCCGATGACAACAGGCACGCCCAGCAATTTTGCAAAGGCCGAGGCTCCTTTGGCGAAGCCAACATCCGGACTGCAGATCACAAGGTTATCAATCCCCATGGAACTGATGTGTTCAGCCAATACATAACGTCCATACAGATGATCGACCGGAATCTGGAAGAAGCCTTGAATCTGCGGGCTGTGCAGATCCATCATCAGGCAGCGATCCGCACCGGCTTCTTCGATGGCATCGGCACAAACGCGAGCACGGATGGAAACACGAGGCTCGTCCTTTTTATCCCCCTTCGCATAGCTGAAGTAGGGGATGACAGCCGTCACACTTTG
This sequence comes from Planctomycetaceae bacterium, assembly GCA_003503535.1. Lineage (GTDB taxonomy): Bacteria > Planctomycetota > Planctomycetia > Planctomycetales > Planctomycetaceae > Rubinisphaera. Next base: position 34,023 of record DOCI01000002.1, read on the forward strand.
AGCACTGGCACGCTTGAGAGCGTCGATCCAGAACAACAGTTCCATGAAATTATCATTAACGGGATGGTGTACTCCCTGAATGATGAAGCAATCCCGACCGCGGACGTTTTCAAGCACTCGCACAAACACATTGCCATCACTGAACGTATGCGTTTCTGCGGGCGTCAATCGCAATCCGAGTGAACGGGCGATCGCCTTGGACAATTCCTGATTCGCCGATCCAGCCAGGACAGCAAGATCGCCCTGGGGGGCCTGAAATGGCATGGGGCGAGGCCCCGAATGCTCGTGATGAATCATCACGACAACTTTCTGCTAATGATTGACCACTGTGATATCTATGCAAATTCATGCACAACAAGCGGTCATAATACTCGGCTCACCGGGAACCACAAGCGGAGGGCTGAAATCCAATTGAGGAAATATGATTTCAGTTAGATATGCGAACTGAAAGGCATATTTTATCGGATCAAAGTTTCAGAAGTGGGTTGAGCAGCGGTTCGCGGTGCAGCGATCTGGCGTTTGAGCAGCAGGATTTGATGGGGGCGTAAAAATCGATCAATTTTTTCCACGACCACAGCATCTTTCGGCAATACGTCATCAAGCTGACTCAATTCCTGATCCCGCACACAGAGAACACCATCAGGATGCTCTTTCCAGAACTGGGCGACATCTTCACTCGAATGATGTCGCAGGACCGGCCGTTCGGCATAAAATGGTAGATTCGGAGCGAAATATTGATAAGTGGCCATAGGAACTGAAGAATCACTCAACCTGCTGGCACTCAACCCAAGTTGACTGCTTTCCTGTGCCTGGCTGATCCATGGGGTGACGCCTGCAAAGACAGCCGAGACAAAGGCAATCGAACAAACTCCGATTCCTTTCAGAATCTGCTTGCGATTCATCAGCTGATTTTGTGTCAGCATCCAGCAACCGGCTGCAATCGGCAGACAACCGACCAATCCAACGGCCCAGTAACCCGGCAATAACAATTGAGAAACGATTGGAAAAGCAACGATTAATGCCACGCCGCTGATGATTAACGACCGAGCCCCCCAGGCATAGGACCAGTTCGGCAAGGTGAGACGACCTTCCTGCCAGCGGACGAGCGTCCAGCCCATCATCAAAGCGAGTGGGGGATAGCAGGGGAGGACATAATTCGGCAGTTTCGTTTGAGCAATCGAGAAGAACCCGACATACACTCCAGCCCAGCAGAGCAGGAATAGCAGTCCCTGATTGTCCTTTTCAAATCGATGCCTTTGTGAAACTGCCAGATAGAGCGTGACTGGCAAAAAGACAGACCACGGGAAGAATCCCATCAGAATCGCGATCACATAATAGAAGATCGGTCCGCTGTGACCTTCCATGGCGGAAGAGAATCGTCCAATGTTATGACCACCTAGAAATCCTTCGAGCCAGGCACCGTTGGTCATCCAGCCAACTGTGATATACCACGGTAATGCGACCAGTCCGACAACAAGAAGAATCGTAAAAGGACGCATTGCCCACAGAGCTGGAAAAAATCGTGAGGGTGCAATGAAGGCCGCGAGATAGTTCACGAGTTCATTTGCTGACTCAAGCGGCTTATTCCAAGATAAATCATGAGGGGCATGAGGAGCCGGGCCACGGCACATCAAAAATAACCCAATCACAGAGCAGGGCAGCAGAAAGCCGACAGGGCCTTTCGTCAGTACCGCTAATCCCATCAAGGCATACAACAGCACGTATCCTGAAAAATTCGCAGGCAGATAGGCTTTCGGCCAGGATGCATTCTCAGGCTGAGACCAGCCCTTTTCTCCGATTGGTTGCAAGCGAATATAAGCAAAGATGGAAAGCGTAATGAATGCAATCAATGTGGCATCGGGTGTGGAGATACGCCCGCTCACGACATACATCATCGTTGAGGACAGGATGATACTCGACCAGAATGCAACCGCCTGACCAAAGAATCGCCAGCCAATTTGATAGACCGTCAACACGGTAATCGTCGCCATGATGGCAGAGGGAAGTCGTGCAGAAAATTCGCTCACTCCGAGAAGATTGAACGAGGAAAGCATCAGCCAGTACAGCATAATAGGCTTATCTGTGCGAAGTTCATAATTGAACGTAGGCACAACCCAGTCTGATCGCTCGTACATTTCCCGGCCGCATTCGGCATTTTTCGGTTCATCTTCATCGAACAGGCGAGCCGCTCCCAGATTCAGGAAGAATACGCAGCCGCACGTCAATAACAGGATCAGGTGATGGCGAAGAGTCGTCGTCATGGCACATCCATTTGCCGGAAAGTACTATAGAAACACAGCATCTTGCTGTAAGTCGTAAGAGTCTATACGAGATCGGGGAATGACATCCAGATCAGATTTTTAGTCTTGTCGGGTGAAACGTGCCTCTGTTTCAGCCCGCAACTGAACGGCCTGCGATATTTGCCCGACTTCTTCCAGCAAATCGGCTGCTCTTAATGTGGCCAGGCGAGCCAGAGAGACATTTGTGACATCCATCATTGTTAACCAGAGATAGTGAGCGGCTGCAAGCTCTTTCTGCACAATTCGCTCGTAACCCATTCCCAACACAAACATCGGACCACTTCGATATTCCTCCTTCAAATCCAGCAATTGGCGTTCCCAGCGTTCCAGATCGCCATCGGTGATATCATCGGTGATCAATTCTCGACGCCACAATTGTGTTTTGGTGAGATACCGAATCAGTGGGACGGGATTTGTCATCATTTCACGCAGAACAGACTCTGCTCTGGCTCCATATTCGGGACTATCGACCAGCCAACTGGCACCAATGAGGCGTTCGATCGATTTGTCAGACTGTAAAACGCTGACCGCCCAGACCTTTTCCTCACTTGTCAACTCCTCATCATTCCAGTGAAGAGGAATCAACTCCTGATGCCGTGTTAAAGGATCGCTATTGAGCAAAGTCAGATACTTCTGAGTCGCCCGAAGCCAGTTCTGCTGATTGATCAGCACGTCGATTTGACCAGCTAGAATTTCCCGCTGGAGCCAGGCACGTTTTTCCTGAGATTGAGCGGATTCAAATTGGCTGAATGCCTCGGCATATCGCAATTCTTTCAGTGATCGAATCGCTTCCTGGTGAGCCTGATTCCGTTCTGGAGCATAGGCGACAATGTCATTAGCGGATAACGTCTTGACGGTATCTGGGAATTGCACCCGAAAAACAAGCTCCTTGCGATTGTATTCAATGATCTGCCCATTCAATACAACCTGTCCATTTGTGCGACGGGTTTTATAGACGACCGTTTCTATCGCACCGCATTGACTGGCTGTCAACGGGATTGTCATCGCGATTATGAGCCCTGGAATTAATTTCGATGTCGCGGACTTTTCGTTTTTATCGACATGAGTTGAATCTAATTTTTCCTCAGATTCAACTCGGCACCACGCCCATCCCAACATCAATATTCCTAGAGTAATCATCACATCGGCCAGATTGAAAATCCCTGTTCGCATGGAGCCGATCCCCATATTCAGGAAATCAATGACGACTCCCTGGCGAAACACTCGATCCAGTAAATTCCCCAGACCACCGGCCAGGACAAGTGCAAATGAAGCTTGTTCCCACGTAGAAATTGATCGGACCCGGTAAAGATAAATACAGATCCCGACAAGCAGAATTGTGTTGAGACCAACCATCATGGCAAATCGCAAAACAATAGGGGCCTCGGCTCCTATGCTCAGGAATGCTCCTGTATTTTCAGCATAAACCAATCGAATCGTATCCCCCAGGTAGAACCGCGGTGGGCTATCGAGCAATGCGTATCTGGCCCACACTTTGGAAGCCTGATCCATAATCACCAGCAGTATCACACCGATCAGCAATCGCATTCACTTCTATCTTTCTGCGATGTATAAAAATCGCCACTGGCGATCATCGAAACTCGTTCGTATCTCGATAACGATAAGTTCCGCCATTCTCGCTGGAGAGTTTCTGTAAAAAGTTGGGCAGTTTCAAATCTGTTGGTTGAATTCCAAATTCAATGCAATGAATCGCGGCCTGTCCCTTGTTGACTCGCCGAACTTCATCGAGTTGTTTCGCTGTCATGGCAGGCTCGGCTGCATCGGTCAGGAAAAAGATGACCTCCGGCGAATAGGAAAGTGCTTTGATCAGGGCAGGCAGGTGAGCCGTTCCTTCGCTGTTATCCATTTCAGAAATGAAACTGCGTCCCCGAGCCAGATTTCCGGCAGTCGCCCATTGAACGTCTGGCTTTCCATTCCTGTCAAGGAATTCATAGACATGATCGTTATAAAAAATAATGTGAAACTTGTGCGAACCATCCAACCGCTCAAGACTGGCTGACAGTTCGGCTTTGGCATGGCGGAATGAATTATTCCGATTCATGCTTCCTGAACAATCAATCACGTAAATGAGTACACGGCCGCGAGTTGCGATATCGAAGAATTTCGTCGTACTCGGAATGCCTGACTTGGTATCTGTTGGCGGTGGAAGTTGCTGCGAAATTGCTGCCATCTCACTCGATGACGGCAGCAATGATTCCGCTGGTCCTGGTCCAATTAACGCATTCGCCGGGATTTCAGGCAGAGGTGTCATTTCCGCTTGAGGAACATCTGACAAGCTTTGAGGCAGCACAGGCAATTCTGTTTTCTCAGGTTTTTGTTCAGTGACTTCAGTGCTCTCTTCTGAAGTTTCCTCGGCTGGAGAATCATAAGTAATCCCAACCTCACGATAGACTTCGGTCGTTCCAAAATCTCCCGTCCGACCGCAGCTGTTTAGATTGCTCACAATCAATAAAGCCAGCAATGCATGCACGCACAACGATCCCACGAACGCCACCGGCGACGTCCAGAACCGATCATGATGCATCTCACGCGACAGCATTAATTACCTGATTCCACTTTATGATAAATTGAGTCGATTGTTTTTTGACCTGCGGATGGACACGGATAAGCACTGAGATCTGTAATCAAATATTTGAAACTTGAATGATTGGTGCCATGCTTGCAACGCGAAGCAGGGCAAGCATGAATGCGTGTTTATTCCGGTCAATTATTTGAACTGCAGCAGATGATCTCTGTTAAATATCCGTGCTAATCCGTGTCCATCTGTGGTTCAAAAAATCCATATCTCACGGACTTTGATTTTAAGTTAAAGACCATTACTCACTTATATAAGTTTATGCGCGGTACTTAGGGTGCGTCAACGTGGAAGTTTTTGGCCACTTAAACCCTGTTCCAATTGGAAACCGGATTTCCTTATACATCTTGAAAAGGTCTTCCGGGGTGGCGGGGCGCTCCGCTTCAGCGGAAGCCCCGGAAGTTCAACGATTCGGGGGCTTCTCTTCGAGAGCGCCCCCGCCAACCGGGTTTGATTGTTTTCCGTTATATCTCTGGCTCGTATATCTCGGGCACGAACCAGTGTTCTTACAAATTGTTGAATTTCTCCGGTTT
>DOCI01000002.1:39579-40448 GCA_003503535.1 Planctomycetaceae bacterium
TTTTCATTGGGAACGCGGTATAGCTCTGCGCATAAAAAAAGCCTCGAACACCGAAGTGTTGACGAGGCGAAAATCCGTAATCTCCGGGTTGCGACGGTGGAGTCGTTGCGAAACGGATGCGAATCAGGTAGTGCAAGCACTCACCTTTGAGTGATTCGGACCCTCGCGGTAGGGTTGGCACCTCCGACGGAATCTATCATGAGAAGTACGGGAAATTCCAAAGTTTGATCTGATAGTTTGATCGGCTATCAGGCTCTTCTAAGATCGCAAAATCTCAGAATTTTCTAATCTCCGCAAGAGGAATTTCCCGTTTTCATTCTCGATTTGACTCTTTGGAATACCGAAGTCGTTATCCCGAAAGCTGTTGAGCAATTATCGATCTTTATTTTTCGACAATCGTGGCATTCTTGATATAATCGAGTTTCGGGAAGTATTCGTTCAGGTAACGATTGCCCAACTGCTCGATGTAAGGTTGTTTTGGGCTTTCGCCATACTCAGAATTGATATTGTCCACGTTCTCCATACCGGAAACAACTTTTCCAATCGGAGCAAATCCCTGACCGTCCAGGAATGTGTTGTCTCCGTAATTGATAAACAACTGAGTCGTGCGGGTATTTGGACCAGCGGTCGCATACGTCAAAGTTCCACGAACGTTCTTTTGAGTTACGGGGTCGTCTTTCAGTACATCAGCATCCCATTTTTTTGTGACATTGGGATCGCCACTAATTCCAAACTGGACCATGAAATCGGGAACGACACGGAAAAATCGAGCGTCATTGTAATAACCACCCTTGACCGCTTTGTAAAAATGATCAACTCCGATGGGTGCCCAGGACCGATTGCACTCGATTAAGACTTCACCTTTTGAG
>DOCI01000002.1:40542-46309 GCA_003503535.1 Planctomycetaceae bacterium
CTTGAGGTCTCAAACTTCACATAAAACTGTTCAGGAGCCTGTGGGTCGGCTGCTTGAGAAACGCTGGAAAGGCTGAAAAACACAGCTGCACAGACACAAAATGCTGTTGTGGTCGCGACGATTGATTTGATCATACTTGAATACTCCTAACCTGATTTTTCCTGATCGGGCACAATTCCCCTGGTGGGCAACCTCCGAGTGCCCACTCTTCAAATCGAAGCATAGCAATCCTGATGCCGGACGTCAGGTGAAATCAATTATTTTTCAGGATTCAAGATGGAATACGTATTAAATGTCAATCCATGAATTCTCTGACAATCCGCAATTGTGGCACTGACGATTGCTTTTCAATGGTCACGGGTGAGCGCTGGGCCACGGGAGAGCGTTGGCTTGAACTATTCTTGAAAGATCGATTCGTCGTCTGAACAATTGGTTTTTGATAGACCAGTTTCGGACTGCGAAAAGCATGGTAATTCAATAACAACGAACCTTTCACATGCGTGAGCGGACAACTTGAATAGCGATAACTTCTCAATTCCCGATTCGACCATAAACGAGCCGCTGTTACCAATTCACTTTGCGTCGGCGAAATTTCGACTTCTTCAGTTTCCGAATGGCAAGCAGACTCCAGGACATTCCCCAGTAGCCCTGATAAAAGCTGGAACGTTTCGACGCCTGGCTCCTCATTATGCACAATATGCGCCACTTCTAAGCCGGATTCATTCCTGTAACTGATCGCAGCTGCGACGGGCTTTCCATTGATAAACATCATGCCCAATTCCAGCATCTGCTGATGATCCGCTGAGAGGCACTGTCGACGCAACGTCTTCAACTCGGCTCCGTCCACACACAACACTTCCAGTTGATCCAGCAATTCTTCAAGAGAATCTCCACGATCAGCAGTGGCATTTACTGAACGATACTGCTTGAATGAGACCGTTCCACGACTTCGGCAAGCGGCTTCGGCCTGTTCGATTTCATTCCGTACGTCCTTGCGTTTTCTTCCCATGAATTCCTGCCAGCTTCCTGAAAACGCAACCGCCGGGATGAGTTTCCAGATTCTCTCGACAGGCTTCCAGCCGATATTTCTCAATGCGGTACAAGAACGCCCCAGGTCGATGCGATCTCGATCGGTATAAGTCAAATCCAGCAAATCCCATCCATTGCGGTTCGATGACAGATATCGCAAGCCAGCTGCCAGTGTTGCTGCAGAATTGGGGCCGATGGGACCGTACCAGTTTCCGCCACCATCCAGAGGATAGGTCAGCACGCGAACCGCTCCCAATCGGGTTTCCACGGTTTTAATAACCAGGGGAAGAATTCCAATCACTTTTCCTCCCAGAGCGGCAATCAGAACTTTAAGTTCTCGATCAGCAGGAGCCGACTGCCAGTAGGCTTCCAGCCATTCATAGGTCATTTGAAAACGCCGCTGCCGACCTCGTCCCCATAACTCCTGCCAACTCAATCGATACGTTTCGAGCTCTTTGAGAGAATTGATTTCGAAGACTTGAAACATGAGAACCTCTTCTTTTCACTGGTCACACTCATTCTGAATTCTACCGACTCCAATTGAGGGCGAAAGACGCTCCCTTGAAGAAAAGTAAAAATCTGAACTCGTGCGGTAGGAACTTTGATTTGATCTTGTCAGAATCAAATGCAGGTTTCACGCCGCAAGGCATCAAAATGCAGCAGATTATCCCATTTCTATTGTGACTAGCCGTAATGCTTTACCTAAACAGGACTTGTGGTAAGTTATCTCAACACCTTGTAAGATTTCTGGACGAATACTTGAAGTTGGATTCCGGCAACATTTCGATTGAGATGAGGCATTTCCGAAACATGGTCGCTTAAATCTGTAAACATTTTTTTACATTCTCCTGACTGACAATGATTACAATCACCCCCAAACAGAATTTGGAATCATTCGTTGAATTACCGAGTCAACTGAGTGAATTGCTGATCAATGCAGAAATTGATCAGATTCTGAAGATCAAAGTTCGCAATGGTCGATCAGAACGAACTTTTCAGGAATTATTCGATCTGCACCAGAACACGCATCCCACCATCGAGGCAGAAGTTCTTTTTGAAGGGGACTTTTCAAAAGTCCACGGTATCGGTCGAAACTGGAATGAGGGAAGATTTCATGTTCTCGGAAATACTGGAGATTGCCTCGGGGAACAGATGACCGGTGGTACGCTCGTCGTCGAAGGCAATACAGGAGACTGTACTGCACGAGGGATGAGCGGAGGCCGATTGATTATTCAAGCAAACGCCGGAGATCATCTGGGCAGCTTTTGTCCGGGTTCCATGAAAGGCATGACCGGTGGGGAAGTGTTCGTGCAGGGTTCCGTCGGTCAATTTTGCGGACATCGGATGCGACGGGGGACGATTATTATTGGCGAGAGTTCCGGTTCTCACCTCGGTTATGAAATGTTAGCGGGTACAATTGTCTGTTGTGGTCATATACCAGATACCGTTGGTCTCAACATGGTTCGAGGAACGATTCTCATTTTGAATCCTGCCAACCTCAGCGCAATGTCGCACCTTGAAGAAGCTGTTAACTATGAACCGGCCGTCTTTCGTCTGCTACTGAAATATTTGAACTCGAACAAAATGTTGCCCACCAGTATCGATCCGACCACTTCTCATTTCACTCGCTATTTGGGTGATATGACGATGGGTAAACGTGGTGAAGTATTGATTGCTTCATGAAATTTCCGATTGCAAAGCACATCCCATCCAAGCACGACGCGCAAGCGATTGAGTGAGTCGCACACTCCAACAAGAGACTCACTCGCTTGCGCGTCATGCTTGTATTATTCTTGACATGAATCGTTGAAAATTAACGCTTTTCTAATACTGCCAGTTCAATTTATTCTCTATGACCGACCCCGTGAAATTAAATATCGCAGATCGTTTGCGAACAGCTGCCAGCCGCTGGCCTCATCAGAGATGTGTCGTCTTTCCAGAAGGACGTGATCGAAATGGTCGTGTCGCTTACACGCACAGCACTTTCGCACAATTGAATCAGGAAACGGACGATCTGGCAGCGGGGCTGCAGAAACTGGGCACGACTCCCAAACACAAACTCGTCTTGATGGTGAAACCGAGTATTGAGTTCATTGCATTAACTTTTGCAATTTTCAAAACGGGCGCAACCGTTGTTCTGATTGATCCCGGGATGGGGCGGAAAAGAATCTTCGATTGCCTCGATGAGATTGAGCCAGATGGTTTTGTCGCCATACCGATTGTCCAGGCGATTCGGCAGGCACGGGGCAAACGCTATCGCAATGCGAACATCAATATTTCGGTCGGACGTTCTTTCAGCTATGGCGGACTACCGTATCGAAAATTGCTGGAACTGGGACACAATCGCTTCCAGCCTGTGGAAACGCTTTCCACAGATCGAGCGGCTATCATTTTTACGAGTGGCAGCACCGGGCCTCCGAAGGGGGTCGTTTACGAACATGGCATGTTCAATGCTCAGGTTGACCTGCTCCAGCAACAGTATCAAATCCAGCCCGGTGAAATTGATCTGCCAGGTTTTCCACTGTTTGCCCTGTTCAATCTGGCAATGGGAGTAACGACCGTCATTCCCGATATGGATCCGACAAAACCGGCCGATGTCAATCCTCTGCGGATTATCGAGGCCATCGAAAATCAGGGAATCACTCAGGCCTTTGGTTCGCCCGCTCTCTGGAATCGCGTTGGGAGATATTGTGTCGAAAAATCGATCAAGCTTCCGAGTTTGAAACGGATCCTTTCTGCAGGGGCTCCCGTACCGGTTCCTGTCCTCGAAAAGATGAAGCAATGTTGCAGCGAAATTGAGGCGGAAATGTTTACGCCTTATGGAGCAACCGAAGCGTTACCCGTCTGTTCCATTTCCGCCAGCGAAGTGCTCAACGAAACTGCTGCAAAAACCGCCGTCGGGCAGGGGACTTGTGTTGGTAAGCCATTTTCCCAGGTGGATGTTCGTGTGATTCATGAAGTCAGCGGGGCGATATCGAGTTTTGAAAAAGCTGAGATCTGCCCAAAAAACAAGATTGGCGAAATCATCGTTCGTAGCCCCAGTGCAACTCGCGAATACTTCAATCGACCAGATGCCACTGCATTCGCAAAAATTCCGGATGGAAATCATTTCTGGCATCGGATGGGAGACATGGGCTATTTTGATGACGATAATCGACTCTGGTTTTGCGGACGGAAAGCTCACATTGTGAGAACCGCTCAGGGCTTGATGTATCCGGTTTGTTGTGAGCCGATTTTTAATCAGCATCCGCGCGTCTATCGGTCCGCATTGGTGGGGGTCGGTGAGGCGGGTAAGCAACAACCCGTGTTAATTGTTGAACCGGAAACCAACTGTTATCCCAAATCGCAGGATGCCAGAAATACCTTTCTCGATGAACTGAAAGTAATCGCGAGTCAACAGGAGTTGACTAAGTCGATTTCCGACTTCCGATTTCATCGTAAGCTACCGGTTGATCGCAGGCACAATGTGAAAATCCATCGAGAAGATTTAGCGATCTGGGCTGCTAAAAACTGATCCTTCCAAGAAAAAAATCGTTCGGTATAGAAAAATCGTAATGTCAAATTTAGTCACCGGGGGCGGTGGGTTCCTCGGACAGTATCTCGTGGAACAACTGCGTGAACGGGGAGAACCTGTTCGCGTGCTTTGCCGCGGGGAATATCCCGAATTGCAAAAACTTGGTGTTGAGATCATTCGTGGTGATATTCGCGAATCAAAAATTGTCGAACAGGCCTGCCAGAATATTTCTACCGTCTACCATGTTGCAGCCATACCGGGAGTGTGGGGCAGTTGGGAGAAGTATTATTCGATCAATACCGAAGGCAGCAGAAATGTTTTGCAAGCCTGTCATAATCAGGGTGTAAAAAAACTGATCTACACGAGTTCTCCGAGCGTTATTTTCGATGGACAGGCCCACCTTGAGGCCAACGAATCGCTGCCATATCCAACGAACTATCTGTGTCATTATCCTCATACAAAAGCGATCGCCGAGCGTGAAATCCTCGAGGCAAACGGCGATCACGGAGTTGCCACCTGTGCGTTGCGGCCTCATCTGGTTTGGGGGCCCCGTGACCAACATCTGATACCACGTTTGCTTCAACGAGCAGACTCCGGTCGTTTACGCATTGTCGGTGATGGCTCGAACGAGATCTCGATGACCTACGTAGAAAATGCGGCTGCAGCCCATTGGCAGGCTGCGGAGAAATTATCTCTCGATTCCCCCGTGGCAGGACAGGCCTATTTCATTAACGATCCCAAACCTGTCAATCTCTGGTCCTGGATTAACGAGCTCCTGGTCAATGTCGGCAAGTCGCCAATTCACAAAAAAATCTCGGCTCAGGCAGCCTATCGAATCGGGGGAGTGCTGGAGTCGGTTTATACCATGTTGGGAAGAAAATCTGAACCACCGATGACACGATTCGTCGCTCTGCAATTAAGCCAGTCCCACACTTACTCGATCAATAAAGCTCGTCAGGATTTCGATTTCAAGCCACCTGTTGACTATGAAACGTCTTATCAAAGGCTGATGGACGAACTGAAGTCGGTTAAATGAACAAGTCGGTCTTGGCTGGATTTCCGGCTTTCCGCTATCCTTACCGGCTGGAGGGGGTGCAAGCCAGGAGAGCTTTGCAGTCATTGCATTCAGGGATGAAGTCATGGTTTACTGGTTGTTAATTCACGTCTTGCCTTTTTTTCAGCAAGTGGAAAGTCATACGACCGGTTCTTCACGTGTCTATATAA
>DOCI01000253.1:0-2135 GCA_003503535.1 Planctomycetaceae bacterium
TTTTCATTCTATATATACGTTCCAGATGAAAACCGAATAATAATCAAACCCGGGTGGCGGGGGCGCTCTCGCGGAGAAGCCCCCGAATCGTTGAACTTCGGAAGCTTGCATTAACGCGGAGCGCACTCCTAAGTAAAATACTCAAATACAGAATTATTCAGTGTTACATAAAATTTAGAAATCTCCCAACAACCGAATTGATCACCGTGAGCACACCCATTATCAAACCTCAAACCCTGCGCGGGTTCCGTGACTTCCTCCCTGCCATGATGATTCCCCGGCTGCAAATTATTGAAGCCGCCCGGGAAGTCTATTCCCAATACGGCTTCAGCCCGATCGACACCCCTGCTCTGGAATACACAGAAATCCTGCTCGGCAAAGGGGGGAATGAAACCGACAAACAGTTGTATCGGTTTGAAGATCAGGGCGGCAGGGATGTCGCGATGCGGTTCGATCTGACGATTCCCTTCGCCCGCTTCGCCGCCCAAAATATTGGCGTCCTCGGCACTCCTTTCAAACGCTATCACATTGCCCCTGTCTGGCGCGGAGAACGCCCTGCTCGCGGACGATTCCGTGAATTTGTCCAATGCGATTTCGATACGATCGGCACCGATTCTCTCGCTGCAGACATCGAAACGATTCTCGTTGTACACGATCTGCTCGATAAAATCGGCATCGGCGAATTCACCATTCGCATCAATCACCGACAATTGCTCAACGGCCTGCTCGAACAACTCGGTTTGCTCGAACATTCCAAGGAGCTCCTGCGGGCTCTCGATAAACTTCCCAAAATTGGAGAAGAAGCCGTCATCAAGGAAATGGTCGACACAACTGGAGTAGAGTCCGGCAAAGCCGAGCAGGTTCTAAAACTGGCTGCTCTTCAGGGAGAACCGGAAGCGATTCTGGAAGAAGCCCGCAGTCTGATCAGTTCTTCCGAACTCGGACAGCAGGCGTGGTCGGCTCTGCAGGAAATTACCCAAACCTGCTCGAACATCGGCATCGCTTCGAATCGACTGTCGCTCGATCTTTCCATCGCCCGGGGACTCGACTATTACACCGGGCTCATTTTCGAAACCTTCCTGGCCGATCTGCCCGACATGGGCAGTATTTCTTCAGGCGGACGTTACGACGATCTGGCGGGATTATACACGAAACAAAAACTCTCAGGAGTGGGCGGGAGCCTTGGATTAGATCGATTACTGGCCGCACTGGATGAAATGAAGCGACTCGACGACGTCGCGACAACGTCACAGATTCTCGTCCTACGCTTCGTCGAAAACCGACTGGCCGACTACCAGAAAATCAGCCGCTTGCTGCACCAGGCGGGGATCGCCAGCGAAGTCTATCCGGAAGCCAAAGCCCTCAGCAAACAGCTCAAGTATGCTGATCGCAAAAAGATCCCACTCGCCCTCATCTCCGGCGAAGACGAACTGGCCCAAAACGTCTGGCAACTCAAAAACCTGCGAACGGGAAATCAGTTAATGGTGCCCGCGGAACAACTCGCAGAGACGGTGAAAGCGGAATTGAATCATCTGTAAGGTCGAATAACAGCATAGCCCGAAAGATTCTTTCGGGGTGGCGCAGCCGCTAGAGATCCGTTATTAATTCAACCTCAAACTGAAGTTCACCCAGATAGCGGAGCTATCTGGGTTACCCGATTCAGATGAAGAATTTTTGAACACAAAAAAATGCCCACGAAAAGCGTGGGCATTTTTGTATAACGAGAGGTAGTGCTCTGGACCCAAGTCTCAGGATCCTCGACCCACTACTCCATCGCTTTCAAACGACGATCAAGTGTCGCCATGGTTTCGTTCAGGGTGTATTCGAGATAGTCATCCTGATCATAAATCAATGACTGAGCTGCGAGGTCGAGAGCGGGCAGAACATCGTCTCCGGTGAAGAAGCTTAAAGCTCGCACGGCTTCGAGTCGCACGCGTGGGTGTTCGTCGTTCACGGAAGCGGTCAGCAGTTCGATAGGATTCTTGAGCTGATCACTCCAGTAACATAAAACACGGGTTGCAGCTGCTCGTGCGCGGGGGTCTTTGGATTGGAGAACCGACTTGAGCAACGCTTCGTCGACGACATCGTGCTGCTGGTGAACCCAGAGGCCTTCCAGTTGCAGACGTTCGAAAGAC
>DOCI01000253.1:2325-4932 GCA_003503535.1 Planctomycetaceae bacterium
TGAAAGACTCGGAGTTTTTATCGAGCGATTTCAACCATTGATCGACCTGACCGATCACATCTTGACTTTCGCCAAGTCGCAATTCCCGACGAACACGGTAACGCACACGATCAGAAGGATTGTTCAGGAGTTCGAGCAATTCGGGAACCGATTTGCCAGAGACAACGACTGGCGTTTCCAGTTCATTTTTCGTGTTGCGGATTCGCCAGATGCGACCGTGCTTGGCATCGCGGTTCGGGTCGCGAACCGAATGCTGCATGTGGCCGACGAGTGGGTTGAACCAGTCCAGCACATACAGCGATCCATCAGGAGCAAACTGCAGGTCGACAGGACGGAAGTTACGGTCGGAAGACTGCAGCAATGGTTCGACAGGATCGGCATGGAACCCGGAACCTTCATCTTTCATGCGATACTGTAGTGTTCCCTGAAAGCCGATGCAGTTGTTGAGCAGATAATCGCCCTGCATTTCCTTCGGGAAATTACTGCTGCTGACAAACTCGCAGCCACAGGTTGGTCGCCATTGCTTGGTCAGGAACTGCTTCAATCGGCCATGCTTGTTCGGATAATCGACATCACCTGAGAAAGCGGCTCCAAAGTAATTGGCTCCGGGGGAGGCATCGGCGACAAAGTTCTGACCCCACTCATCAAAGGTATGTCCCCAGGGATTGGCAAATGGATAAGAAACGAAAACATCCACTTTTTCCGTGCGGGGTTCATAACGATAAACACCGGCATTCACACAGCGAGTCGGGCCGTAAGGGGTCTCAACCTGAGTATGGTGAAATGTTCCTTCCTGGAAGTACAGGGCGCCATCTGGTCCCCAAGTGAAGGCTGAAATTGAGTGATGAGAGTCGGCTGTGTCGAAGCCGTGCAACACGATTTCTTTGGTGTCGGCTACGTCATCACCATCGGTATCTTTCAGGAAGATCAAATTTGGCTGCTGAGCGACATAGGCTCCGCCATCGCCAAGTTCAAAACCGGTAGGCAGATGCAGTCCGTCAGCAAAAATGGTTTGCTTATCGGCTTTGCCGTCGTTGTCGGTATCTTCAAGAATCAGAATTTTATCGTGCACAGGATTGCCGGGCAGATACATTGGGTACGTCGGCATCGTACAGACCCACAGGCGACCTTTGCCGTCGAAGGTGAATTTGCAGGGGTTTTCCAGATCCGGAAAATCCTTTTCTGAAGCAAACAGATTGGCTTCAAATCCTTCTGGCAATTTGAAGGTCGCGAGCGAATCCTCAGGCGAAGTGATTGTTAGATCGAACGTAATATTTGTTTCGATATCCACAAAGTCGCCCGTGTTGCTGTCGTCGATTTTGTCCGGTACTTTTTCCCCTTTACAGATTTTATGGATGCGGGCATCGCGGTTGGCGACCATCTTGCGGAGCTTTTCAAACTCAGCAGGGAAGTTGACGACACCGAACGGCTTTTTGCGTCCCCCATAAATATAGAATCCATTGACGGCTCGATAATCGTACCAGTGCTGCAGGTTCTTCTCGGCAACTGCGGCATGCAAAGCTTCGTGATCGATTTTCGAGGAAGCCTCACCTTTGCCGAAGGTGCGATCGATCATAATCGGGGCCAGCTTTTTGTAGCCACTGTCGACCAGATGAATTCCATTGAAGGTGAGCGGCTCTTTGGCGGCATTCATCAATCGGAGCGATGGGTGATACAGATCGACAAATCCAACACCGGTCTGCTCGGCGACTTCTTTCATGGCAGCGGTGTAGAGTTCGATATTCTTATTGTTCTGATCCCCGGCTGTCAGATTCCGCTTGCGAAGATTTTCACTGGCAATCGGTGAAAAGAGCAGCACTTCAGGAGCAGATTCCCCATTATATTTGGTGGTCGTCCATGTTTTGATTTCAGAAGCCAGATCCTTTTTGAACTTCTCCAGCCCGGCTTTACCTGCGAAGGATTCGTTGAATCCGAAAGCGGCGATAATTACATCGGGTTTGTGATCTTCAAGGGTATGTCCGTGATCGTTGAAGTCCTGGGAACGTGGTCTCAGTTTTAACTCATCAGCTGACCAACCCAGATTTCGAATGACGAGATCGTGTTCAGGGAATCGTTCATAGAGCAGTGTTTCAAAATGATTGGCGTCCTGCATTCGTTCGACGAACGTGTTTCCGATGAGGACGATTTTATCCCCTTTGTTCAGTTCCAGTTCAGCCGCGAAAGTTGCGGAAGCCAAAACAGCGATGCAGCACATCGC
Source organism: Planctomycetaceae bacterium (assembly GCA_003503535.1). Taxonomy (GTDB): domain Bacteria; phylum Planctomycetota; class Planctomycetia; order Planctomycetales; family Planctomycetaceae; genus Rubinisphaera. The sequence goes on from DOCI01000253.1 coordinate 4,544, forward strand.
AGTCATGAGGTGACGTAATTTCATATTCGTTCCATATATGTAAGGTGAAGAGTTGTGTCAGGCAGGCTTGCGGGGCAGATCATCCTACAAAAACTTGAAAAGATGCTCTGAAATGTGCCTGCCGTTCGAGATTGTCATAAATTTCAGCAGACTTCATATCAATTATTCCAGATAAGAACAGCCAAGGCAACCTTCTGCCATGATTTCGTGTAATTATTGGTGTTTTGCAAAACAGCTGTCAGCCTCTTCGGGTTTTGATTGTCAATTCACATGTTGTGGACCTTTGAAACAAGAAATTTAGACCTGTTCCAATTGGAAACCGGATTGCCTGTAGCTTCCTGAAAAGATCCACCTGGGTGGCGGGGGCGCTCCGCTTTCGCGGAAGCCCC
>DOCI01000209.1:0-1239 GCA_003503535.1 Planctomycetaceae bacterium
GGGCGTGGTGATTGCAAACGACCACGCCCTTCGCATTGCTCAGGGCGTGCCACCCATGATTCAATCATTTCGACTTCAATCTTATTCCAACTGTATTATAATTGCGCACAGTCATTTAGTTGTTCCAAATTGAAAAATGGGTTATTCGAATTGCCATTTCCTGGATCTGACTGCCGATCATTTTTAAAGACACTCCCACCGCTGACGACCTCAAGGTTAGCTGATATAATATCGTCTTCACTATTCAGGAATAGACGATGTTGAAAACGAAGAATCAGCTTTACAATCAGATCTCATGCGAAGATTGTGTGCCTGGGCTCAATGCTCTGGAGCCCGGCTGTGTCGATCTGGTCTTTGCTGATCCTCCGTTCAATATTGGCTATGAATACGATGAATACGACGATCGGCTCGAGCGGGATCAGTATCTCGAATGGTCCACTAACTGGATGCAAGCCGTCTACAATGCCCTCAAAAAGGATGGAACTTTCTGGCTGGCGATTGGCGATGAATACGCTGCTGAGTTAAAGCTGGCTGCTCAGGAAATTGGCTTTCATCCTCGCAGTTGGGTTATCTGGTACTACACGTTCGGCGTGAACTGCAAAAATAAATACAGCCGGTCCCATGCTCATCTGTTTTACTTTGTGAAGGATCCGAAGCAGTTCACCTTTTTGGGAGAGGATCTCAAAAACCGCATCCCTTCCGCCAGGCAACTCGTTTACAACGACAAACGCGCCAATCCCAAAGGTCGCCTGCCAGATGATACCTGGATCATTTCTCCGAGTGATGCCGTGGCCGACTTGCATGCCGACGATCAGCAAACCTGGACATTGCGACCCCAGGATCTCGAATCGCGTTTTCAGGCCGATGAAGACACCTGGTACTTTCCGCGGGTTGCGGGAACGTTTAAAGAGCGAGCGGGGTTTCACGGCTGTCAGATGCCCGAACAATTGCTGGGCCGGATTATCCGAAACTGTTCGCGTGAAAATGAACTGGTCGTCGATCCCTTTACTGGCAGCGGGACGACTCTGGCAGTCGCAAAAAAAATGGGACGAAAATATCTCGGCTTTGAACTCTCGGAAGAGTATGTCAAAGCGAGTCAGGAGCGATTGAAAAAGATTTCCGTCGGTGATCAACTCGATGGCTCTGCAGAACCGACAATGAGTGCTCCCGGCACCTGGGCTAAAAAGTCTGCCCGTGCTCAAAATCGAACGAACATTCATCAGGAAGAAGCAGCCGCCG
>DOCI01000209.1:1338-6726 GCA_003503535.1 Planctomycetaceae bacterium
AGCCGCCGAAACCCCACTCCGGTTGACTCTGGCAGGCATCAAAGAGGCCTTTCTTGCGGCTCATCAAAGCTATTCTGTCGATCGCGTTTTGCTCGATCCTGAATTGAGCCTCACATTTCATGAGGCCTGTCGTCAGCTTGGTCTTTTTGGCGATCCTAGAACGTGGAATCTGTTACTGCTGCGATTACGTCGTGACGGAGAATTGCAGGAGATTCCCTGTCTCCGTCGAACGGACATGAGTTGGCCAGAGATTGATAATATTCTCACGGGATGTGAAATCAGCCTGCAGACTCTGTTAGCCGAGACAAAAGCGAACCATCTGACAGAGATTATGAGTGATCCGGAATTGCTGCAGCGGTTTGATGACCGAGCCAGAATGATCAGTCCCGGAGCAAAAACATTCGAATACCGCTGGGCAGCGATAATGCAGTCTCGACAAACTGAAATCGCCCGTAAACGAGCCGGAATCCTGGCTGCCGCTTATGATGATTCGATTGAACAGCGATTCTCTGCTCCTGAGAAACTTGATGACTCACTGGTCAGTCAACTTCCTGAAAGTCCCGGGCTCATTTTGATCACTGCGGACAATCCACTTTATGTCGGAGAAACCTTGAATCTGAAACAACGGGTTGAATCTCTAAATCGAAACGCCATTGCGGATCTGGCTGGTGTTGCTGAAAACGATTTAACGATCCGAGTGATGGCACAGGCTCCCGAATTATTCGGCGAACTGGCCTGGCAGAACTATCTGGCATCGCGTTTTCAGACCAAATGGAATCTGAAAGATTAATGCCAGCAATTTAATTCACGTTCATTCTCTTACTTTCAAACTCAGATCGATTCATGCACGCCACAGAATTTCTAACTCAATCGGAATTGAAAACAGTTCCACCAATCGTCGTGCTCTTTGGCGGAGAACGGTTTTTGAAGCAGCAGATCCAGCATCTGTTTTTGCAGACGGTTTACGGGCCCGATGTGGATGCTCACGAACTGGCCACATTTCTGGAAGGGCGGGAAGCTGAGTGGCGAAGTGTCGCGGATGAATTGAAAACGATTTCGATGTGGAGTGGAAAACGCTGTGTCATCATCAATGCAGCTGACGATTTTGTCTCTGCAAATCGCCCGCAGCTGGAAAAATATGCGGACAATCCGGCAAAGTCTTCGCTACTGATTCTTGATGTAAAAAGCTGGCCGAAGTCGACAAAGCTGGCCAAGAAGGTTCAAAAGACAGGGGAAGCGATTGAATGTGGCGAGTTGAAAGGGGCTCAGTTGCAGGGCTGGGTTGTTTCCCATGCGGCTCACAAATATGAAAAGACGATCAGCAGGCAGGCAGGGCAGCTGTTGATCGACCTGGCAGGAACTTCGGTCGGACTGCTCGATCAGGAACTCGATAAGCTCACATCCTATGTTGGACAGAATAAAAAGATTACCGATGAAGATGTGCGAGCCCTGGTTGGGGGATGGCGACTCGAAACAACCTGGAACATGATCAACGGAGTGCGGGATGGTCAGCTCGATATGGCGCTGGTCGAACTCAATAAGTTGATGACCGCTGGCGAAGCTCCGCAAAAATTACTGGGTGGCATCTCGTTCGTCTATCGAAAAATTGTCAAGGCAGTCCGGATTTCCGCGAAAACCCGACAACTCGGCCCTGCTCTGAAACAGGCGGGCATTTTCCCCCGCGATGTGGGACCAACCGAAACCTACCTGCGAAAACTGGGACGCGAACGAGCAGAGCGAATCCCGGAACTACTTGCCAAAGTCGACCTGGGAATGAAAGGCGAAAGTTCTCTCCCGCCTCGTTTGCTGATTGAAAAATTGCTGGTTGAGCTTTCTCCATAATGGGGAATTGATGTCTTGCATTCGCATTAAGTCACCTCAGTATGGTAATGTCAGCAGAACATTGACATGAGTTCTGTTTTTAAGGCGAGTTGATTGAACACCCCGTTGCACAATCGTGAAGAATATGTCGAACAGGCTTACTTTTTTCGCACTTACCGCGAACGGCTCGATAACGATTTGCCTGCTCAGGAAGTCCTGCAGGTGATTTCGCAGGAAATTCTTTCGACGACGCAGCTTCCGCTGGCTATCAATTTCATGGCTTCGGAAATGATGCTGCATGGACGCGTTTCCGGAGGCATGGCTCGTCTCGGACATTACTTCACTCCCTTCCAGAGTTTTGTCTTTCGGCAAGCCGAGCAGGATCGCACAAAATTTGACATGCGAATCGGCCTGGAAATTCTCGAAAAAGAAGCCGAATTTCTCGCTCTGGAAAAAGCGACGCCCCAAGGGTTGTTCATCTATCAGTTTGAAGCCCTTTCCCGTAATCGACTCGGATACCAGGACGGCTTACAGGCGATGGGTAATGATCCCATGTATGACGAGCACTGGCGAGACTGGATCGGCAAAGTCCGGCAGTCACTCGGGGCGATTGAGTTTTCGGAGATGATTTATTCGCGTTCGGAATATCGAGTACAGGAAGTGCGAAGACGCACTGAGAACCCCGAATATCTTCCCTCGTATCCCGTGCTCTTCGGCTTGCAGGAAGGGCGCATCGCCCAGGCGAACCGCGGCCGCGACCCCCTCTATATGTTCGCAGCTCTACAGCGACATCTGGGTTATCCCAAAGTTCCCCGACCAAAACCACCGCTGAGCGAACGCCTCGATCCGATTATCGAACAGCGTCTTCAGCAACTCGAAATGCGATTGAAAATCCTCGAAGCCGAGCAGTCCGGGAAACTCGATCTGTCCGATTTTTATGTCAAACCCGAGAAGCCCGATTTCAAGGATCAGGATTGACCGGGATTCTTGCCGGGTTTGGATTTATCCTGTCGTGCAGTTATGCTGAGATCTCAATTCACAAACGAAATCCTTTCTGGAGTCTCTTCTGATGGTTCGAATCGTTCTACTGACTTTATATGTAACATGCGTAGTTGCGGTTGCTGATTTCGCAAATGCAAAAGACCCGCAGGTACAACACTCATTTCTGACCGCAGACTCCTCGAAACAGACCATTGCCATTATCGACGAAGAAGGTCAACCCAAATGGATACATAAGATCGGCCCTCTTCACGACCTGCATTTATTGAGCAATGGAAACGTGCTGTTCCAAACGAACTGGAAGAGAATTGTCGAAGTCAATCCGGCGACCGATGAAGTGGTCTGGGAATTTCAGGCGGGGCAAGATACGGACAAAAAAGTGGAAGTCCACGCGTTCGAACGACTGAAAAATGGGAATACGATGGTCGTGGAATCAGGAACTTCCCAGATCCTCGAAGTCGATCCACATGGGAAAGCTGTCCATAGGATTCCACTCCAGGTCAAGCAGCCTCATGCTCATCGCGATACCCGTCTCGTCCGAACACTTGAGAACGGGAATTACCTGGTCTGTCATGAAGGCGAGGGACTCGTCCGGGAGTATAATCGAGATGGAAAAACAGCCTGGGAATATCAAGTTCCGCTGTTTGGCGAACAACCTCGTGACGGGCACGGAGTTGAAGCCTACGGAAATCAGTGCTTCGCCGCTCTTCGACTCAAAAATGGAAACACTCTGATCTCAACAGGCAACGGCCATCGGGTGATTGAAGTGACACCCGAGAAAAAAGTAGTCTGGTCGCTCGACCAAAACGAACTCCCCGGCATTCAACTGGCCTGGGTAACAACCCTGCAGGTCTTGCCGAATGGAAATATCGTGCTCGGCAATTGTCATGCTGGCCCGGACAATCCACAAGTGATCGAAATCACAAAGGACAAACAAGTCGTCTGGACATTCCACGACTTCAACCGCTTCGGAAACGCATTAACCAACACGCAAATACTCAGCACAAATGGCGAAAAGATCGATCCCAAGCAGACAATTCGCTGAATCCAGTCAATTGATAACGTTTAAGTAAATTGAACTGATTGTATAAGAAAATACGAGAGGGGGGACTTGAACCCCCACGTCCGAAGACACTGGATCCTAAATCCAGCGCGTCTGCCAATTCCGCCACTCTCGCAGAGTTTTGTGATACAGGATTTTATCAGGTTTGTTCCATCAGGACAAATGAAAACGCCTGAGGTTCATCGCCTCAGGCGTTTTGTCATCAAAGGACATCTATTATCGTTTTTATTGGATCGGCAAAGCAAAATCGCCATCCATGTCTCGCCAGACGCAGTGGATATGATTGGCGGGATTGCCAGCTGCATCGGGTTGAGTGTTGACGAATTCAATCAGGAATGATTTTGCCTGAATGCGGTAGTAATGTCCGATTCCCGGTTCAGTCGCTCCAGCCCAGGCGAAGTGGACATTTTCAAAGCCATTGTCTTCAATTTCTTTGAGTCGGGTCGCGGCCCGTTTTTGCGGGACGGCATTCGCATAGACATTAATCAGGTTCTTGAGAGTCGCCTGTTGTTCTTTGGTTAATTTCTCAGCTGGAATTCCTGCAGGGGCGTCGGTTGGTGGATGGATGCTGCCCGCATTGCGGATTTCGCGAGGAGCTTGTTTGTCGATGACCGCCGTTTTTTTCTGCGAGTCATCCAGCGAGTTGACCAGATCGAACCCGAGTTGTTCTTCGTCTTTCAGAACAGCCATGCCCATTTTGAAGCCGAGGTCATTTTTGGTTTTGATTGTTGCCGGGTTTGTCGCAAAGAACTGAGGCGTCGCTGCGATCAGTTCGCCATTTTCGACAACAAAATTCAGAGAGAGATGATGACCTTCAAAGCTCAAGCCCCATTGTTTGTCTTCGCGAGGATCACCAAAAATGGTGACGTAATACTTGAGCGGGTCGCGTCGATCGCGTGTTTCCGGTTTTTCAAAGGAATAGAGCAGTTTTTCGAGAAACATGATCGACTCGGCCTTTTTGTAGCCCGCCTGACTGAGGCAGGTCTTGAGCAAACCGAGGGCGTTCTCGCGTTGAGCGTCGGTCATATGCCGCAGCATTAACCCTTTGCGGGTGTCCATTGGAATAAAATGCCAGTCGACACGTTGTGAAGATGCATAGGGAAGCATGGCCACGGTTAACTGGCGTTCATCCAGTTGATTGAGCAATCCGGTTGCCTGTGCGGTCATGTCCGATGAGGTTTCAGTTTTCTTCAGAACCGACCAGCCATTTGCGACAAATAATGTAAAGAGGAGCAGAGTGGCGGAGAGCAGAATCAATGGGGGGGACGTCTTTTTCATAGTCGTCTTTCAGTATTAGCGTTGTCATATTCAGGTGGGATGCGTGCTGAATTCACATTATGACGAAAGAAAACAGACTTCGCCAGTGTCCCATCAAACTCTGTGCATCTATTTTTGAGTCAAACATGTGGCAAAAATAAGAACTTTGCAGCATGAATTATCGTTCGATCCAGTCGAAGCCCAAGTCGAGAGCCGGGGCGGAGTGTGTCAGTTCTCCGACGCTGATT
>DOCI01000209.1:6847-19997 GCA_003503535.1 Planctomycetaceae bacterium
CCAGTTCTCCGACGCTGATTCGATCGACTCCTGTGTTTGCGATGGCTGCGACCGTTTGCAAATTGATGCCACCTGAGGCTTCCAGTAACACATCTGCATTCTGGTGGTCACGAATTTGGACCGCTTCAGTCATGTCTTCATTCGTCATATTATCGAGCAGAATGACATCGGGTTTCCAGCTGAGGACGGCTGGCATTTGATCGAGTTGATCGATTTCGATGATGATTGAAATGTCTGCATACTTTTCCCGCACGGAGGAAATCAATTCGGCAGGAGCCTTGTGTGTCATGGAAGCGAGATGATTATCCTTGAGCATCACGGCATCGTACAGGCCCATCCGATGATTACAGCCACCACCACATCGGACCGCGTATTTTTCCAGAAATCGATAACCGGGCAGGGTTTTGCGGGTATCCAGAATTTGGGCTTTCGTACCGTGGACTTTGGAGACGTAAGCACTCGTCAAAGTCGCCACTCCGCTCAGGTGAGTCATAAAATTCAGGATGGTTCGCTCGGCCATCAGAATTTTCTGCACTGCTCCTTCGAGAACTGCAATCGATTGTCCAGAGTTCAATTCCTCACCATCAGTAACATCCAACGTGCATTTGATCGTCGGATCGATTTGCTGAAGAACCAGTGGAATAATCGGAACCCCGGCAATTCGGCCTGGCTTCCGAGCCGCGATTCGCACCCGGCCAGTTCGAGCAGGATCGATAAACATTATGGAAGTGACATCGCCCCGTTGGCCGAAGTCTTCTTCGAGGGCGATTGTAATCAGACGTTCGGCAGCCTGCTGTTCGGCTGCTCCCCATGAGGGATGATTGGTTAGCTGTGGCATGGTCTCTGTATTTTCGCAGGCAGGTTGTTATCGTCTTTAAGTTCAGTACAAATGATATAATTGATTGGAGCAATACATTTGAGGGTGGCGGGGGCGCTCCGCCTGAGCGGGATCCCACGAGAGTTACTTGATACGGGGGCTTCTCTTCGAGAGCGCCCCCGCCACCCGTCGTCTTCTAATTAGACTGATCATCTGAAGAGGAAACGGCAAGTTTGTTTCTGTCCCTGTTACCCGGATTTTAGCGACGTTAAACTGAGTTGGATATGACGAACACATCTTCTACTCCCGATCCCACAACGCCTCAGTTTGCCGGTTACGTCTCGCATGAAGACTTATTGACCTGCATTCACTGTGGTCTTTGTACATCTTCCTGTCCAACGTATCTGGAAACAGGCAACGAGAACGATGGCCCACGCGGTCGAATCCACTTGATGCGGGGCATCGAAGAACAGCGTATCGAATTAACTGAGAAAGCCCGCAGGCATCTTGATTTGTGTCTCGATTGCCGCAGTTGCGAGACCGCTTGTCCTTCCGGCGTGCAATATGGACAACTGATCGAATCGTTTCGTAATTCCGATCATCAGAAACAGCAGGTGGCAGATCCCAATCATAAAGAATCCTGGTTCGACAAATATATTTTGAGAGATCTGTTCACAAACCGGCATCGGCTCGAACGGATTCTGTGGCCGACGCGTCTGATGCAGTGGCTGAAGCTGGATCGGGTGATTGATGCGAGTGGAATTGTCAAATTATTTCCGATGCCGTTGCAGCGAATGCATCGCATGTTGCCGAAGTTGAAGCCGTACGAGAGCCCACTCCCCGAACGGATCGATGCTCACGAACGGCCTGCCCGTCGCAAGGTGGGACTGTTTCTCGGCTGCGTGGCAGACGGCATGTTTCGCTCGCTGCACTGGGCGACGGTTCGCGTGTTGCAGGAAGCGGGCTGCGATGTGATCGTGCCACATGCGCAATCCTGTTGTGGAGCAATGGATTATCATTCCGGTCATACCGATGTCGCACTCCAGCGAGCCCGCACAAATATTGAAGCCTTCAAGACGGCAGGCGTTGAAGTCATTCTGGTGAATGTGGCCGGCTGCGGGGCGATGCTCAAGGAATATGGACATTTAACTCAGTATGCCGAAGAGAATGCGGAAGAATTGAATCAGTTCGCAGGTCAGATTCGCGATATCAATGAGTTTCTGGCCGAATTGAAAATAGAGTCCCCGGAAGGCCCGTTGCCAGTCCGGGCGGTTTATCAGGATGCCTGCCACTTGCGACACGCTCAGCAAATCGAATCGCAACCTCGTGAACTGCTGCGAAAAATACCCGGTCTGGAGATTGTTTCGATTCCGGAAGCGAATATCTGCTGCGGAGCGGCTGGCAGTTATAATCTCGTAGAGCCGGACATGTCGGATCGACTCGGCAATCGCAAACTCGATCATATCCTCGAACAGAATCCCGATGTCATCGTCTCGGCCAACGTCGGGTGTTCACTTCAACTTCAGGCATTATTGAAACAACGCAAACTCAAAATCCCTGTCCTGCATCCCGTTGAACTACTAGATGCCAGTCAACGAAAGTTGAGTTTGGAAGAATTGAAGCAATAGCCCCCGCAGTCACCGCGATTCTGAGGAATGTGTTCCTTTTCCAGACAATGTTCTTAAACCCTCAAAAAAACTGCTACAGCAAACTGCAGTCGTCTTTGGCTCTCGACTCGAACAGATCGACTTCAGTTTGATGCAGGCTCAACGAGTGTCAACCAAAGTTGATTCGTTGTTACGTCTGGCAGTTTAGTCGGGCCAACTGCAAAAACGCGTTTGCTCTCATCGGCCTGAGGGTGACCAGAAATTTGAATGGGGCCATTCCAACTTGTCGTTGCATTGGCTGCAAGAAGTTTGAGGGTGACTTTTTTCTCAGTCTTCTGTTTATGTTCGGACGGGATCGATTCATACGTGATGTTATCTGGAAGTCCATCAACCGAGAAGGTGATCGGCAATTCGAATCCCCCCAAACGCTCCACGGTGATGCTGATCTCCAGAGGTTTCTCTGGCATGAGGCTGATGTGATTTTCGGGCACACTCAAGCCAAAGCGAGGCTGATCCTGTTCGATTCGAAATTGATAAAATTTTCGAGGGCCAATACTTTGATATCGATCTGAGATGAGAAATGTATAAGTTTCATCCAGGGGGGCAGTCCATGCGGTATCGATATCGAAATTTGTTTTTGCGATATCGTCGAATTCCTTGATGAGTTTTCCCGAGGAATCTTTGATGGTGAGCACGGGATCGAGGAAAGAGCCGAGAGATTGAGAGAGAACCTGAAGTCGAATTTTCTCCCCCTTTTTAAAAGTAACCTGATAATGAGGAGGTGCATCTGTTTTGTCGATTACGCCAAAAACAGACTCCGGAAGACTCAGTGTTGCAGGGAATGTTTCTGGATAATTCAACGGTTGTTTGCTCTCAGACTCAAGCTGCGGTCGGATCAACTGAGCCAGATTCGAATTGGTCCGTTCCAGATTCCAACCCTCAACCTTGTTGATGGTCGATTGATTGCTTAGTACAGAAAACTGATAAGCGACAAAAGCCTGATTCGTGAGCGTCAAACGATAGAGATAGTCTGCCCCACCTGCATAATTGATAGTACTGTTGGGTGTGGACGGAAAACCAAACAGGCGAACATAGTATGTGCCGGTCTCATTGCTCGTGAAATTCAGTAAGGGGTCGAAGCCGTGGTCGTCGTCGTTTTGAGCGAGGACAAAACCGCGATGATCCAGCAATTGCAGGACTCCATCCATTGGTGACCCGAGTAAACGATGAGCATCCAGCGAAGCGATGAACGTTTCACCGGCATTCAAGGTTATCGCAAAGGTATCGACTTCTCCCGACTTGCTCAAAACGCCTTCTACAATCTGCGGAAGTGTTTCGATTTGATGAGCTTCCGAAATCGATTGATTCGGCTCCTTTTCCTCCACCTGAGGCAGCGTTGAAATGAGAAATGGGATTAAGTCGCTGCTGCCAGATGCGTTGTAAAAGCGAATCCATGTCAGTTGAGGGGCTGCTTCTTCGGCAATATTCAATATCAATTCGGTCGCTGTGTCATTGAGTTCCGCCTGCAGTAATTCATCATCTGCGACCCAGATGCTTAACGGCAAACTCCCAGGTTTACCCTGCAACTTGACGACACATTTCGTCCCTGATTGTCCGCCAGAAGGGAACAGGCCAGTCACGGCTGGGGACTGTGCCAGAATGCCTGAAGTGGGGTTCAGGAATAAGGTTAAGAATCCAGAACACACGAACAGGACCCGGAGGTAAGTCATTGAAAGATATATCATGATATCATTTTAAGTCATTAATTCGCTAATTGGCTCGGCATTGCTGACCAGGTGTGTCGGGCGGCCTTGAGGCGTATAGAGGATTTGATTGGGGTCAATGCCCAGTTTGCTGTAAATTGTGGAAACAAAATTCTCAGGGGAAAGAACTCTCTCGCTGGCAGAATATCCTTGACGATCGGTGGCTCCAACAATTGTTCCACCTGGAATACCAGCACCAGCCATCAGGACAGACATCGCATTCGACCAGTGATCCCGACCGCCATCTTTGTTGATTTTTGGCGTTCTGCCAAATTCTCCCAGCACGACAACCAGAGTTTCTTCCAACAGGCCACGTTCTTCGAGATCCTCAATCAATGTGGCGACCGTGGCATCGAGTGTTGGCAGGCGGGTTTTGCAGGTTTTGAATAGATCCCGATGATGATCCCAACCTCCTTCATTCAAGGTAATGAAAGGGACACCGGCTTCGACAAGTCGTCGTGCGAGCAAAGCCCGCTGACCAAGGGGATGCCGACCGAATCGGGATCGTACAGTTTCTTCTTCTCGACCAATATCAAATGCCTCCTGAGCCGCAGCTGAGGACATCAGGTCGTAACTTTGTGAATAAAATTCATCGAGAGCCAGAGCGGGATCTCCAACAGATTTCTCCGTATAGCGGGGCAACTGATCCACCAGATTTCGTAAATCCTGACGATGTCCAAATCGCAGGTCGTCCAGTCCTGCAGGCAGTGCGACATCGCGGACCCGGAAATTTTTGCTGTTAGGATCACTGGGAACAACAAACGGAGCATACTGGGCGCCAAGAAAACTTGGTCCGCCTGAGCGGGTCATGGAAGGCATTGAGAAATATGAAGGCAGCCCATTCTGATGTCCGCGTGCATGAGCAGTAGCCGAGCCCAGACTGGGATGAAAACTGACAAACGCACCACATCCAACAGGAATCCGAGGGGGAGCACCGGTCATCATGTAATGATTGCCCGCTCCATGATTTCCCTGATTGTGACGAATGGAGCGTACCACAGCAAACTTATCAGAGATTCCCGCCAGTTTTTTCATATGCTCAGAGAACTGAATCCCCGGAACTTTTGTATCAATGGTGTGATATTCTCCACGAATCTCGACGGGAGCTTCTGGCTTAGGATCGAAGGTTTCGTAGTGCGTCGGGCCTCCATCCAGCCAGACTAGAATACAACTTTTCGCTTTGGCCTTCAGACGGTCAGGCGAACCTGCTGCCTGTAATTGAAGCTTGAGCAGATCGGCAAAGCCAATGCCCAGGGCCGTACTCACGCCCAGTTGAAGACAATCTCTTCGATTGATTCCCTGGCAGTTTTTATTCCACATGTCTGAATCCTTACAGCCTCTTATTCAAGGGGGATTGCGTTGTACGATGCTTTTAGTCTTTGTAGACGAACTCAGGAGTATTCAGCAGTGCCCAAAGGTAGTCTTCGATAAGTTTTCGTCGGTTTTCGGAAGATTGATTAAGGTATTCGAGTCCCTGCAATTTTTCACCGGAATCGGGATATCGGGAATAAACAGAAAGATAGAGCTGGTCGATCAATTCCTCTGGGGATTTCTCGCTCTCTGACAACTGTTTGACGAATCCGATGTCAGCCGAAATTTTCTTCGAGAGGTTCTCCGAGTTCATCATGTGAAGAGTTTGAATGACTGTCGAGTCGGGAATGCGTTCACAGGGAGGATCCTGATTCGGGTCTGGTCTGGCAAAGGCATCCAGAAACAGGGAGGAAATCCGATGCGTCCAAAGTTCCTTGGCCCGCGATTCGGGAGCCATGGCCGAATATGATTCAGGAACGCCCGTGATCTGACAGACAGAATCGAGCATCACTTCTGCTCGAAGTCGTGTTCGGTATCTTCTGGAGTAATAACGAGTGTCGAACGCATTGGTGGGGTTCGGCTGAGAACTCAATCGATAGACATGCGAAGACATGATATATCGGATCAATTCCTTGAGGTCGAAATTGTGTTCAACAAAATATTCTCCGAGATGATCGAGCAATTCCGGATTGCTGGCCGGGTTGGTCGCACGTAAGTCATCGACCGGTTCCACCAGTCCATTTCCCATCAGGTCGGCCCATACTCTGTTCGCCATTGTTTGGGCAAATTTCCGATTTTCAGACGAGGTCATCCAGGCGGCCAGTACAACTCGTGGATCCTGACCAACTTCAATGGTTTCTGCACTGCCATACAAAGGTTTGGGATCGAGAACTTCGTTTGTCAGGGGATGCTTGACTTCTCCTTTATCGCTGACATAAATAAATTCTTCAGAACCAGAGATGGGTGGTGAGACTCCCGTTCCTTTTCGTCCCAATCTGGCAAAGTAAGCCGCGAAGCTGTAGAAGTCTTCCTGTCCGTAAACTTCGAATGGATGGTGATGACATTTCGCACATTCGAGTCGCACGCCGAGAAAGAGTTGGCTGACAATCGTGGTCAACTCGTCAGGTGATCGACGGTCTCGAAACAGAGTCACACTTCCGTTCCGGAATGTGCCCCCTTGAGCCGTGATCAATTCCGTGACAAACTCATCGTAAGGCTGATTTCTGCGAAACGCATCGCGGATCCAGGTATCAAAACTCATCGTCGCTTTGATACCGACCCGATATGGATTAGGTCGCAATAAGTCAGCCCATTTATTGGCCCAGTGTTCCGCATACTCGGGGTCGGCCAGTAAGTGATCCACCAGAGCATTTTCTTTTCCAGGGGCAGTATCATTCAAATAGCTGGATGCTTCTTGGGCCGTTGGCAGTCGTCCGACAATATCAATGTAGGCTCGCCGCAGAAACTTATGTTCCTCTGCAGCTTCTGAAGGACGCACATTCAACGTTTTCAATTTGCCCCAGATGAGCCGGTCAATCTCATTATTAATCGGCAGGGAACTGTATTCGCTTTCGGCTATCGGTTCCGGGAGAGGAATCGACGCGGTGAAAACGGCAAAATGACCGGAATACCGCGCCATGATTGCAGCTTCGCCCGTCAGATTTCCAACAGTCACAACTCCATGTTCATCAACGGCTGCAATCGGACTTTCGTTGGATTGATAAGTAGCAAAGTCGGTGACATCTCTTTTTGAGCCATCGGTATAGAACGCGGTCACATGAAGTGACTCACTTCGATTCTCCAGAAATCGGGTTTGCGTCGGATTGACTTCAACCCGTAATAAATCCGGTGTCCCAGGAATACTTCGCGGCATTCCGGAGACGATCCATTCCCGCAGGATCTGATATGCGGCATCGTTCTCCGAAAAAATCTTTCCACCACCATGCGGCAACGTGGCTGCAGGTTTTGCCAGGAAAAGACTTTCATCGGGACGAGCCGGGGTAATGCGTCTGCCACGGGAATCGTTGACCAGTGCGTCATAATCGAAATCGGAATCAAAACCGAGCAAAGAAAGCTGGAATCCGTTTTGGCCACGTTGCTTGCCGTGACACGCTCCTGAATTGCAACCGTAACGTGTGAGAATCGGCTGGATATCTCGATCAAAATCAATTCCTGAGTTTTGCTCTGGCGATTCCGCATGTGAAGTCGACAAATCGAAAACACCAGTAACGCTCGTGATGATCACAATCACGAGAAAACGAGCGATAAAGTTCAACATCAGTTGACTCTTATTCAGCTCCATCAGTGAGCAAATGGGATTCATCAAAAATGAAGATTCCAATTAAAGGGCAGGTGAGTTTGAAAGGAGGGAGCAATTTAAATTGCATCCATATATTCTCAATCGTTATTCAGGCTTGTCAAGACTGGATAGACGATAAAACAAGAGAAACCAATGTAAAACAGAAGCCATTGTAAAACCAGAACTTCTGTAGATTGAGCTTACGCTGGCAATCGTAGGCTAAGCGATTGAGCGTTTCCAAAATAATATTCTGCGCCCTGTCTGAGCAAACATTGCGCTTCATGGCAATCATCGTACATGCGAAGGCACACTGCACTTAAAGCTGTTTCTACAAATATGTAGTGGGTGATTGACTGGAAAAACCGGGCTTAAACCATCAAAAATCCGCTACCGTAAACTGTAAACTGAAGTACAAATGATCCAGATTGAATAACCCCTGCAATAACGCTGAAATTTCTCGACTGTCACGGAAGTCTCGATCCGGAGTGAGACATTGACTGCTTCCCAGTACGTCGCACAGCTCAAGTGCGATTCAGATCGGTCGGATTAAATCCCTGAATCTAATCACCGAACTTGAAAGCGAACAGATCAGCATCCTTGATCACAAATCGGAGTCGAACAGGTTTCCCGGAAAGTGAGGAGACATCGCTGCTCTGTTTCCATGTGACCACACGTTCAATTTCGTTTCCGATTTGCTCATCGGCATCAGCCAGCGAGTAGCCTGGCAACGGATTGCCGGAGGGATCTTGAATCTCAACACGAATGCCACCTGCTGCTGAAGTCCCAAAGTTAATCGACAATTTCCCTCCAGTGAATGTCAGTGGTTTGGTGAGCAATTCTCCACCAGCATATGGCCCTTGGGCAGATGCAAATCCGTCCAAACGAATCGAGTATCTCCGCAGGTGTGAAGTCGGCTGGGCGTAATCCTGATTTAAATAAATAGACATTTCCGGAGGACCGGTTTGTACAACATTTAACGCCGGATAGTTTGTCCGCGAAACCCAATTACGCGCACCAATTCCGGGACGAATGAATCCGCCTGGAAACGTTCGATCATAGAAACTACCGCCACGCGAAGTCATCAAAATTGCGTCTGAAGTATCCTTGAAGTATTTTGGAGAGACATTGATCGCTTTCGCCTGTTCGTCGGTAAGTACTTGTCGCCCCGGCATAAATCGAGCAGCAATTGAGACATACAAATGCGGTGCCCGGAAGTAGGGATGCGTTTGATTTGTGTAAAGATGCTCAATCGGGGCCTCGCCGTTCGGATTGCGGTACTTCATCAGGATTGGTTCAGACCAATTGATGAAGTCATCGCTGGTCGCTCGGCAAATGCGACGTATTCCTCCCTCAAAAACACGAAAGTAGCAGACATACTTATTTTCGTGGGTAGACCAGAACGCGAGATTCTGCGAATCGAACATGTAATTGTAGGGAACCATGGTTGTCGTAATCACTGGTTCTTCCTGGAGTTTTTTCCAATGAAGACCATCAGCTGAGGTCATCGCAATCAAACCACTGGTCATCGTCCCACCGATTGCCTTATATCGCTCTCCTGCTGGGACTCCAGGACGAGTATCAAGCATCGGACAGAAATTGTGAGTCACCGGTGCAGCATCAGCCAGAATGATATTATTCTTCGAATGACCTGGTATTTCAAAGAGATCGAGTTCTGGTTTCGTCCATGAGATTCCATCTTTCGATTCCGCACAACAGTAGACTTCGTTTTGATTCCCATCTGCTCCGACTTTCGGACTGCCCCGGTAGTAGAGTCGGTACAATTCCTCATCTTTGATGACCGTACAGTATCCGCAGAACAGCCCCTCCCAGGGCTTGTCAAACTCTAATGCCACACCCTCATCGCGCGGGCGATTGAGTACGAGACGAACATTTTCCAGGTGGTCGATCAGGTAATGATCGATCAGTAATTCTCGACTGCTGCCGATATGGATTACGTCATCTGCCGCACTTAAAGAATATTGAAATACGGCTGTGAATTGGGTGGCAAGCAATGTAAAAATGAAGAGACAATTTCGCATTAGGAATAACAATTCTTGAAGTCTTGTAATTTGATTGGAATGGATAGCCCTGCTTCAAAATGAGTCTCTGAAAACAGCGGCCACCTTCAACGGTGGCGGCTGGGCCATCAAGTTGTTGGACTGGTTCTATTCTCTCATTCGATCCAAAAGGTTTTTTGTCATCTGCTGGACTCGAATATCGGGACCGGAAGGGCGACTGCCGTGTGACCAGGGCAGGATATGTCCCGGCGGTGAGGAGAGCCCCTGTGCCCAGAAAATTGTGGCGGCATTGAAGACAAAGTTCCCTTTAGGGCCAGGGAAGATTGTGGCTGCATAGTGTCCCTCTCGAACTCCGCCCGACCAGATCGATCCCTCCGCCAGGACTTCGAGCCCATCACGTTCCAGATCTGGTTCTCCATGATGTTCCCAGCCGACCAAACCTGGAATGGATTCCCCCTGTTTCATCCCGGTATTTGCGAAAAACCAATGTTGGGGATTGACGCAGGTCCAGTCTCCGCCTCCATTAAACGGAACCACGCTGCGCGCTCCAATGATCTTGCGTTCGTCCGGAGCTTTGTCCGTCAACCCTGCGAACAACGAGGCATACGATTGAATTTCATCATCGCGGAGCGGTCCATAGCAACCGGCTCTTGAAATGATCCTCTGCGGGACACCCCGCGAACTTGCTTCAAAAGGCGAAACGATAAAGACCGAATTGCCGCACAGCCAAAGATAATTCACACCTGCATCGATAGCCTGTTCAGCAGCATGGTATTGAGCGATATCCCAATATTCATCATGTCCGACGCTGATGAAATTCTGGCAACGGGTAATGAAGGCGGGATCGACAGTATCGCGATTCGATCCATAGGTCACATCGTAACCGTGCTGTTCCAACCAGTAACAGAGCGGATATTCCCAGAGCAGGAACTCGCCTGAACCGACAGAAAGAGGGTGATCGAATATTTGGTTGTATTTTCCATACGGACGATCAAAACTGACCGCAACATTCGGCGCGTGGGCTCCGTCAGGATGTGTATACAGCGATTCATTAACGGGCCAGCGATTATAAGCCTGCCAGGTATTGTCGCTGCATTGAAACAATATTTGGGCAGGTCGCTGATCGCGAACGATAAATATCACATAGCTTTGCCAGTAGGGATCCGATTTCGATTCCGGAATCGTCGTCAGCTTCCCGAGATAAACTCCACTCAACCAGTCAGACGGAATTGTGAACTCGACACTCGGTGCCCATTGACATTCACGTAGCCGAGCGGGAGCCTCGCCCATTTCGGGAACTGGTTGCGGAGCACCACGCAACGGACCATAGCTGGCCAATTTTCGCGCCCCGGCTCCGTTGTAATACCCCATACGATAGATATCGAGATTAAACATTCGCGCGGGATCGGTGCTGACGAAAATCGAAAGTTTCTCCCCCGCAGAAATCGATTGTTCAGAGCAATACCCTTCGATGAGCGAAGTCCGATATTGTCCCGAATTGATGCGAACTCGTGTTAACTGCCAGTCACGGTCTCCTGGTTTGCTGTTCTCCAGAGCGACCGGAGAATTGCTCGTACCAGTCGCGGCCTTTGCGGTCGCAGCTGAGGCAACAAAAGACGCAGCCAGCGAGCCCTTCAAAATTTGACGACGGCTGTAAAAAGACTCATCGAGAGGCATGAGCTGGTTCTCCTGATTTCAAACTTTGCAAGTAGGCGATAAGATCTGCCAGTTCTGTCTGACTTAATACTCGGTCAAGTCCATTTGGCATTATTGAAACCGTCGAAGGGGACAGCAGTTCAATTTCATCCCGCTGGACTGCGACCGGCTCTCCCTCTTTTTGCTGGATATAAATCGTATCGACGGTTTCCCGGACGACGATTCCATTCAAAACTTTCCCATCTTCTTTAAGAATACTGAATGGTTCGTAGTCGCGGACTAGTGTCGCGGAGGGAAACACGATCGACTCCAGCAAATCACGCGACGTGCGGCTGGCTCCGATCGTCGTTAAATCGGGACCAATTTTTTTCCCTTGACTTCCAACCTGATGGCAGGTCGCGCAGTTGGACTTTTTACCGAAAAAGACCGCCTTCCCTCGTTCAGCAGAACCTTCGTTGAGATAAGGCAGGAAAGCCTCAACCTTTTCGACATGCATTGCCTCTCGCTGCTTGAGTTTTGCCAGCAAGGCATTTGCGTTGGGGAGCGTTTCAGAAGGATAACTTTTAATAACTTCCGAAAACTGGACCGCAGAAATCGTATCCAGACTTGAAGCAGAGTTCATCGCCTGCAGAAATGCCGTGGCCACATCGACATCTTTCAATCGAGCGAACGCACGAATCAACTCTGGCAGAACCGTTGGGCTTGCTCGTTGAATCAACTTCGCAACACGCAGTAACTGCTCACTGGTTAACGCCGCAGTGCCGATACGTTGAGCCGCCAGATAGGCATCTTTCGGACTCTCCTGAACGACGTCGAGCAATAATTCGAACGAGCGATCCGACAGTTGACTCTGACTTTTAGTCACCGCCTCCAGGGCCGAGACACGGACCAGAATTGGAAGCGAAACATCCTCGCCAATCTCAGTCAAACGCTGTTGGAATTGTTTCTCATTCAATCGTTCCACTGCCGAAATCGTCGCTGTTAAGACCGTTGCGTCGGAGCTGTCCAGGAGTTTTTCAAGCGGGGGAATCCAGGTTTCATGGACGCGGACATTTTGAGCTGATGCAATAACTTCCAACAACAGCGATTGTAATTTTGCAGAGACGAGCGGGCCAGAGAGTCGATTGCCAACAAGTTCTGCAACATCTGGCTGATTAATCGATCGCACCAGCAATTCGCGGAGTACAGAAGATGATTCTGTAGCCTCCCCCTGTTGATCGAGCAGTTGTTCGATCACGGAAAGAGATTGACTGGTCCACGAGGGATGACGAACATAAATTTGGATCGCTGCCCGTTGCAAGTCTTCATTGTTGGAAGCGATTTCACGGACCACCTCATTACTGGTCAGATCCCCAGCATCCATTTGATCCAATGCAATTAACGCAGCTTTGCGAACCTGTGGCGAGTCAGCTTCCAGTCCCGTTCGTGTCTCAGTCTGATCATTGATTTCAATGAGAGCGTAAATCACCGCATGTTCAAAAGCGCGATCCATTTCCGGTGTCAAAGCTTTGAACAAATAATCGACCACCTTCGTATTTTTCATTGCACCCAGTGCGCGGGCTGCGACTCTGCGGACATGTGGCTGATCATCTTTGAGTCGTTCCGTGAGTTGCTCCAGGGCTGCCTCATCTGGGTAGATGGCCAAGGCACGACAGGCGGAATGCCGAATTGAGGCATCG
>DOCI01000209.1:20127-23224 GCA_003503535.1 Planctomycetaceae bacterium
CGCTCGAATTGCCGGATACGCTTGAGGATGATCGGGAACAAGAGCCGTTAACGCCTGGATCGCACATTGACGCGGCCAGATATCCCCAGATTGCAGCACGCGGGCGAGTGAGTCCAGACTGGATTCCCCGAGTTTGACACATTCCGCGATTGCACGCTCCCGTACGGAATAACGTGTATCAGCAAACAGCTTGATTACTTCTGCCAGAGAGAGACGATCCCATGCAATCTGCAATCCCCGCGGGTCCACTTGAGTGGTCATTCCTGTCCGTTTGATACGATAGATTCCACCCAGAATGTCTGGCTTGGGAAATTGTGACGTTGGGCATCCCCGATAAAACCAGCCACCCGTATCGACAACTAACAAACTTCCATCGGCATCCTCGGCGACATCGGTCGGATGAAATTCCATGTCGGTCGATGTGAGAAACTCACGTTGCTCCGCTCGAAACGTCGAGCCATCGCGTTCCAGTGCAATACGAACGACTTTGCCAACATTGAATTGTGCGGCAAAAAACTGATCACGCCAGCGGTAGTCCATCGTTCCTGATCGATAGCGAGTCAGCCCCGAAATGGCCACATGACCAAACCGATGAACGGGTCCCAGGAAATCCCCGGTCGATTTCAGTTCCTGCAGGACCTGCTCACGATGCGGATAGGCTCCTCCATGCAACCAATGAACGAGGCAATCGACGCGCGGTCGTGTATACATAATGTTGACCGTCCCCAGCATCTCCCCCTCGGTGGTGAAATCGACTTCAACGGGGTTATCCATTCCTCCACCGCAGTGGATACGCACATCCGAACCATCCGGCCGGCACGAAAAAATGTAGGATCCTTTGCGCTCACTGACGACTTTGCCAGTTTCGTCTTTGAATTGATGCCCATGGTAGCCATCGCACCAATATAAACGACCATCAGGACCAGAGACACAACCATGAATGCTGGCGGCATTGCCATTGTAGCCGAATTGACTGACGAGTTGATCACGACGATCCGCAACGCCGTCGTTGTCAGTGTCTTCCAATCTCCAGATGTAGGGAGGAGAGGCGACATATAAGGCACCATCATGCCAGGCTCCACCCATCGGAAAGGTCATCTTGTCCGCGAAGACTGTGCTGCGGTCGAATTTTCCATCCTGGTCGAGATCTTCGAGCAGTCGGATCGAGTTCGGTAATTTGTCTTCTAGCTCTTCAGCCGTCATATTGACACCAGCATTTTCACACACGAACAGCCGTCCCTGATCATCGAAAGTTGCAAATGTCGGATGCTGGACCAGTGGCGGACCTGCAGCGAGTTCGACGGTAAATCCCGAGGGAACCTGCAACTTCTGCGGCTCGAATCCCTCTGTCAGAGGAGGCGGTTGGATTGCTTCAACTTGAGCGGTTTCTTCATCGATGCCCACGTAGACACGGGCCTGCGAAGTCCCTCCCTGCCACATATTGTATTGGGGAATCGAATATTTCTGAAAATAGGAATCGAGTTGTTGCTTAAGAACTCGTTTAATATCTGCGGTTTTGGGATCACTGACCAGATTCGTAAATTCATCAGGATCATTCACCATGTCATACAACTCATGCGGCCCATTGGGATGCCGATGCACATACTTCCATTTTTTCGTCCGCACTGAACGCAAACTTTCGAATTCATAGTAAACGGCTTCTTCGCCCGCGGTCTGTGAATTCGCAACTTTCAATTCCGCTGAAAAATCTTTGCCAGGGAGTTTATGCTCGACCGGGGATTGATCCGACAGGTTCAGATAGGAGAGCAGTGTTGGGAGGAAGTCGTAATTCGTCACCATCACGTTTGAAACAGCGGAGGAAGTGATGCTTCCCGGATGACGCCAGATCATCGGTATCCTCATCATTTCATCGTCAGCAGTGACGGGCCGCGTGTGATCGCCCATGCCAAAGTAGCCGCCCTGTCCGCCTGCCCAACCCTGGTCAGCAACAAAGATGACAACAGTGTTCTCATCAATTCCATGATTTTTGAGTGACTGCAGGACAGTGCCGACACCGTCATCGACACCACTCACTTCCGTTGCGACACGCCGAATGGAAATGGGATTATTGTGATAGTCCAGATTGTACTTTTGCCAGGGATGCGCGGGTAAGCGAGGGAATGATTCCAAAGGCTTATCTGCGTAATATTCGGCATGTCGATTCTGGCCCTCCCTCAACAGCAGTCGACTCAATGCATAGGGACCGTTGTACGAAAGGAACAGAAAAAAGGGCTTTTCCGCTTTGGCATTTTGATCGATAAATTTCACCGCATGGCGAGTCCAGAAGTCGGTCAGGTACTCTGGCTCTTTTCGAATCTGACCGTTTTCAATGATGTCTGCATCATAAAAAGTGCTCGTGCCTCCATGGGGCATCGTGATCCAGTAATCCTCAAAGCCTTCTTGAGGATGAAGATTTCCGCCAAGATGCCATTTCCCAACCAGTCCACAGGAGTAGCCATTCTTTTTGAGAATCTCCGGCAACGAAGTCAATTCATCGAGGGTACAACGGGCATCCGGTCCTGTCTGCAATCCACCTCCGGTCAAAAAACAATGCACGCCATGTTGCGATGGCATCAGCCCTGTGAGGTAGGTAGCACGCGTGGGCGAACAGACGGGATTCGAGGAATACGCCTGTGTGAACAGTGTTCCCTCCTCAGCCATGCGATCAATCTGCGGTGTGCGAATATCAGGATTGCCATAGCAACCGAGAGTCCAGGCTCCATGATTATCCGTCATGATGAACACGACATTCGGACGACTCTGTGGCGATTTGGCCGCAACAGCCGGTTCGCTCAATAACAAAGAGCCCAAAGCGAGTATCAATCCAACGGGAGATCGAAGCCAGACCGAACGGTGAATCTCAGAGTGATCTGGTGTGCTGAGCAGAGCGGTAATAATTCTCACGGTGATATTTCCATGGAATGAGGATAAAAACAATGGAGCGAGCAAAGGTGTGATTGATCGATTTGTCGCGAATTCCGATATTTGAAAATCAACTTGAGGTCTAATGAGATCCGCTATTGTAAATCTCGAATCTTTGGGTTCGTTAATTTCCCAAACGATGGGTCTAGAGAATATTCAAAAATCACCTGCAGCG
>DOCI01000209.1:23299-30867 GCA_003503535.1 Planctomycetaceae bacterium
TTTGATGTCCATGCGACTGCAGAAACCATTTGAAAATGGTCTAAAACCCTCGCCTTCAGGCGAACCTTTAGATTCTTCCCATTTGGAAAATTTCACAAGAGTATGTGGGTGTCAGGACTTCAGTCCGTAGCCCACGGCTCAAGCCTATTGGCTTCTGCCGATAGTAGTTCAGTTACTCCTGCTGGATTCTCATTGATTAACTTACCAGGTCAATAATGCCGTAATCTGTTGCTGCCTGCAAACGCAATCTCTTTTTGACAATTCTTATCTGGCAGATCGGATTTAAAACAATGAATTCATAATGGATCGTTTAATGACTCAGCGAATGCATTTGACACCAGCATTTTGTGAGCCACATGCCACTCTCTGAATCTTCCATTCGACGATTCAACAGACCAGCAGGAAAAGAAATATTGCTGTTGATGCGGCAGGAAGCTGGAATTAAAAATCCAAAGGGATTCGTCCATCCCCGGAATTATCTTTGCTTAATATGGTAATTATTGATAGCATAAAGTTCTCGCCGTGGCGCTCAACTTCCTGCACTCCACACTTGTGGATTCCTCCAGATTATCGTGAAGTCATGCCCAGAATCCTCAATAGTCATTTATTGCGTCTTCTCGTGGGAATGTTTATGCTCAGCCTGCTGGCCGGGACCGGAGTTGCTCAACAAACCGTGAAACCCAATGTGGAGCCGAATGAAGAGCAATTGCGTTTTTTTGAAACGAAAATCCGCCCTCTGCTGGCCACTCATTGTTACGATTGTCACGGCGCAGACTTACAGGAATCAAACCTGAGGCTCGACACCCTTCAGGGCATGCTCAATGGCGGCAAGGGCGGGCCGGGTTTAGTCCCGCATAAACCGCAGGGCAGCCTGCTGGTGACTGCGATCTCGTATCGCGATAGCGATCTCAAAATGCCTCCCCAGGAAAAACTCGCCGCTGAGCAGATTGCCGATTTGACTCGCTGGATTGAAATGGGAGCTCCCCATCCAGATTCTGGCAGTGCTGAGTTGCCTCAGGCTTCTGCAAAAATAGATCTGGAAAAAGGGCGAGAGCATTGGGCCTTCCAGCCTCCTGTCAAACCGAATGTGCCGTCAACGGCAGATACACAAAACCCGATCGATGCTTTCCTGCAACAGGCGATGAGTGAGCAGGGACTGACGCCGCTCAGGCAGGCGGACAAACGAACGTTGATTCGCCGCGCGAGTTTCGATCTGATTGGTTTGCCACCAACACCCGAAGACGTCGATCTCTTTCTGGCGGATGAGTCGGCAGATGCTTTTGAAAAAGTTGTCGACCGCCTGCTGGCATCTCCTCATTATGGGGAACGTTGGGGCCGCCACTGGTTGGACATTGTCCGTTATGCAGATTCCAATGGACTCGATGAGAACGTTGCCCATGGCAATGCCTGGCGATATCGGGATTATGTCGTTGAATCGTTCAATCAGGATAAGCCTTACGATCAGTTTCTCAGAGAGCAGCTCGCTGGTGATTTGATCGACTCCGGGGATGACTGGCAACTGCGAAATGAACGATTGATCGCAACCGGTTTTCTGGTGCTCGGTCCCAAGGTGCTCGCCGAGGTGGATGAGACCAAGATGGAGATGGATATCGTCGATGAACAGCTCGATACCATCGGCCGCGGAATTTTGGGACTCACTCTGGGCTGCGCCCGCTGTCACGACCACAAATTTGACCCGATTGGACACGCAGACTATTACGCAATGGCGGGAATTCTGAAAAGCACCCGCGCGATGCAAACTTTCACCAAGGTTGCCAAATGGAACGAAAACTCAATTGCATCTCCAATTCAGGTTCAGGAGAAAGCCGCCCACGAGAAAAAAATCAGTGACCAGAAACAGAGGATTAAAATACTCGTTGAGGCGACAATAAACAGCCTTCCTGAACCAACCGGAGAAACGGAGCCGGAGGAGCCGGAGGATGTTGAAAAAAACTTTCCTGAAGAGGTGCAGTCCGAATTGAAGTCGATGCGAGATGAGTTGAAGAATCTGGAAACTTCGAATCCGCAGCTTCCCACCGCGATGGGTGTACAGGATGGAGAAGTTACCGATGTTCCCGTGCATTTGCGTGGCAGTCATTTAACGTTAGGCGAAGTCGTACAACGACGCTTTCCACTCGTACTGGCAGGACTCGAACAGGTCGCATTGCCCGAGAACAAAAGCGGGCGACTGGAGTTTGCTCAATGGCTCACACAATGTGATCATCCTCTTACGGCCCGTGTCATTGTCAATCGACTGTGGCGCTGGCATTTCGGTAAGGGAATCGTTGGAACGGTCGATAACTTTGGACTGCGTGGTGAACAGCCCTCGCATCCCGAATTACTCGACTGGCTGGCAATTTCTTTGGTCGAATCCAACTGGTCAATCAAAACGATTCACCGGACGATTATGCTTTCTGCGGCTTATCAGCGGGAATCGGGATTCGATTCGACAAATACTTCAATTGATCCCGCGAATAATTATTATTGGAAATACGATTTACATCGATTGGATGCGGAAACAATCCGCGATTCCATGCTGGCTGTCAGCGGGACGCTCGATCTGAAAATTGGAGGAAGCCTGTTACCGGTTGAAAATCGCGCATATTTTTTCAACCACACCTCTGAAGACAAAGCGTCCTACGAAAATATTCGCCGACGCTCCATTTATGTCCCCGTAGTTCGAAACCATTTGTATGATTTCTTTCAACTCTTTGACTATACCGATGCGAGTGTCCTCAATGGCAATCGCGAAACCAGTACCATCGCACCTCAGGCACTGATGCTGATGAACTCCGAACTCATCGCGGAATTGTCGGCAGCGATGGCGGATCGAATCCTGCAGCAGCACTCCTCCCGTGAAGATCGCATCAACTACTCCTTTAATCTTGCCTACAGCCGGCCCCCTTCTGCAGCTGAGTTGCAGCAGATTACTCATTATCTGAATGGGTTCGATGCACCGGAGACAGAACTGTCTCCTGGTCAAATTAACAATAAAAAAGCCTGGCAGTTGGTTTGCCAGTCGCTGATTTCTTCCAGCGAGTTTTTGTACGTTCAGTAAAGTTGAATGTCCAGGATATTGAGAATCAGAATTGAAAGCCGGAGACATGTTCAAGTTATCTCGTCGAGAAATGCTCCAGAGTTCCAGTGCCGGGTTTGGTGCACTCGCTCTGCACTCGTTGCTGGCAGAAGAAGCTCAGGCAGATCAAGGCACTCGTTTACCGCAATTTGCTCCGAAGGCCAAGCGAGTTATCTTTCTGTTCATGAAAGGGGGACCATCCCAGGTAGATACATTCGACTACAAACCCCTGCTGCAAAAGAGTGACCACAAGGACTTTCCTTTTGAGAAGCCCCGCGTGCAGTTCGCGCCCACGGGAGAACTCCTCGCGTCTCCCTGGAAATTTCAGCGATACGGGGAAAGCGGCATCGCAGTCAGCGAACTATTTCCGCACGTTGCTCAATGTGTCGATGATTTGTGCATTCTCAATTCCTGCCACGGTACCAACCCCGCACATGGGGGAGCCAGTCTGAAACTGCATACCGGAAGCGATACGTTCGTTCGTCCCAGCATGGGGTCCTGGGTTACCTATGGACTGGGAAGCGAAAACAATAATCTGCCTGGCTTTATTACCATTTGTCCGACTCTCGCCCATGGGGGCACAAAAAACTGGAGTTCTGCATTCTTACCAGCAGCTCATTCTGGCACTCCTTTAGGAAACGCAAGTCAGACTTCAGAACAGGCCCGAGTCAAATACATCAACAACGAACATCTCAGTCCCGTTCAGCAACGCCAGCAACTGAATCTGACACAAGCCTTGAATCGAAACTTTCAAGTCACAACGGGACCACATCCGGAACTTGAGGCGAGAATTCAATCGTTTGAACTCGCCTTCCGCATGCAATCACAAATGCCTGAAGCACTCGATCTGGCAACAGAATCCCAATCGACCCATGAACTTTATGGTACCAATGAACCGGGCACCGCCGATTTTGGTCGTCAATGCCTGATGGCCCGACGCTTTGCAGAACGCGGCGTTCGCTTCGTGCAGGTGACGCACAGCAACACAGATCGGCAGTGGGATCAACACGGAAATCTCCGCAAAGATCACGAAAAAAATGCTGCTGAAGTCGACAAACCAATTGCAGGCCTGTTACGCGATTTGAAACAGCGAGGCCTGCTGCAGGATACGCTCGTCTTGTGGGGCGGCGAATTCGGTCGAACGCCCACCTGCCAGGGAACAGGTCATGATGGACGCGATCATAATCCTGAAGGGTTCACAATGTGGATGGCTGGTGGCGGAGTCCGAGCCGGTATTCAATACGGAGCCACCGACGACTACGGCTTTTATGCGATCCGAGATAAAGTCCACATTCACGATGTCCACGCGACAATGCTGCATCTGCTTGGTCTCAATCACGAGGAACTCACCTACCGCCATGCCGGTCGCGATTTCCGATTAACCGATGTCGCTGGTCACGTCGTTCACGACATCATTGCCTGATTGAGCGATTCTCAAAGGATTGCGACATTACGTGTGCAATCTGTCAGTTCAGGAGCATATTCAAAAATTACCTGCAGTGTTCGACAGGGGCAGGCATAGCGGTTTTAGGACAATTCGTGTCCAAGCGACTGCAGAAACCATTTGAATATGGTCTATCGCTCTTGCATCCCTTACAGGTTCAATGATTCCTCAGAGACACGCATCACATTTTCTCCGATAATTTTACGAATCTCTTCGTCACGATACCCTCGCTGGACCAGTCCAACAGTAAACAATGGCCAGTTGGTCCATGCCAGGCTTTGTGTCATTTCTGATGTCGTC
Organism: Planctomycetaceae bacterium; assembly: GCA_003503535.1. Classification (GTDB taxonomy): domain Bacteria; phylum Planctomycetota; class Planctomycetia; order Planctomycetales; family Planctomycetaceae; genus Rubinisphaera. The sequence goes on from DOCI01000209.1 coordinate 28,120, forward strand.
TTAAAGTTATCATTTGGCCAGAGAGATCGAAATTCATCCCGTTGACGGGGTTGTCGAGGAACCTTTTTGTTTTCCACAGAAGCATATTGTGAGTTGTGCGCGACATCGGTGCCAATAGCAACATGGTCGACTCCAAAATTCTTAGTCACATGGTCCACATGATTGAGTAGCATTGCAATATCGCCACTTCCTTTCAGGAAACGGGGAATACAGCAAATGCCAATAAGTCCACCGGAATCAACGATCGCACGAATCACGTCATCAGGCTTGCTGCGGGCATGGGGTTGAGAATCCAACGCGGCACAGACCGTATGACTGGCAACGACGGGTTTACTGGAATGTCGGGCGGCTTCCAGGCTTGTTCGCCAGCCCGAGTGTGCACAATCCGGAATCACGCCAACCCGATTCATATCCGCAATCACACTGCGACCAAAATCACTCAGGCCTGCATTGGATGTTTCCCCGCAGCCGTCACCAATCATATTGCGTCGCTGATACGTCAAATGCATCATGCGAATGCCCAATTGAAAAAAGATCCGCAAGTATCGTAATTCATCAGGAACGGAATTCCATTGCTGTGTGAGAGGAACACCATTTCCCGTTAAATACAGGCAGTGCCTGCCTGCACGTTTCGCCTCTCGGATTTCCTCGGGGCTCGATGCTTTGCTGACGACAGATTTCAGCATATCGGTCACATAAGTAAAGCGGGCCAGCCGTTTGATCAACCGGAGTGGATCCTGTCCCTCTTCCCCAGCATTTTGAAAAACGCAGGTCACTCCCGAGGCCCGCCAGGCATCGAGATATTCCCTTCTTTCTGAAAGATCGGAAATATACCGAGTCATCGTCATTTCTTCACGAAGATCCTTCAACTCCTCATCAGATGCTCCCGCTTCAATTGCCTGTGCAATCGCGTCCCCATCAATCGCTGCCCGAGGCGAGAATCCATAGGAGTCGAACACAATCGACTCAGCATGCAATCGCAATCCCCGTTCAAGTTCTTTACTGGTCGGCTTCAGAATCGACAAAGCCACCTCCCGGGCATGCTGCATCGTCGGAGTCAGTTTTTCAGACAGAAGATCCTCGGGATTGGAGTCCTGGCTTATCTTCGACTCCAGCATCCCGGCATAAGTTCGATTTGCGATTAGACCTGCTGTTAAACCAATTGCCGATCGGATCAGTGTGCGTCGTTTCATTCGTGTTTCCCTCTGTAAACTCACTGAAAATGCGTTGCGAATCATGCAGTGACTCATCCACATGATATCAATTCCGAGACTTGTTTTACGATGCTAACCAAACCGTTCCATCAAGATATCGATTGTGTTATGAGAAATTACCGACCACAACGAAAGTTCGTAGAGATCGGTCTGCCTATGAAAACACCCCCTGTCAATCCAGACATGACTTGTCTTGAGCTCCATCCCCAATGCGAGCGGAATCTATTACGCATTTGCCTTTCCAGATATTTCATGTCAAACTAAACAAGTTGACTGACAAATTGAAATCAGATTTTCAAACTCCAGTTTGAAGTCGATATCGTCCAATTGAAATCTAACTAAAGAAATAGAGAAAAATGACCAATACAAAACATTTTCTTCAATTCCTGATGCTGATGAGCATTGTTTATTCGGGAACTGTTTCAGAAGTCTCCGCAGATGACAAAAGTCCGAGCACTGGTTTTCAGTTGCAGGACATTGAAGGTGACCACCTGGATGTCACTTACAATGGCAAGCCGGTCGGGAGATACATGTATGATCTCGATCTCTCCAGCGATGAGAAACGCCATGAAACTTACAAGCCATTTTTGCATGTTATGAATCCCACAGGAGAGGCTCCGATTACCAAAGGAGCAGGCGGGCAGTTTACTCATCATCGAGGGATCTTTCGCGGCTGGGCGAAGCTCAAATTGAACAATGAGCAATACGATACCTGGCACATGAAAAAAGTAGTGCAGGAACATGTTCGTTTCACGGGCAATCAATCCAATGCTGAAGAAGCGGCTTTCACATCCGTCATTTTGTATCGTACAGATGATGGCAAGGCTCTCTTCGAAGAAGATCGCACGATGAGCTTCAAGACGCCTCCCCAAGGTGGTTTTGCAATGATTGATGTGACATCGATTGTCAAAGCAACACAGGGCAAGCTCACTCTCGATGGCGATCCCGAACATGCCGGTTTACAGTTTCGGCCTGCCAATGAGGTCGAAAAATCTAAGACCAGATACTGTTTCCCAAAAGAGAATGCCGATCCTAAAAAAGATCGGGATTATCCCTGGGTTGCAGAGTCCTTTGTCGTCGAAGGCAAGCAATACAATGTGATCTACCTCAATCATCCACAGAATACGAAAGGGGCGATCTTCTCAGCCTATCGAGACTACGGGCGCTTCGGAGCCTGGTTTAAGACCGACATCCCAGAGGGGGCATCGGACACCACTCAGGTTCGCTTCGTAATTACGGAAGGGGAGATGCCCACACCGGAATTTATCCAGCAACAATACAATACCTACACCGGGAGCGACGCGCCCGTTCCGAGTGTAACCATTCAATAATCTCAAACACGCCACAGCTTGAAATTTCAACGTTAACTTCGCAGGGATGAATGAATATGAATTCGAAACTGAATCGACGCGATGCGATCAAAGCTACTGCAGCACTGACCGCAGGTCTGTATCTCGGAACTCAAACGAAATCGAATTTTGCTCTCAGTGCGAATGATAAGATTAACATAGCCTGCATCGGTGTCGGTGGTCGA
>DOCI01000209.1:30953-40223 GCA_003503535.1 Planctomycetaceae bacterium
CATCGGTGTCGGTGGTCGAGGTTTCGCGAACGTGAATGGATGTTCGAGCGAAAACCTCGTGGCTTTCTGCGATGTCGATGAGAATCGAGCAAGTCAGGCGTACGAGAAATTTCCAGGTGTCAGGCGATTCACCGATTTCCGCAAGATGTTCGACGAAATCGAGAAGGAGATCGATGCCGTTGTCGTCAGCACTCCCGATCACACCCACTTTCATCCTTCGATGTGGGCCTTACTTCGCGATAAGCACCTTTACTGCGAAAAGCCTTTGGCACATAATGTGTGGGAAACCCGCACAATTACCGAGACCGCTCGCGAGCGAAATCTGGCCACTCAATTGGGTGCTCAGCGTCATGCGAAGCTCAATATGCGTCGAGTTGTCGAAGAAATTCAGGCTGGCGCGATTGGTGATGTACTCGAAGTTTACAGTTGGATCGACAGCAGCCGAGGCATGCCAGACCCGATTACCAGCACGAAGCAATCGCCGAACACGCTCGATTGGAATCTCTGGCTCGGACCAACCACAACCGAGCGTGGATACACCGATCAACTATGCCCCTACAAATGGCGGTTCTGGTGGGATTACGGAACGGGTGAAACTGGCAATTTTGGTTGTCACATTCTCGATATTCCCTTTTGGGCCCTGGATCTCAAATATCCGACACAAGTCGAAGCCTCTGGGCCTGAGGTCGATTCGGAACGAACTCCCAAAAGTATGACGACAAAGTTTCACTTCCCAGCCAATGAGAAACGACCTGCTCTCACCTTGCACTGGAGCCAGGGAAAGCCGGAGTTTGCCGAGAAGAAAAAGTACGATGTGAAAGGCCTTAATACTATTTTCGTTGGGACGAAGGGAGTTTTGGCCTGCGGTTTTGATGAACGCAAACTCTTCCCGGCAGATCAGTTCGAGAACTACGAAAAGCCTGACAAAACGATTCCCGACTCGCCTGGATTTTATCACGAATGGTTCAACGCGATTCGTGGCGGAGAACCGGCCAGTTGTAACTTTGACTACAGCGGCCCGCTCAGCGAGACCGTCATGCTTGGCAACGTCGCCTATCGCAGCGGTGGGTTTGCCTGGGATGCGAAATCACTGAAGACCATTGGCAACGACCAGGCCCAAAAATTGATTCGTGAGCCGTTTCGCAAAGGCTGGGAGATTTGATCGCTGAGTTAACATGAAGAATGTTTCGGGCCACCCGCGAATTGATCTCGCCTACAAATACCTTTCCAGCCCCTGCTTCTTCATCATCTCTATCAATTCCTTAATTGCATTCTCGTCCGATTTATCCGCGACAAAGGTCGCGTCTGATGTATGTACGATGATGCAGTTTTTGAGGCCGATTGTTGTGATCAGGTGCGTTTCGTTTGAGCGGATGATGCAGTCTTTGGTATCGAAACCGACATGGGCACCAAGGATGGTGTTGCCGTTGTCATCGGTGCCAATCAGGCGGTGCATCGCCTGCCAGCTGCCGACGTCGTCCCAGTTGAACGAGGCTTCGACGACCGCAATGTTCTCCGATTTTTCCAGCACTGCGTAGTCGATGGAAATCGAAGAACACTCTGGAAACCATTTGGCCAGTCTCGATTTGTAATGTTCGGAGCCGAGACTGACTCGGATTTCATCCAGAGGCTCTGCGATCCGGGGCTGATGAATGGCCAGCAGATCCAAAATCGTTTGAGCCTTCCACACAAAGATGCCGCAGTTCCAGAAGAAGGTCCCCTGCTGCATATAACTCTGAGCGGTTTCGTAATCGGGCTTCTCGCGAAAACTGGAAACCTCATAAACATTCTCAGCCGACTCTTTATCGAGCCGGGGGCCGCGTTCAATGTAACCAAAACCAGTCGAAGGAAACTCGGGCACAACACCGAATAACGCGAGCCGTTGTTCATCATTGGCAATAATCGATTCCGCAATCTGAACAGAGCGATGAAACTCCCCCCGAGGCTCAATCACATGATCAGCCGGCATCAATAACATGACGGCTTCGGGGTCTTTCGCGAGCAGATGCATGGCCGCCAGTCCAATGCAGGGAGCCGTGTTGCGGGCGACCGGTTCGATCAGAATGTTTTCAGCCGGGATTCCCGGAAGCTGCTCAGCCGTCGCTGCGGCTTGAGCCTGATTCGTCACCACCCAGGTGGACCCCAATTCGACAAGTCCCTCGCAGCGATCCACCGTCATCTGAATCATCGACCGGTCACTCGTGAGATTCAACAATTGCTTGGGCATCGTCTTCCGACTCAATGGCCAGAACCGCGTCCCACTCCCCCCCGCCATAATCACCGCATGCAGCATCAAACCATCCCATCTGTTTCAGTTCGCTTCGTACAAGTCCATTCTGTAACATGTAAAATCATAACCCGAAGCGTCAGCAAGGGGAAAGCCGACGTTCTTCAGAAGACTCAAACGCTGAAATTAGACCATTTTCAAATGGTATCTGCAGTCGCATGGACATCAAATGTCCTAAAAACGATGTGTTTGCTCCTGCTGAACGCTGCAGGTAATTATTGAATATGCTCTTGAGTAACAATAATCGATGTGCCGAACCTATAATGCGAATTCGGAGTCATCAACGTGAGATCATCATCGAATTGATTTTGAAATGGAACCGCAGAGTGACATGCCAGGCTAACCAAATCCGTGGTTTGTATATCGTGTCAACATTACAAAGAACACGACATCGCTTCCCGGATTACGAAATCGGGGATGCCGATTCCGACCACGTGAATGTCACCGGCCTGATGAGGACCGTTGTTCTTCCGCAGGCCATTTTTATTGGCTGCGAAAGTTACAGTCGCAGTCGCGTTCACGCAGCAGCCAAGAATTTCGCCGGAGTCGGCATCAAGTCCCGAGGGAAGATCGATCGCCAGCTTGTTGCTCTGGGCGGCGTTGATCAGTGAAATCATGGATGCAAATGGTTCACGAACTTCCCCGTGGATTCCTGTACCGAGCATCGCATCCATGATCCATTCTGCTCCGTCGAATGACTCTCGAATGGATTCGGCATCTCGGTTTGGATCGACAATACGATGTGAAATGCCAATTTTATCGACGATTTCAAAATTGGTGCGGGCATCCTCCGATAATTCGTCAGGCGGGAAGAGCATCAGCAACTCCACCTCTTCCTGATGAATGTGCAGATGTCGGGCAATGACAAACCCGTCACCAGCATTATTTCCTTTGCCACAGACGATGACTGTCGGCCCGTTTTTGAGACACTCGACCAGAAAAATCTCCGCACACCCACGCCCGGCATTTTCCATCAACACGAGGCTGGGAACTCCGTATTTCTCGATGGCGAGTCGATCAACCCATCGGGACTGCTTGGAGGAGAGTACGAGTTCATCAGGCATGCGTATTGGAATTTCGTTAACTGGTGAGAAAGTTTTACTATGTTCGTAAACCTTCTGCATTCAACTCTCAACCGATCTCCCCAATGATTTCCGGAATCAGATTCGCCAGGCGAGCTCCCCCTTTGGCGGCGACTTCGAGGATTTTGGAGAGTTCGACCGGTTCGAGGGCATCGGGGAGGCAGAGGTCGGTAACGACAGAAAAGCCCAGGACACGCATCCCGGCATGAGCCGCGACGATGACTTCGGGAACTGTGGACATGCCTACACAATCGGCTCCGTAAGCTTTCAGCATACGATACTCGGCTCGGGTTTCCAGATTTGGCCCCGGCACGGCAACGAAAACGCCCGTTTGAGCAGGGACCTGTAATTTCAAGGCCGCTTGTTTGGCTATGTCGATCAGTTCGCGGTCGTAAGGAGCGGACATGTCGGGAAAGCGGGGACCGAGAGAATCGTCGTTCACGCCTCGAAGGGGATTCTCGGGCATCAGGTTGATGTGATCTTCAATGATCATCAGATCGGCCAGTGAATACTGAGGATTCATTCCGCCAGCGGCATTCGTGACGATCAAAATTTCGCAGCCGAGTTGTTTCATCACGCGAACGGGAAATGTCACTTCTTGCAGGGAGTAGCCTTCGTAGTAATGGAAACGACCTTCCATGGCCAGAATATTCTGACCAGCCAGTTTTCCGCAAACGAGTTGTCCCTTGTGAGACTCGACTGTTGAACGGGGAAAATGGGGAATTTCCTCATAAGGCAGAACGGCTTTTTTATCGATCTGTTCGGAAAGTCCTCCGAGACCGGTGCCGAGGATCAAACCGATTTTGGGTTTGTCTGAATAAGCTTTGGAAATGGCGTTCGCAGCCGATTCGATTTGGGAAGCCAGATGCATCATTGTGTTTCATTCTGTTATTCAGCTGCGCAAAAAAAAGGGGGACGAGATTTGTGCTCATCCCCTCCGGTAATTTCAACCGTTATTTGAACGGTTCTCTATTCAAGTCTCAGAGTACATCGGGAACGAGTACTGACCTGCAGATTCTGGTTCCACAATCTGCGGGACGATTAATAATCATCATCGTCGTCGAAATCGTCCAGATCATCGTCGTCATCGTCATCATCTTCGTCATCGAAATCGTCTTCAAAATCTTCATCGAGATCGTCGTCGTCGAAATCATCATCGTCGAATTCATCTTCAAATTCGTCATCGAATTCTTCGTCTTCTTCATCATCATCGAAATCGTCATCTTCATCTTCTTCATCGTCATCGCCGACGAGATCTTCAAAATACTCTTCATCATCTTCAATGATTGCCATTGGTGTATAAAGATCCATGTACCCATCCCACTCGGTAATGGGATCGGCGAAGTGTGAAGTTAAATCCTGGACGACGTCCGCCATGTTGAAAATCCTCTGCAGCAACGAATGTCAACGTGATATCGATAGTTCAGCTCTAACCAGTTGAGCTGGTTGAATCTCCTGAACTCTGTCTCCATTTTGAGATCGCCAACACAGCGAAAGAAAATGACAAACAGCTTTCAACGGTTTTATGTGTGTATGGGTATTAACTGTCAAGCGTAATCCGAAGATTTTCCAAATTTCTTTTCCAAGCGTCTGCAGACTTTACAATCTTAACGACTGAAAATCGCCAGTTTTGTGTCGCAAAAATTGCTCTTCGTGAATGCACAAGTCGAATGATACACTGTAAATCTGAGGCAATTTCCTGTTGCCTTAAACGTCTGCTCCAGACGCTCCCACCTAACCGTAAGCTGAGATTTTTGTGGCTCAACCCTATTCCCATTCATTTCCTGATTTTGGAGTATTATGCGATGAGACTCGCTTCTGGGTCATTCATCGTCGGAATTGCTATGGCCCATTCGATTATCAGTGGAGTACGGATCTGTATGGGCTGGAGTTGTTATATCAGGGAGAAAAATTCGGGGAATGCTGCAATTCTGAGCAGTTTTTTGCAGATTTAAAACCCTATCAGTTGCCAACCCGCGTAACCGAAGTCGCGATGACGGTCGTTGGTGCGATCATTGCCTGTAATTTCGAAGCCGTCAGTGGGAGTGATCGACTCGACCATGTCTCAAAAATGCTGCTGAGTTCAGGTCTGGAAAAATATGAAATCTCACTTCTCGATCGTTCCGCTTAGCACAGAAATCACACGGAGAACGCGAGAATGAATTTCGTCAATTTCAGTAAGGTGAGTTTCTCACTCTTTTCGGTAGGTCTGATTCTCTCGATCAGTGTAATCGCCGGATGCAATACGATGCTCGACACCTTTCTTCCCGTTCAGGACCGCAAAGCTGGTTTCGCCAAAGAAGAACAGCATCGGGAACAATTCATCGAAACTCGAAAGCCAGCAGATATCCGCTGGCTCCTTAAAAACAGTGTCAAAAATGGCATGAGTAAAGCCGACGTAGATCGCGTAATGGGTGAAGACGGGGAACGGGAGTTCAACGATTCCAATCTACTGGCTAACGAAGGGCTGTATCGAGCCGACGACAAGATTTATCGCTGGGGACCCGACCGGGACGGGAATTCCTATATGCTGGTCTTTCGCGATGGGCATCTGATTAATTTCGAGAATTTCAGCGAAGAATGGGATCAGTGAGCAGCACTGCCGAAAGCCGACAAACATCTCAAGTGATGACTTATTAAAGTAAACTCAGTTATTGATCAATCTGTTGCGAGAATATTCATGAAGACATTCCTGACCGTTTTGCTGGCTGTGTTCCCTGTGATCGGGTCTGCCTGGGCTTCCAGCAGTCCATCACCAAAAAAGTTTACTGCACCAGGTTCCCAGAAAGAACTTGCGATGCACATTCACATGGTGCATATGCGGGAAGTCGATCTGCGTGAAGGGAAGGCGGTCGCCGAGTTCAGCTTCCACAATGCGAGCCAATCTCCATTGACAATTTCCAAAATCAAACCAAGTTGTGGATGTGTCACGATACGAATGCAAGAACAGGAGGCTTTCCAGCCTGGTGAAAATCATAAGTTTTATGTGGAAGTCGATACTGCCGGTGAAACGAGCGGGTTGCACGAATATACCATCGACATTGCCTATCACACAGAAGATTCAAAGACTTCGGAACAGGAAAAAGTCCTGTTCCGTGTGGAAGTCCCTGAGAAAAAAGTCACCGTGAAGCCTCGCGCGTTAATTTTCTATCAACTGAGCGAACAGAAAACGAAGCAAACGGTCACATTGACTGATTTTCGCGACCGATCTCACTTCGAGGTGCTGGAAATTGCGAGCAGCCTGGATTCGATTCAAATTGAAAATCAGCAGACTGGCCAGGATGAGTACGGTCATTTACAAATCACGTTTGATGTGGCCGTCTCTGGCAAAGTTCCTTCAGGCCGCCAGACGCAGCAAATATCGGTCACGACAACGGATGCGGAGTTCTCTCAGATCAAAATCCCGGTTCTGCTCTATGGGCCCCAGGCAGAAACCCAGAAGAATTGAGCCCTGGAGTAATTTGAAACACGACTGCTTTGTTTGCTCTGTTCCAACTAAGAATTAGGGTGGCACTGGCGGAGCCTGTGGCACACAACTCGAAGTTTCAATTGGAGCTGTGCACTTCTCTCCAATTCGATAGTCAATCACGATTCAAAATGCCATACTGACTGATGATATTTATCAGTCAGGAGGAACTGTTTTGAGTCAGAATATTGAGAGCCGCATTCAGGAATTGCGGGACGAAATCAATCGGCATAATCGCCTGTACTATGTAGAAGCACGCACCGAAATTCCCGACCGGGAATTTGACCAGCTCCTGCATGAGTTGATTGATCTCGAGAATCAGCATCCGGAATTGCGAACTCCGGACAGCCCGAGCCAGAAAGTGGGCGGAGCCCCGATTGAGGGGTTCACTTCGGTGCCGCACCGCGTGCCGATGCTCTCGATCGATAACGTTTTTGAAACGTCTGGCATCGTCGATTTTGACCAGCGGATTCGCAAACTGTTGGATCTCGAATCGGTCGATTACACGCTCGAATACAAGATCGATGGTGTTGCCCTGGCTGTGATTTATGAGCAGGGAAAACTCGTCCAGGCTCTTACGCGAGGGGATGGTCAAACTGGAGATGATGTGACCCACAATGCCCGCACCATTGGTGGAATTCCGTTGACATTGCAAAGTAAAAACGTCCCCGAACGACTGGAAGTTCGGGGAGAAGCTTACATCGCCAATTCCGACTTTGCCATTCTGCGTGCTCAACAGGAGGAAAGTGGCGGCCTTGTCCATGCAAATCCTCGCAACAGCACTGCCGGTGCGTTGAAGTTGCTTGATCCTGCTCTTTGTGCGAAGCGCAAAGTCCGCTTTCTTACGCACGGAATCGGCGATGTGCAGGGGCTCAATTTTGAAACACACATGAATTATCTGGAAGCGATTCGGGAATATGGCTTACCGACCACTCCGGGCATTCGCCTCTGTCACGGAATTGACGAGGTTCTGCAACAAGCTGAAGTGATGATGGCGGCTCTGCACGAGTTGGATCTGGAAATTGATGGACTTGTCATCAAAGTCAACAATCTGGCTCTGCGAGAGGAACTGGGGAACAACAGTAAGAGTCCCCGCTGGGTGGTGGCCTATAAGTGGGAGCGATATGAAGCCGAAACGCAGATCGAGTCGATCATCATTCAAGTCGGAAAAACAGGAACGCTGACCCCCGTGGCTAATTTAGCACCCGTCGAAATCGCGGGCACAACGGTTTCCCGATCAAGTTTGCACAATCGGGATGAAGTCGAACGACTGGGGGTCAAAATTGGCGATTGGGTGATTGTCGAAAAAGCGGGCAAAATAATTCCACATGTGGTTCGCGTAGAACTGGAGCGACGTTCAGGTGGGGAGCTCTCGTTTGAGTTTCCTGCAAACTGTCCCGAATGTGGTACGAAAGTTATTCAGGACGAGGGGGGGGTTTACATCCGCTGCCCGAATCCTAACTGTCCAGCTCGTCTTCGCGAAAGTATCCGATTTTTTGCCTCACGACAGGCGATGGATATCGAAGGTCTCGGGATCAAGCTGATTGAACAGTTAATCGATGCCGGCCTGGTCAAAAATCTCGTCGATATTTACGACCTGCATCAGCAGCAGGATCGACTCTTGGAGCTGGAACGGTTTGGACAGAAGTCTGCTGAGAAATTGCTCCAAGGAGTCGAAAACTCAAAGCAGCAACCGGTTTGGCGATTATTGACCGGACTGAATATCCGACATGTCGGTGTTAGCAACGCACAAGTCTTGATGTCTCATTTTCATTCGCTCGAACAGATCAGTCAGGCCACTGAGGAAGAATTGGCTGCAATCGATGAAATCGGCCCTGTCATCGCCGCTTCCGTCTCAGACTTTTTTCATTCTTCATACGGACAGTCGCTGATTCAGGAACTGAAAAGCCGCGGGTTAAGAGTCGAGGAAGAACGTGAGCAAACCACAGCAAATTCTACTCAGGTGCTTCAGGGGAAATCGATCGTCGTCACAGGGACTTTGCAGCAGTTTACTCGACAGGAAATTCAGGACGCCATCCGAGAGCATGGTGGAAAAGCCGCGAGCAGCGTTTCCAGCAAAACGGATTTTGTCGTAGCTGGCGAAAATGCAGGAAGCAAGCTGGCCAAAGCTCAAAGTCTGAATGTTTCCATCTTGAGTGAGGCAGAATTTCTGAAGATGATTTCAGAATATTCATCCTAATTCCCGGAAAGCCCCTATTGACTCCAAATAATTCCCCTTCAATATGAAGCTAATCTGTGAGATATGTGCATCATGAAGGAATGGCTATTCTTCTCCATTATGCTCATATTCACTTGATTACCTTAAGGCCCTATGTTAAAAGTAACTGGTATAGCGTTTAGCTATCCAACCTTCGGCGCGGATATCGTCCCACGTGATCCGAAGTGAACCCTGAGATGGGGACAAAACCACTGAT
>DOCI01000209.1:40340-41435 GCA_003503535.1 Planctomycetaceae bacterium
AGATGGGGACAAAACCACTGATTCAATGCAGGAGAATCAAACTATGCGTACATTTCTGAGCGTTGTGGCTATCGCCATGTTGGTCGTTTCTGTTTCTGATACCGCAGAAGCACGTCGTCGTTGCCGTACCCGTTGCTACACACCTTGCTACAGCAGCTGCTATAGCTCATGCAACACAAGCTGCTACAAATCAAGCTGTTGCTCTACTTCAAGCTGTTGCACAACATCCAGCTGTTGCTCAACATCCAGCTGCTGCACAACTTCATGCTGCGATGCATGTGGCAAAAGCGAATGTGCCTGCGAGACAAAAAGCGAAGGCAAAGGCTATGATGAAAAGCACGAAGACGCTCATCACAAAGCAGAAAAGGCTGAAAAAGCCGACAAACCTGAAATGAAAAAGAAAAAAGCCGAAAAAGTTGTCAAAGACAAAAAAGCCGACAAAGGCGATGTTGGCAAAAAAGCAGCTGACAAGACAAAAGAGTAATTTTCATCTTGCCAGATTAACCGCCTGAGGATTCAGTTTGCTGCGAATCACCAACGGTTGCCAAGTCATTAAGAAGCGGAGCGATTCATCGCTCCGCTTTTTTTGTGTCATATTATCCGTTCCATGAAACTAAGGCATTGGGAGGTCGCTCCTGCCTGAAACTGTTACACTGTATTCCTCATTCGTCAAAAAATAGTTTTCTGACAGGGTGCTTCATTCCATGGAATTAACTATTCGCAATACAACTTATCATGTAGAAGATCGAGGAACCGGGGCTCCGCTGCTGTTCGTCCATGGATTCCCGCTCGATCATACGATGTGGTCTGCTCAGCTGAATGCCTTCGCAGAGCGATACCGAGTGATTGCCCCCGACTTGCATGGATTCGGCATGTCGACCGGGGTTCGTGAACTGTCTGGCATGGAAGACTTTGCGGACGATCTGCAGGAGATCCTTGCTGCACTTTCCATTACCGAGCCGGTCACGCTTTGCGGGTTATCGATGGGGGGATATATCGCCTGGCAGTTCGCTCAGAAATATCCAGAACGATTGAGCCGACTCATTGTCTGCGATACCAAAGCGACCGCTGATACCGAACCAACGCGAGCCAATC
>DOCI01000204.1:0-2558 GCA_003503535.1 Planctomycetaceae bacterium
ATCGCTGGGGCGAAGAGCGTATGGGAAAAATTCCGCCGCTGTGGTTGCTGCGTCAATTGCCAAATATGCCCGCCTGTCATATCGCCATCGAACACGATGCTCGTTGTCACAACAATACGATCACGAGTCGGGAATCTTCCGCTTTGCTCGCGATGTCTGAAGCGATGGGAACCATTCAACGCGGGGCTGCCGACTGCATGATTGTTGGAGCAGCCAGTTCAGCGACCGATCCGTTCGATGTCGCCCGTTTTAACTCTTTCGAGAGCCTGACTCGTCGAGTTGACGATCCAGAACGAGCCTGCCGACCGTTTGATCGTGATCGCGATGGCACTGTTGTCGGTGAAGGTGCTGCTGTGTTTGTCCTTGAAAGTTACGAGCATGCTGTCCGACGCGGAGCAAACATCTACGCGGAACTGATGGCCGTTGGTTCCGGTTGCGATGGTCGAACGAACGATCCGAAAAATTCCGGTGCTGGTTTGGTTGCTTCCATCAGTTCAATCATCCGTCGTACCGGTATTCGACCTGAAGAAATTGGTCATATCAACGCACATGGTAAGAGTACACAACGGGACGATCTCGTCGAAGCGTCGGCATACCATCGCGCGATGGGCAATGCCGCATCTAAACTTTCTGTGATTGCCTTAGGCAGTTATTTCGGTCAATTCGATGCAGGAACCGGAGCAGTCGAACTGGCTGGTTCGATTCTGGCGATGCATCACCGCGAGTTGCCGGTCACTCTGAATTATGAAACTCCCGATCCGGGTTGTCGCTTGAACGTGGTTCGCGATCAGTCTCGACCACTGTACAATTCACTCGCCATGAGTGTGAATCGGACTTCGATGGGCCAAAGCACTGCTGCCCTGCTTCGCGCCGTCTAATTGAAATGTTAATCTGCATCTCATCAACTTTCATGCTCTCACGGAGTTGATGAGTTTAGTATCTCTCCGTGACTCTGATCTATGTCCTGGAGGGTGCTGTTTGTGTGCGGTATAGTCGGTGCGATTTCGCTGGATGGGAGGCCCGAGTTTCCGGCTTCGACATTAGAGAAGATGTGTCAGGCGATTCAACATCGCGGTCCCGATGACGAACATCAGTATTTTGAACCCGGATTAGCGATTGGTGCCCGACGACTTTCAATCATTGATGTTGCGCACGGTCGTCAGCCGATCAGTAATGAAGATGGCCAGATTCAGGTCGCCTTCAATGGCGAGCTCTTCGACTTTCCCATTCTGCGGGAACAGCTCACACAAAAAGGCCACACGTTCAAAACGCATTGTGATACTGAAGCGTGGGCGCATCTGTATGAAGAACATGGAGATGATGTCTTCCTGCAGGCTCGTGGACAATTCGCTGCTTGTGTTTGGGACAAAAACAAACGGAAGTTACTTTTAGGTCGCGATCGAGCCGGAATTGCACCACTGTATTATACGGTTGTGGGAAACTGGCTGCTGTGGTCCTCGGAAATTCGAGGCTTGCTCGCCAGCGGACTCGTCAAAGCTCAACCGGATCGACTGGGGCTCGACTACTTCTTCAATTTCTTCTGTATGCCGACGCGTCGAACCTGCTTCGAAGGGATCCACATGTTGCCGCCCGGCCATCAATTGACGGTCGAGAATGGGAAGATGAATGTCCGCTGTTATTGGGATCTCGACTTTCCTGATGCTGGGGACGAACGACAATTCAAGAATCCAGCTCAAGCCGAAGAAGAGTTTGCGGAAATTCTGGAAGCCTCTGTTCGCAGACGCTTATTCAGCGAAGTCCCCGTCTGCTGTTATATCAGCGGAGGTCTCGATTCGACAACAATTCTCGGAACCGTCTCTCGTGTTCGCGAAAAACCGATTCAGGCATTTACGCTTTCTCTGGAAGATTCCGGTCCGGTCGATGAACGGGAGCAGGCTGAGGAGTCAGCTAAGGTCCTCAACTGCCCGATTGATGTCCTCAGTATCAAGCCGACTGAAATTGCGAAAGCGTTTCCCGAACAGATCGTTGCCACCGAAGGTCCAATATTTGATACCTCGACCGCCTGTCTGATGATGCTGGCCAAGCGCGTTCACGAACTAGGATTCAAAGTTGCATTGACCGGAGAGGGAGCCGATGAGTTGCTGGCTGGTTATATCTGGTTTCGCATGGCTCAGAAATTCCATTTCCCAGGCCATCCTCTGCCGAGATTATTTCAAAAAGTTCTCCCCCTCATTGCAGGTGGTGGACGTAAGCATCAGGCACCTATGGCAGCGTTTCACGGCACACGTATTGCTCAGCAAACTTCTTATGAACTGCTCGGACAGTCTCGCGAAGTCCTCTATTCCGATCAAATGTGGAAAGCCGTCGGAGACTATTCTCCTTACGAAGATGTTCCCGGCAATTGCGACGACCGCATTCGCAAATGGTCCTCATTGAATCAGTCTCTCTATGCCGGTTTCAAAATCATGTTGCCCGGTTTATTGCTGGCTGGAAAAGGGGATCGCATCACAATGAACAGTTCCGTCGAAGGACGATATCCGTTCCTGGATGAAGCCCTGGTGGAATTCTGCTCGCAAATTCCGGTCGATATGAAATTG
>DOCI01000204.1:2722-3154 GCA_003503535.1 Planctomycetaceae bacterium
TAAGGCAAGAACAAATGGTTGTTGCGTCAGGTAGCCTCCCGCACTTTGCCGACGCAAATTTCCGGTCGCCCGAAAACCATGTTCCGCGCTCACCTGATGGCCAATTTCCTCGCACCTGATTCTCCACGATGGGTCTCTCAATTGCTCAGCGAAGAAGCCTTGAAGAAATCAGGTTACTTCAATCCTCGGGGGGTACAACGAGCGATCGAGATTCAAAAACGAGGCGGAAAGCGTTCCATGCGACGGTATGTTCTCGATATGGGCTTGATGGCAACCCTCTCGACGCAATTGTGGCATCACCTTTATATTGATCCCACTCTTTGTGATTTGCCAGACTGGACTGGCGTTTGAAGTTAAGTCAATATAGGGTGGCGGGAGCGATCTTGAAGAGAAGCCCCCGAACATTAGTACTTCCGGGGGCTTCCGCTAAAG
>DOCI01000305.1:0-220 GCA_003503535.1 Planctomycetaceae bacterium
TGCTGGTTTACGGATTAACTCCAGTAGAGGTCAACGAGTTTATTGAAACTGCTATGAACGGCCAGGTTGTCTCTGAAGTTCTGATCGGTCAACGAACGTTCGATTTGCTGATTCGCCTGAGTGAAAACTATCGTGAAGACCTTCAGGCACTTCGCCGTTTGACCATTGAAATGAAAGATGGTGGAAAACTTCCACTGGAAGCGGTCGCGAAGATTTATGA
>DOCI01000305.1:366-5303 GCA_003503535.1 Planctomycetaceae bacterium
GAAGCGGTCGCGAAGATTTATGAATCTGGAGGTCCAAACACGATCAACCGAGAAAATGTTCGACGTCGAATTGTTCTGCAATGTAATGTTTCTGAACGAGGGGTAGTCGATGTCGTGCAGGATATTCAGCAGCGAGTTCTGCCGGTGATCGAATCTCTGCCGACAGGATACTTCGTGGAATACAGTGGTCAGTTTGAAAGCCAACAATCCGCTTCCCGCGTCATCGCGGCTCTGTTTGCGGTTTCACTGGTTGGAGTCTTTCTGGTTCTATACTCCATGTTCCGCTCGGTTAATCTTTCCTTGCAGGTGATGGCCGCATTGCCGATGGCCTTTATTGGCTCGGTCGCAGCTCTGGTCCTAACAGGTCAAACACTCACGGTTGCTGCAATGGTCGGATTTATTTCGCTGGGGGGGATTGCCTCTCGCAATGGAATTCTGCTGCTCAATCACTATTTGCACCTGGTGAAGTATGAAGGAGAAAGCTGGTCGAAGGAGATGATTGTCCGAGCCGGCCTCGAACGACTCGCCCCCGTACTGATGACTGCCCTCACATCGGGAATCGGACTCGTCCCCCTTGTTCTGGCAGCTGGAGAACCGGGCAAGGAAATTCTGTATCCCGTCGCCACCGTCATCCTGGGTGGGTTGATCAGTTCCACGCTCCTCGACTTCTTCGTTCACCCCGCCTTGTTCTGGATTTTTGGACTCAAAGAAGCTCAACGCGTTGTAGGAGCTTCCCATTCTCAGATCGAACTCATTGAAGAATCCGAAGAGGAACTGACACGAAATTACACGACTCAAAACGAAAGGAATTCCGAGTAGCACCTAATCATTAAATTGCCCATCAAATATAACTTTAACTTGACACCTTTTAGTCCCGTAATACTCAATTCAATTTTGAGCCAACACATTTTCAGGAGAGAACGATGAGATTTCACACGACAAAAATGATGATCGCAGCCACTGCCCTCAGTTTCGGATTTATGGGATGTGCTCCCCAGCCTGGCGCTGAAGAAACAGCTAAAACCGAAACAGAAGCCGGTCACGACGACCATGACGGTCACGATCACGGCGATCATGCTCACCCTAGCGAAGGTCCTCATCATGGCGGTCTGATCGAACTGGGTAATGAAGAATATCATGCCGAACTGGTCCACGATGATGCCGCTGGGACAGTCACCATTTATGTTCTGAATGCAGCGGCAACCGAAGCTGTGCCGATTGAAGCAACCGAAGTCACCATCAATGCCAAGCACGATGGGACGCCCGAACAATTCAAACTGGCAGCGACTCCCGATGAGAATGACCCTGAAGGCAAATCCTCAAAATTTGTATCCAGCGATGCTGAACTGGCTGCTCATCTCGACGAAGAAGGAGCAGAGGCCACACTCGTCCTGATGATCAACGGAAAATCATTCCGCGGAACAATCGCGCACGACCACGACGATCATGACCATGATCACGCACATTGATTTCTGAGCAGACATTTCGGAAACGATTTAGCAGAGCCCATATTGTTGGGCTCTGTTTTTTTATTGCCGTGCTCTTTGGGGCAATTGTCACACGGTTTCTTCATCGAAGAGATGAAATTGTGAAGTCGTTCTATTACGATGCAGACACTCGTTACATCAACAAGCACAGATGCCATTAATTAGTCCATTGATGCTTAACTCATCGAAAACATTCCGAAAGAAGTCTGCACAGATGAAGCTTCTAAAATCTTTTCTGCTGATCACCTGCGTTTTATTCATTGCCGGCCAACTGTCTGTTCAAGCTCAAAATGAACCGAGTGAGAATCAATACGATCGTTTCGGAATTTACGCCAATACCGCGCCCCGTCCGGAGGAAACGTCTCCGATTGAAACATCATTACCTCTCAGCCTGAAACCTCAGGCTTCAATTGCTCTGATTGGCAATACACTTTTCGAACGCAACCAGAACTTTGGTCATTTCGAATCGATGCTGCATCAGTATTTCCCGGAGCATCAGCTCAAAGTTCGCCATCTGGCCTGGTCGGCTGATGAAATTTCGCTCCAGCCGCGTCCTGATAATTTTGCCGACACCGAACAGCACCTGCTCCATGAAAAGGCAGATGTGATTTTCGCTGCATTTGGATTCAATGAATCCTTTGCCGGTGAAGCAGGACTCGTCAAGTTTCGCGAACAATTAACTGAGTATCTGAAGAACCTCAAGTCGAAGGCATACAACGGCCAATCAGGTCCGAAAATCATTCTCGTCTCACCGACTGGTAACGAAGACATTTCTGCAGTCAAAGCAGCCACACTGAATAATGATCGTCTCCAGCAATACACCGCCATCATGCAGGAAGTTGCCAAAGAGCAGCAAGTCGGATTTGCGAATCTGTTAGTGAAATCGACAGAGGCAATGTCAGATCCGGATACGGATCTGACGATCAATGGAGTGCATTTGAATGAAGCTGGTGACAAAGTTATATCTGGCCTACTCTTTGAAGAAACCTTTGGAATTGATGCTCCAAAAATCAATGAGTCTCTCAGGCAGGCTGTAATTGATAAGAATCGTCAATACTTCCGACGCTTCCGCCCCCTCAACACCTTCTATTACACAGGGGGCCGAAATAAAACATACGGGTATCTCGACTTTCTCCCAGCGATGCGGAATTTCGATTTGATGGTCGCGAATCGAGATCAGGCCATCTGGGATTTCATGCTGGGGAAATCTGAAAAGATCACTATCGACGACAGTGAACTGCCGCAACTACCTCCCGTTGATGAATCTCGTGGAGCAAACCAGTGGATGACTGCAGCCGAGGAAATGAAAGCCTTTCAAGTCGATCCTCGCTTTGAAATCAATCTGTTCGCTGGAGAGGAAGAGTTTCCGGAAATCGCCAATCCGATCCAGATGCGGTGGGATGCACACGGTCGATTATGGGTCAGTTGTTCGACGACCTATCCCCATGTCTATCCGGGACAGGAGCCGAATGATCGGCTGGTTGTTCTGGAAGATACTGACCACGATGGACGAGCTGATAAATCCACAGTGTTTGCAGATGACCTCCATATCCCGCTCTCCTTTGTATTGGGCAAAGAAGGGGTGTATGTCTCGGAGCAACCGCAACTGTCACTTCTGCGGGATACCGATGGAGACCTGAAAGCCGACAATAAGGAAATTCTGCTTACTGGCTTCGGTACGGAAGATTCCCATCATTCTCTGCACGACTTCATCTGGTCACCGGAAGGGGATCTCGTTTTTCGAGAATCGATCTTTCATCATTCGCAAGTGGAAACACCTTATGGACCTGTCCGCCAGCAAAACAGCGGATGGTTTCGTTTTCAGCCGTGGGACCATCGTTTAACCAGTTTTGGGACTTACCCCAGCACGAATCCTTGGGGCGTGACTTTTGACGACTGGGGACAGCACGTCGCCAGCCATCCGATATATGCAGCGGCCTTTCATGCGACCGATCCTGAATATCCCCAACAGCATCCAAGGCCAAAGGACCTGCAGGCTTACTCTGGAACCTGTGGACATGAATTTATCGATGTTCCTGGCTATCCGGCTGATCTTCAAGGCTGCTTTGTCAAAGCTCGTTACAAGCCAACGAATCGCATCGAATTTCATCGGTGGCATGAACGGGACTTTGGCTACGAAGAGGAATACATCGGCGACTTACTATTCTCAACAAACCTGAGTTTCATCCCGGTTGATCTTCGCTATGGCCCCGATGCCGCTCTTTACATTTGCGACTGGTACAACCCGATCAAAGGGCACATGCAATATTCTCTGAGAGATGAACGTCGCGATCGAAACTCAGGACGGATCTGGAGAATCATTCCGAAAGAGATGCCAGAAGTCGATTCTCCCGACATCGCCTCTTCGACGATTCCAGAGCTGCTGAACTTGCTCAAACGCCCGGAATCGCGTCTGCGTTACTGGGTTCGAAGAGAATTGCGCAGTCGTGATTCTGCTGAAGTTCAACAGGAGTTGACAACGTGGTTGAGTAAGCTCGATAAGAGTGATCCTCGCTATCGTCACCATCAGCTCGAAGCTCTCTGGATGAGTCGGGATGGCAGTTTTAACCGTCCCGAACTTCTACGAGAATTACTCAGCAGTGACGATCATCATGCCCGGGCAGCTGCGACTCAGCAGTTGCGATACGTCAGTTCTGAGATGGATGACTCCGCAACATTGCTGAATAGCGCAGCCAACGATGCAAATGCCATCGTCCGGATGGAAGCGGCTATCGCGGCCAGCTATGTCGGCACAGAAGAATCGTTTAAAGCGGTACTCGATGTTTTCAAACATCCGATGAAAGCCCATGCAGAATATGGCATCCTCACGGCAATGGGGTCAGCAGCATTACGGCCCTATTGGGAAAATCATCCTGAATATGATATTGCTCGTCTTATGAGACAGGCCGCTCGCGAGAAAGTCATTACGGAACCAAAGCCCACCAAAGCTCAGAGACAGTTTGACCAGCAGAAAAATCTGAAGTCTCTCACGATCTCCACCGTTCCCGAACGCATGTTGTTCACAATCACCGATTTTGCTGTGCAACCGGGACAGCCCGTCAAGCTGGTTTTCACAAATCCCGATGCCACCGATCATAACCTTGTCATTGTTAAACCGGGAGCACTGGCTGAAGTCGGGATGGCGGCCAACGAAATGGCGAAAGATCCCCGCAACGCTAAATCGGACTTTATTCCTCTGGAAAAGATGGATCTGATTCTGGAAAACACTTCCATGATCGGCCCTAACCGCTCCAGACAAATCGATGTCTTGCGATTTAACGCTCCCGAAGAACCGGGCGTCTATCCCTATGTATGCACATTCCCGGGACACTGGATCGTAATGAATGGCTTAATGGTCGTCGCTACAGACGAAGCCGAGGCTCAACAGATGCTGTCTGCCAGTCAGCCTAAAACGGTTAAAGAATGGAAGTTCTCCGATTTTGAAAACGT
>DOCI01000305.1:5431-6514 GCA_003503535.1 Planctomycetaceae bacterium
GTCCCATTAAACCGTCCGGCTGAAGCAGCTACCGATATTCGCGGTATGACGGCTTTTGTCAAAGCCAAGTGTAATCAATGCCATGTAGTGGCAGGCCATGGAGTGAATCTGGGGCCTGATTTGCTGGAATCGGTAAAAAAACTGAAGGGGCATAAATTGCTGCAACAAATCATTGAGCCATCCAGTGAAATCAATGAGAAGTTCCGTAATACTCAGTTCATCACAGACGAAGGTCGTGTAATTATTGGCGTGATCATGAAAGAAGATGACAAGGCTTATCATATCGCCACAAATCTTCTGAACCCAAAATCATTAACGGTGCTCCCGAAAAAGCAAATCGATGAAATGATCGTTTCCAAGGTCTCGCCCATGCCAGTCGGACTGATCAATGTGTTAACACAGGACGAGATTCTGGACTTACACGCGTTTCTGGAATCAGGTGGCAAACATCTCCCCGAGCACATGAAACATCACCATGGAGAAATACACGACCAACATACTCCTCCAAAATAAAATATCGAATGCGACTTCCCAGATATTCATATTCCGTTCAGCAATTTCAATGACTGATGCAAAACAGATGCTTGTCTCCACGGATGAAAAGTTGATCGTCAACCGGGGAGGGGGTTGCGTCGATTGTTTCTCCAAGAGTGTTCGTTGAGACGATTTTCAATTCCGGAGAATTCTCAATCACAACAGTCGTGCCATCGCGATCAGAAAGATAAATGTAATCGGGAGTCGCCACTGGTGAGGCATAAATATTAGTCAGCCCGATGCGTTCTGTACTGTAATACGGTTCGCCGGTATTCGCATCGACGCAGGTGAGGAGTCCGGTTTTTGCTTTGTAGTAGTAGAGCCGTCCCTCGGTCAGGAGTAGCGAAGCGATATCGGGCGTGTCACGATTTCGTGACCAGACGACATTGTCGGTCCCGGCGATATCTCCCGTTCCATCCAGTTCAAAGGCTCCGACAAATGCGCCGCGAAATCCACTTCCCACAATAACCAGGCCATCCTGATGAACGGGGGAGGCGACCGGGCGTTGTGTCTGACCTCCACATCGCCACAATTCTTTACCAGTTTCCC
>DOCI01000305.1:6625-9326 GCA_003503535.1 Planctomycetaceae bacterium
GGGGCATAATTCTCGCCGTTCATGATAATCTGTTTCTGGCTATCATGTTCTACAATCAGTGGCGTCGCCCAGCAGGTTGGTTCGTCGCGTTCCACTTTCCAGATTGTTTCGCCTGTTTTTTTATCCAGAGCAAACAGGTAAGACTGCCCTTCGTGATCCCATGGCACAATTAACTTGTTGCCTGCTAAGGTTGGTGAACTCCCTTCACCGAACATGTTTCGAGTTTGCATTTGCCCCAGCATTTTTTTCCAGACCAACTCGCCATCCAGTGTGTAGCAATACAAACCGCGCGAGCCAAATGAAACGTAGAGGTGTGTTCCATCGGTACAGGGTGAAGCTGAGGCAAAGCCATTGGTTTGATGAGTTTCCTCGTGAGGTTGTGCTTCAATAGCAATCTTCTGCCACACCAACTCGCCATTGTCGCGGTTGTAACACAGAATCATAAACCGAAATGTCGGCAAACCGGATGCAGTGCTGTCGATTTGCTCAGCGGAAGTCACATAGACCCGATCCTTCCAGATGATGGGAGAACTCGAACCCCGTCCAGGAACTGCAACTTTCCATTGGATATGATCCGTCTCAGACCAACTTGCTGGAGGAGTCGCTGTTGTCGAAATTCCATTCCCTGATTCCCCTCGCCAGTGAGGCCAGTTCTCTGCCATCGCAACGGTCTGGAAACTCAGAATCAATGCCAGAAATGTGAACTTCAATCCGTAAGACATTCGAAACTCCGTTGAATTTAGTGTGATCGGTAAAAGCGAGCGTTGGGACTGCCCTCTTATCCTAGGAATGATTGAGCAGTTTATCCAGAGGCAATTCAGCCAAAGTGATCAAAGACGTTCTGGATTGACAGGCACTTTCGGAGTTTTCCCAGAGGCTCGTGCTCGCAATAACGGACGAAGTTTCTCCATGATTGTCTTCGATTGAACATCTGGCTGAATCGCCAGATTATTGAATTCGCCCGGATCAGCATGATGATCGTAAAGTTCAGAGCCGTATTTGCCTTCTCCCCATTCTGTAAAACGATATCGTTCCGTTCGAATACTGCATCCCATGACTTGCTCCGGAAGTCGATCATCGGCTGGCCGCAAAACCTGTGTGATCGCATAACCGTTCCAGTCGGAAAGGGGATCATTCAATAATGGGTTCAGGCTACGACCTTCCAGTACTTCTGGAGATTGAATTCCTGCCAGTTCCATTAATGTCGGATAGAGATCAACAAATTCCACAATTCGCTGACAAGGTCCGCTGCCTTTTGAAAAAGGATCTCGGATGATCAATGGAGCGCGGGCTCCCTGTTCGAACAGCGTTCTTTTCTGCCAGACGCCGTTGTGTTCGCCGAGATGATATCCGTGGTCACTCCAGAAAACGACGATCGTATTATCAGTCAACTCGAGTGTATCGAGTGCGTTTAACAATCGCCCGACCTGAGCATCAATAAAACTGACGCAGGCATAATAAGCCTGCGTCGCTTTCAACAGAGTGGTTTCATCGAGGTTGTAATTAGGAACCGGGCAATTGTGCGCGAATGCAGCAGTGGGGATATCGTCACGGTCGCCTTGAGGAGCAAAAGGGAGTCGAAGCGTCTCCAACGGATACATATCAAAATACTTTTTGGGAGCGACATACGGCGTGTGAGGTCGAAAGAATCCGACTCCCAGAAAAAACGGCTCCTTCTGCTTTGCCTGCATAATCTTGATCGCTTCGGTTGCAATCATCCCATCGGTTTGATCGGTGTCCTCTCCTTCAGCTGCCAGCCAGCTCAAAGCTCCGCTGATTTTTCGATGGGGTTCCGCATTATAGATTAACGCTTCCTCAGCTTTATCCCGACCTTTCGGATTGACCGTTTGATTCCAGGATGGCGGATCATCAAAGCCATCTGTCCCAATAGCGGCTGGGACATTGTAGTGATAGATTTTTCCAACCCGAGCCGCAAAGTATCCTGCGTTTTGAAAGGACTGGGGCAGGGTGACGACACCCGGCACCTCATCCCGAAAATGTCGATCGAGATCGTAAACCTTAATCGTGTCAGGACGTAATCCCGTCATGATCGAGGCCCGAGTCGGATTGCACAACGGAAGTTGATTATAAGCTCTCAGAAAACAGACTCCACTGGCCGCCAGACGATCAATATTCGGGGTTTTTGCAATCAGATCTCCATAACATCCCAGCGTACAGGCCAGATCATCGACCGCGATAAACAGCACATTGGGTGGACGCTTTTGTTCGCTCGTCTTCTTTGCCAGAAGTTCGTTCGCAGAGACACAAACCAAGGTGATCAACAACAGAAAAGCGTGACAAAATTTCATACTGATCGTTTATCAAATGATACACTGAGAGGTAACTTCAACTGGCGATACGCACAACTTTAGGCAAACAGTTCCGTCACAACCTTGCCACCTTCTGGGCCAGTCAGACGATGGTCTCGACCGGCGTGCCAGTATTTCAAGTCGTTCGGTGGTAATCCTAAAGCATTCAGCATCGTGGCATGCAGGTCACGGAAGTGGACTTTTCCTTCGACCGCCCTCGCTCCTGTATCATCGGTCTTTCCATGAACATATCCCCCTTTGACACCCGCTCCAGCCATCCAGAAGGTGAAACCACGAGATTTGTGACCGGTTTCGTCCTTTTTATCTCCGGGTGTGATACCAGGGCGTCCGAATTCTCCTCCCCAAACGACCAGTGTATCATCAAGCATGCC
>DOCI01000305.1:9468-24099 GCA_003503535.1 Planctomycetaceae bacterium
ACCAGTGTATCATCAAGCATGCCTCGTAATTTAAGATCATCGAGCAGTGCAGCGACAGGGGCGTCAGTCGCATTGCAATTCGCGGTCAAATCGCGACGATGATTTTTATGCTGATCCCAACTGCCGTGATTGACTTCGATAAACCTCACCCCCGCTTCCGCAAAACGTCTGGCTAACAGGCACTGACGACCAAAATCGCTGGGCTTGCAGGTTCCAATCTGTTCTGTATTCTGGCCAACACGATAACGCTCCAGAGTCGCTTTTGTTTCAGAACTCAAATCGAGTAAATCCGGAGCGGACATCTGCATCCGGAAGCCGAGTTCCATCGATTCGATGACACTTTCGAGTTGCTGGTCCCCCGGACGCTCAAGCATATGTTGTTGATTCATTCGCTGAACGAAATCGAGCTGCTTTTCTTTTGACGAATAGGGCAAATGCGAACTGGTGACATTACTGATGGTCGCTTGCGCCATACTTTCGCCGTTAACGCCGATGGGGGTCCCATTATAAATCGAGGGGAGAAACGAACTGGAATAAACGGAACTTTTCGACGTGTTAAAACTGAGAAACCCCGGCAAATTCTGATTCTCTGTGCCGAGGCCGTAAGTGATCCAGCTTCCCAGGCTGGGGCGTTCTCGCAGGCGGTCTCCCGTATGGAGTTGCAGGAAGGACTGGGCATGAATTGTCGTGTCGGCATGCATGCCATTGATCACGCACAAGTCATCGGCATGACGAGCAGTCTCGGGAAGCAACTCGGAAATAGGAAGTCCACTTTCTCCATATTGCTTGAATTCAAATGCAGAGCCGGGATGCGGTTTGTCACCGGTTTGTGGTTTGTAATCGAACGTATCCATATGAGCCGGGCCCCCGCTCATGCAGAGGAAAATGACACGCTTAGCCCGGGCAGGCAATTGTGGTGTCTTCGCAGAAAGACTTCTTCCCGAACTCTCAGCCTGAATGGGTTGCCCGCACAATGCCTGCAAAGCCAGATATCCAAAACCACAGGAAACGGTTTGCAACATGCTTCGACGAGAATGTGTCATAATGATGGCTCGATATCATATTCGTTTGAAAATGTATTGTCACATTGGCCAGCTAATCAATGTAGCGAAACTCGTTCGTCATCAACAAAGACTGACAAAAACTGCTCCATGATTTCAACTCATTCTGGGTTTCTGTCTGAGTGAAATCGATCAATTCCAGAGAAGCCTGCATTTCATCGGCACTGGGACTTCGGCACAGGATCTTCTCAAAGGTAAGATTAACTCTTTCTGAGGAAGTTGTATCGGAATCCAAAAGAACCTTCGCGAACTGTTCGGCTTGTTGAATCACAAAAGGATTATTGTAAAGATACAATGCCTGCCCTGGGACAATGCTGTCATCTCGTTTTCCCGTCACGGACGTGAACTCAGGCAGATTAAATGCAGCCAGTTCTGGTGGAGGTGAATTTCTCAGATAACACAGGTAAACACTGCGATGCCGATTAGGCTGATGGAGATTGCCAGCCAAATTGACCAGTATATCTCGATGACGAATCAGCGATCCTTCTCCCGGAGTCATATCGAGTTGACCACTGAGTAACAGTATGCTGTCCCGAAGCTCTTCGGCGGTCAGCCTGCTGCGATTGTGTCGGGCCAGTAACTTGTTTTCCTCATCCCCTTTGAGAAGTTGAGAATCGACATTACTACTCAGCTGGTACGTTCGACTCAAAATGATCTCTCGAATCATTTGCTTGACTGACCAGCCATTTTTCTGAAAGCGAATAGCCAGATGGTCGAGCAATTGAGGATGTGTAGGAGGTTCGCCATACTTACCAAAATCATCTGGAGTGCGGACGATTCCTTCGCCAAAAAGATGCTGCCAGATTCGGTTGACCATCACACGGGAAGTCAGTGGATGATTCTCATGAGTCATCCACTCTGCCAACTGCAAACGTCCACTGGTAGCGGGATCAATTCCTAAATGCGACGCTTCATCAATTTGGCAAGCTGAAAGAAATCCCCGTGGAACGACCTCGCCCAGCTTTTTGGAATCTCCATTGATATTAATTTTGCAGTCGGCCGGTTCTTTATTATCTCGAACGCCCATCGCCAGTGGCGTTCCGATTTCCCATTTTGGTTTCGGAATCGCTTTCGGCTTGCCAGTATTCGACTCCAGCAGCACGACAGTTTCAACAAAGTCCTCTGGTGGCATAACCTTCTCAGCCGCTTTCAATACATGCAGGTCGGTCGGCGGAGCTGTCAACTTTTCATTACCAGCCAGCCCCCACATTGTTTCGCTGCTGGTAAATAAGCCTGCCATGGCGTAGTAGTCTCGGGTTGGTATCGGATCGAATTTGTGATCGTGACACCGGGCACAGGCAACACTGATGCCCATCAAGCCTCGTCCAACAACATCAATTTGATCGGCGACGACATCCATGTCGAAATCGTTATTCATCGCCTTGGCAGGCTTAGCAGACAAGGCCAGAAAACCAGTCGCGATGAGATTTCGATCTCGAATTTCAGGACTCTCAGCTGGCAGTAAATCCCCGGCCAGTTGTTCTTTCAGGAATTGGTTGTAGGGCGTATCCTGATTGAAGGATTCAATCACATAGTCACGATACCGCCACGCATGAGGAAAAGTCGGGTTCCGGCTCAACCCATCATTTCCATTCGACTCGGCATAACGCGCCACGTCCAGCCAGTGTCTACCCCAGTGGACACCGAACTGAGGACTTGCCAGCAGCTCATCAACCGTATTTTCAACTGTGGTTTGTTTCTGTTTTTCAAAGTCCGCAACAAATTTCTCAATCTGTTTCAGTGTCGGAGGCAAACCGATCAAATCGTAATAGAGACGACGAATCAGAACTCGGGGAGAGGCTTCTTCGACTGGCGAAAACCCTGCAGATTCAATGAGTGCCAGTATGAATCGATCGATATCATTCCGAGGCCAATCGACTAATTTGACGTCTGGGACTTTGTGATCGACAACTGGCTGCAGAGACCAGAGGTCCGATTCCGTTTTCTCCTGCTTTGGAACTGGAGTCGCCTGAGGAATTCTCGGATCAGGTGCATTCCGGGAAACCCAATTCACAAAGTCGTTGATGATTGCTTCCGGAAGCGGTTCCTCGGGGGGCATTTCTGTGCCATCGTATCGCAGTGCCTGGATGATTAAACTTTCGTCCGGCTTCCCGTGGACCAGAGCCGGGCCTGATAGTCCTCCGCTCATCACGGTATCGCGAGTGTCGAGCCTTAAGCCGCCCCCCAGTTCTTCAGAATCAGCGGAGTGACATTCGTAGCAGTGCTTAACAAGGACGGGACGTATTTTGTTTTCGAAGAAAGTCACATCTTCCGGAGAGAGGTCTTCTGCATTGAGAGTTGAGAGACTCCAGAGCGATGTGAGTAGCAACATGCCAATAAATGAGCGTATTCTCAATAATTGCACGGCAAGGACTTTATGGCAGGAGTAAACGGGGGGAGAATCCAATAAGCAAAAGCTTATCAGTCGCCGTTTGTCGACTCAAGCCTAATCTGCCTGTGAAGAGGCATTCCAGCAGAATATTCCATTACACACAGTTGTAGGTCAGGCAGTGCCTGACCTACAGTTTATCGAACTGCAGCAACCATTGGGAATACTCTAGAATTTTGATTGCAGTTCGAATCGAATTCCATGTCCGGGATCGGAGGATTCCCGTTTAGAAGCGAAGGTATCCATGATAAAGAACCAGTGCTGATCGAGGGCTTTCTGATAGCGGATCCCAGTTGCGATCGCGGCATCGTTCGTGCCGTCTGTATCCTGCCGTCCGCCGATTTCCCAGATAATCTGCTCGCGTGTATCGCAGAAGAATAACTGATAACCAAGGCTTCCGCCGATTACATTACTCGCATTGTTATCGAGTGGGGCACCATAGTTACCCAGACCGGCTGCCGAAAACAGGAGGCCAGTTTGACCAAGTGGTCCACCTCCGAGTGGTCCCCGGGAGGCAGACGTAAACTGATCGATTCCCCAAAAGGTATTCAGGAAAATCAAATCATTTGTGTGATGCGGAGTCCACGAGAGTTGATGAAAGAGCAATTCTCCCTGACCAGCCAGATTTGTTTCTCCGTTTGTTGGAAACGAGGCGAGAATATGAGCGGAAGAGTTGTAGGTGTTTTCAAAGCCGTGAATTCGTTGAATAGCACTTAAGCCCATCACCGCCAGATCATCCGCTCCGCTATTCGACCAGACGTAGGCAAAGTCGGCATTGATGGTACTGGAACGAATATCGGTTTCTGTAAAATAGCCGATCATCTGATTGTCGTTACCAAGAACATTTGGCCCGGTGAGATTATCCCGATTAATATCATTCCAGGCATACACGAATGTGCCCCGATAATTGAGGATACCGTTGCCATTGAGTGTATTCCGCGTGATCGTCAATGCGTCAATGCGATCTTCATTAATCATCAATCCCTGCTGAAAGGACATCGGCTGACGACCGACTGAAAATCCATAATCGAGTGCCCGGCGATCATATGGATCCAGATACGGAAAGATTTCTCCAAAGTCGCCTTCAAAGAACAATGTCTGAATCTGATCGTTCAGGCCATCGAGTCCACTGCTGTTGCGGAAATCGTATCCGGAAAATTGCCGGGTGCCGTTATTCTGTTCATCCAGTGGTCGCAATCCAAGCAGGACGCGTTCGGTGCCGGAGAGATTTAATTGTGTAAACAAATCCAGGCGATTGGCCCACTCGGTTACATCCGGTGAGACACCGTTTTCAAAATGATTGATACCCGTTCTAAATGTACCAAACACCCACAACGAAGGTCGCCAGATTGCACCAGTCGGAGTGACAATTCCCTGTCGCAAAAATCCAGGAGCGAGAAACTCTTCATTGAGTTCCAGCAACAAAGGAGGTCTGTCCGGCACAGGCTGAATGCCAATGGCGTGTCGGTCCAAACCTGTATGAGGTTCGACATGTTCTGAACAGAGGAGATGCTCGAACAGATGAGCCATGGGTTCGGCGGGGGATTCCAGTGCATGAAGAAAGCCTTCGCTCAGCTCCGAGAACAAAGGAGGTTCTTCTTCGACGACAGAATGATCGTATTGAACCGGGGGAGCAAACGGACTGATGCTGCCCGGTCCCGAATAATAATGAAAATCGTGGAGTTGGAATTCTTCATCAGGAATGATTAATTCGCTGGCACTTTCTGGAGGTAGTGGGAGAGGCAAGAGTTCCAGAGAATCCTCAGCGATAATATTCGACTGTAAAATCGAGATCACCAGGCAGCAACCACAGCCGCGCAGCATTACACTCAACGCTAATTTGCGAAAGCCATTATTCCATTTCTGAGTATCTCGTCGATTCATAGATAGAACTATTTCACCTGCACCTGTTTGATGCATTCATGCAAAACCAGATGCCCTTCAACGACACCTCGCGCCACTTCGCTGGCACTCATACAGTAATCAAATCCGACATCTGAGATTTCATGAACAAGATTGACGGGAACCATTCCGGCTATCAATTGCACTCGAACCGTATACGTCCCACACCCCTGCATCTGATGTCGTCCCAGTTCATAATGACCACGTGTGATTCCATAAACTTCGATATTCTGCTTATGCTTTCTGGCTCCCTGAGGCCGACCGAGAACTGTGAAGGGGCGAGTTTCCGGGCGCGTATAGGGCAGGGGATCCAATGAGTAAGGCACATTGAGCACCTGTTCCCGTTCGCCTCCCCGAATATTTCGTGTGACAAAGCGAGACTGAAGTGAAAGCAGACTGCGATCCAATGGAAGTTCACCATTGTGGACATAGAGTGAATGACTGTCGCGAACATCGCCATTCGGGTCGAGATCGCCCGACTGGAATACGAGCCGTCCTTTGGGATCCCAGACATGCACTCGCAAAAATACAAGCCGTTCTGCATCAAAGCCAGTTGGCACTCCGTGCCCAGTTGTGCCGTTCATCACAGGAACTTTGAATTCAAGATGATCATCATCGCAATGCAGCACTTCAACATCGCCCAGCCGATAGCCAACTCTCAGGAGATGTAAGCGGGCTGAAGTCGCTTCTGCAAGCAATTGATATTGGTCGTTCAGAATCTTACGGGCAGCAATTCGCTTTTGAGGATTATCCCACGGAGCTGGAAAATGCCTGTTTGCAGAGACAGTTCGCTCAAACTCCGGTTTGCCCCAACCGGCAGCATCATCGAAACAGAGCCATTGTTTCATTGTGGCGAGTCCGGTTTCCTGAACAACACTTTCAGTCGCCTTGTCAATCAAATCGACTTCGTACTTTTCTTTGATGGCATTCAGGTGGTGCGGAAACAATCCTCGATGAATGATGGAATAATCCGGCCCGATCATCATGTGATTGGAATGCTTACGGGGCGGGGTGGCAGTGTTCCCGACAATTGCAGCCGGACCATAGGTGTACCCCTTGGCCTCGCCCGGAACTTTGCCCATATGACAATCCTGGCAGTTCTGACCATCAACCAGAGCAGCGGGGGAATGCTTAAATTCCGAAAACGCATCTTCGAGCCGGAAGCCGTTTGGCGCGAATACGTCATGACATGAACCACAAAAACCAGGTGTCGTCAACTGGAAGAAGCGATACGATTTGGAGTGAATATCACGTCCTCGAACATCAGGCTCTTCTCGGGTTTTCAAGACGCCGTAATGATCGGGATTCGAGAGAACTTTGTTCAATTCCCGACTACCAATCGGACCATAAACTGCTTGATGAATATCTCCCGGCACCAACGCCTGTCGTCCCGAACCTTTCCCCCAGGCTTGATTAATTCGGTGACAATCCACACAAGTCACACCTTCCCGGGAAGTAGGATGTCGATGCAGATTGCTCATATTCATCGGCTCGTTGATCGCCATGCCAACTGGTGTATGACAACGAATGCAGAAATCTCCCAAAGTGCCATTATTGAGTTTGTTCAATTTATTCGACATCGCATTGAATACTGGACTCAACTGAGCATAGGCATGTGGTGATACTGACCACTCCCGATAATGCTGCGGGTGACAAACCGCACATTGCTTCGCAGAGGGGAAGCAATCATTCTTGAAGCAATCGGCATGCGCCTGGTCGATCGCCTGTTTAAGGACTTCATCTTTATCGCTGACGACATACTGAGCTAAAGCGGAATATTCCTGCTGCGATAACCCTTCAGAATCCTCTCCACCCGGCTGTGCAACAGCGGGTACAGAACCAGTCAGCAAGAAAACGAACGTGCACAAACCTGCCTTCCAGCAAGCAAATACACGAATCAGAGTCTTGTAATGAGAAATAGCCGTCATTAAGAACCTGAACAAATAAAAAAAACGCGACTTGCCCCAGGCGATTCACATAGGATGGACAGGCGCAGACTGCAATATCGAAAAACAAAGAGTTAAAAGCAAAATCGGTATATTCAGATTTATAGCTGACTGAAACTCGATCATTAAATTTCGAGTTTGTATGATCGAAACGCCTCGCCCGCAAACTTTACCAGTTCGCCCCAAAGTGACGGGCTACGTGCTGGTCGTGAAATGTTGACTCAGTCTGACTGCATAAGGCAACCCTGGTGTCCGGTATGATTTAAACCATTTGACTTGTGCCTTTTGATGAATGATTGACTCGGTAGTTAACCGATGACTTCTCTCATTGATCAAAATGATTTCAATGTTCATTCGTGGAATAGCGGAACACAGCACGTTAAGTGAACTGGGAGATCTTGCTCTGGAAAACCGATAAGAGAGAGCAGCGGAATTAATTTTCATTTCAATTTATAGTCAGTATTTATTAACCTATACTTGTTATGAATTGAACTGTATCACTTACGACGTAACGATTTATGCAAATTTTAGGTGTCATTCTGGTTGCTTTGGTTTCTGTACGATTATTGCAGTCGATTATTGCTGCAGTACAAAGTCATTCCAATGCGAGACATCGTACGCAACGGACTCTCCAATTGCTGGATGAGCAGATTGCGGCGGTTCAGGCACTCCGAGTGCAACGTGAATCTCAGCAGATGCACTGGAATGGATATCGAAAGTTCAAGTTGAGTAAAAAGATAAAAGAGGCAAGGGATATCTGCTCTTTTTATCTGGTCCCGCACGATGGCAAGCCTCTGCCTCGATATCTTCCAGGTCAATTTGTCACCTTCCGCTTTCAAGTGCCAGATCCCAATAAGGGGCAAATGAAATCTGTTGTGCGCTGCTACTCACTCTCGGAAGCCCCGCGAGAGCAGTATTACCGGATTACGGTCAAACGCGTTCCTCCGCCCGCGAGAACGAATATACCTCCCGGCTTAATTTCTAATTATTTGCACGATCAGGTTAACGTCGGAGACCTACTGGATTTGCAAGCTCCTCGAGGAGAGTTTTCACTCGATCCTGCCAACAGTAAACCCGTCGTGCTTATTGGCGGTGGTGTTGGAGTGACACCAGTCCTGAGTATTGCGAATGCCATTCTGGAATCGGAAACTGGTAATGATGTCTGGTTTTTTTACGGTGTCCGTTGCGGCGAAGATCATGCCATGCGAGACCATTTGCGACAACTGGAACAGAAGCACGAGAATTTTCACCTGCATGTCCGTTATAGCCAGCCAACAGAGAATGATCTCTGCGAACGCGATTATGACACCTCCGGCCACATCGACATTAATTTGATAAAAAGTCTCGTTAAAGTCACCAATCTGGATTTTTACATCTGCGGTCCACCACAAATGATGGACTCCATCGTAACTGGCTTACGCGACTGGGGAGTTGCTGAAGATCATATCCATCGGGAAGCCTTCGGACGGGCAACACTCAGCAAGGTCGCCAACAAAGACGAGACTCAACTTAAGCACGATAAGCTGGATTCGAAAAAAACGCTGTCGATTCAATTCAATCGATCAAACCGAAATTTGACCTGGGATGGATCACACAATTGTCTGCTGGATCTGGCACTTGAAGCAGGTATCAATATCGACTCAGGCTGTCGTGCAGGCAGTTGTGGTTCCTGTGAGATCGCAGTAAAATCAGGTGAAGTCGGCTGCAGGGTTGAACCTGGTATCAATATCGATAAAGGTTCCTGCCTCGCCTGTATTTCCTATCCCAAAAGCGAACTCATTCTGGATGCCTGACTGATTCCTTTGACGTAGTATCGATTGACATTGCATCTGAAATCCTTGTTTAACAGCCAAATGGAAACCAATCATGTCCACCACTCAGCCATTTCGTTCATCGGGAAACCTACTCTGGTTCGGAGGAATGCTGCTCATGATTTGGAGCAGTGCGACATTGGCCGTTTCGGATGATGAAACGGATTCACCAGATCCGGTTCGCAGTTCAACAGGTCATCTCATTACCGATCCCGCAAAAGTTATGGGTGCGGAATCCTGTAAAGAATGTCACAAATCGGAACATGCAGCCTGGTCGGCTTCTATGCATGCCAGGAATTTTGAGCGAATCGATTCCAGTTCTGGTAAGAAAATTGCAGCCGCCTACGGAAATACAAAGGTCTGCCAAAACTGCCACTCAACTCCACATACAGAGACCGCTAAATTTGCGGGAGCGGTTGGTGTTTCCTGTGAATCGTGCCACTCTCCTGCTGGCGGTGATGAGGGATGGTTTAAAATCCACTCCGATTACGGTGGAAAAGATGTTAAGCGAGAAGACGAAACCGAGGAGCATCTCAAAGAACGACTCGCCAAATGCAAAGCAGCTGGTATGGTCCGCCCGGCCGATGCCAATATTCTGGCTAAAAACTGTTACTCCTGTCATATCATTGCAGACGAAAAACTTCTGGCGGCTGGTCATAAAACAGGACAAAGCAGTTTCGACCTGATTCCCTGGATGCAGGGAGAAGTTCGTCACAACTTCCAGGTCGATCAGTCAGTTAATGCAGATTCACCGTCATTGCTCATGGCTCGATACGGTACCACAACCGCACAACGGAAACGTAAATTACTGGTCATCGGAAAAATTGTGGAACTGGAAATCTGTCTGCGAAATCTGGCTTCCATAGATGCCGCTAATCTCAACGAAAGCTATGCTGGACGTCGCGGATGGGCTGGTCGAGCAGAAGACGCTTACGAATATCTCGATGAGGAAATTGGAGAAGCGGTCGATAACGATCAGGTCAAAGCTGCTTTGAAAGCTGTCAAAAAAATCGATCTTGGCCGTAAGTTTGAAGATCAACCCGGAGCGAAAGCTGCCGCCGATCAACTCTCGGATATTGTAAAGTCTTTTGCCGAGGATGCAGATGCAGACGACCTTGCGAAATTGGACAAGTTGGTCGATGATCTCGACAAGCCCAAAGGAACTCCTTATACACCTTAGGTGAAAATGGATCGAAAGTATTCTCAAGACTGGGAGTCTCAGGTGGCCGTAAGGAAATTCTTGGGTAATAAAATCAGGATGGTTTCAGCTTTCTGTTGTGGAAGCCTGTTGTTTATTATCACAGGTTGGATGAACCTGCATGGTGCTGATGACAATCCTCCCTCAACCATCCGGACAGTTTCAACTGAAGTCCGCAGGGAATATCATCGTTCAAATGATCGTGCATTATTTCTGGGTGCTCGTGCCTGCCTGGACTGCCATCGCTCCGAGTTTGCATCCTGGCTTTCCACAGAACACTTCAACAATACCGTGAATCGCTTTGAGCTGAATAAAGATACCATCGCCAAAAGATATTTTGAAAAGCATGGTTCACTCGACCGATGTTATCAATGTCATACGGCTCCTAAAGAGCAACGTTTCGGTCGTAAGTTTGTTGAAACAGGAACCTCCTGCGAGTCCTGTCACGGAGCTTCCGGCGGTGAAGGGGGCTGGTTGAATCGTCATGCCGTTTACGGACCTAACACGACTCGCTTGGAGCAGGAAACTTCTCAGCATTTCCAAAGCCGTATCGACTTTTGTGATCAAGCGGGCATGATCCGTCCTGGAAGGCAATACCTGATGGCCAAACAGTGTATGAGCTGTCATCTGATTGGTGATCCCGAGTTAATCAGTGAAGAAATTGGCCATCCTGTCGGTTTCGATAAATTTGAACTCATTCCCTATTTGAGTGGAGAAGTTCGTCATAATTTCCACCTCAATCAAAGAAATAATGCCAAGGCTCCTACGTTGGATACTTTGCGTCGGGGTTTATCTCCTACTCAGCGCCAACGTGTTTACATGATTGTCGAACAACTCGCCCGCATGGAAGTTGCCTTCAATTATCTGGCAAATCTGCAAAATGAAGAAGCGTTTGAGAATCGCTATGCAGATGACCTGATCGGAATCGTCGAGGATGGTGCCGACTTTCTGGATGAGTATGTTGAAGTCTTGCTGGAACCGGATGATTCCGATGTCCCTCCTTTGAATGAAGAAGCTGTCGAATCGTTAACAATCGTACTCGACGAGTTTGAAAAATTCGATGATCTGGATGAGCCAACGCGTGCAGCTGCCGCAGATTCCGCACGCGTGATTTCTAAAGCCGCCAACCAGTTCATGGCTGCCTTGGGAAATGGCTCGAAGCTCGAAGCACTGGATGTCTTTTTTGAAGATACCGGCAATCCCGTTGGGGATGTCCTGCAACCGTAAATTACGGAGACGTAAAACGAAGGGAATCCGGAAAGGAAATCGAGCGGAATGAGTGAAGTGAAAATCAATCGTCTGGAACGCTGGGGAATTCCCTTTTGCGATGAGATGACTGACGAAAATGTTGAATATCTCTTGCAAATGCCGCTGTTTTCCCAAGGGATGATCGATCCGGAAAACTTCAATGACCGATTACCGCTTGCAGGCATTCTAAAGAACGATTCCCGTTTGATGAATTGCAAAGAAGGCGAAATTATTATTCGCGAAGGAGAATGGGGCAATTCTGCTTTTTTCCTGCTTTCCGGTTCTGTCAGAATCATTATCGAGCGAGCCCAAAACAGTATTCCTCCCGAATTACTTGGGCAGCCACAAAGAAAACGAAAAAGTGTTCTGGAAATTCTCAAGCAGTGCTTCAATCGAGACTCCGAAAGCGAACAGCGTGATCTTGCTTCATACGCTCCGCAGGCGTATTCAGCAAACTTGAAATCGTCACGAATTTATCTCCAGGACTTCGATCAAATTGTCGATTGCTATAAGACCACGCGAATCGATGCCATCGATTTTTTTGGGGAACAGTCTGCACTCGGCCGCCTCGAACGATCGGCGACGGTTTTTGCCGATGGAGACTGCGAAATCCTCGAGGTTCGCTGGCAGGGAATACGCGATTTGATGAATAAAGCCCCCTGGCTCAAAACTCAAATCGACATGCGATTTCGTGCCTACGGCTTATATTCGTTTTTGAAGAATTCGCCGTACTTCGAGCACTTGTCAATCGACGAAAATGCCACTGAGAATGATCACGAACGTAAAAGATCACTCTCGCAGCATGTATTTAATCATGCCGAACTCAGAACATACGGAAAATACGATCAAGTCGATTCGTTTCTCAGTCTGGTCGAACATGGAACGGCTTCCAATCTGGCTCATGAACCTCTCATTGCTCGAGAAGGTGATTATGTCGAGGGTATCTATATTATTCGTAGCGGAATAGCCCGAGTCAGTCATCGTTATAACAATGGGCATCGTACGATTAGCTACCTCACGCCGGGACACGCTTTCGGTGTTGCTGAAGTTGTCGAAGGCTGGCGGGACGGCAAACCGACACACCTGTGTCATTCCCTGCGAGCAGTTGGTTATGTCACGGTTGTATTTATCCCCAGTGCGATCTTTGAGCTGGCAGTTCTCGAAGAGTTGTTTGATCGCCAAAAAAACAAAACAACTTATTCAGGTCTGAAGGGATCGAACACTCCGCAGAATACGACCCATTTGGACAATGGGCTGATGGAATTTCTGGTGGAAAGACGATTCGTCAACGGCTCAGCGACGATGGTAATTGACCTGGATCGTTGTACTCGCTGTGACGACTGTGTCCGCGCCTGTGCAGCCACTCACGATCAGAATCCCCGCTTCTTAAGGCAGGGACCAGTGCATGATAAATACATGATCGCCAATGCCTGCATGCATTGTGCCGATCCGGTTTGTATGATTCAGTGTCCCACAGGCGCCATTCATCGCAATTCTCTGGCAGGCGAGGTCATTGTGAACGATCTCACCTGTATCGGCTGCGGTTCTTGTGCGAACAACTGCCCATACGATGCGATTCGTATGGTGCAGATACGAGATCAAAATGGAAACCTCGTTTACCCAACTCAAACAAAAAGACGTCAGGCGGATGGAACCCAGGTTGTCCGTAAATTGACACCCCTGGATCCAGAGTGGCAGCCAATTGAAAAAGCAACCAAATGCGATTTATGTTCCGATCAGATCACCGGACCTGCCTGTCAGAACGCCTGCCCGCACGATGCCTTGATCCGACTCGATCTCGGAAGTTATGAAACGGCTGCTCAATGGTTCAAACGATGAAGTCTTTTACGATTCGCCGCACACTCAGTCTCGTTTTTACCCTGCTGGTTGCTGCTGCAATCATTCTGGTCTGGATAATCAAAACGACAACATTAACAGGTTCTTACATATCGGGATGGACGCTGTCCGGTATGATCGTGTATCTGTCTCTGTATAATCTCCGAAAAAAGTTACCCTCACTTCCACTCGGAAGTTCCTCACTCTGGATGCAGTTTCATATTTATTGCGGATTATTGACTGCTCTTGTCTTTGCAATTCATCTCCAGTTCAATGTTCCAACAGGCATGTTCGAAAGCATACTTGCAATCAATTACCTGCTCGTCTTCTTTAGTGGAATCTTTGGATTGTACATCACAAGAACATATCCCAGTCGATTGTCGAATCTGGGAGACGAGGTTTTCTTTGAATACATCCCCGTTCTGAAACGAAAACTGCATGATCAGATTGAAATCCTGTCACTCAACTGCAGCTCAAATTCTGGTCAGACAGAAATCCCAGAGTTCTACCGCGATAACCTTCGCGCATTCGTTGTAGGACGCCCGGCTGTTCTTTCACATTTACTGGGAAACTCCAGCAGACGCTGGCGAATTGTCTTGCAGGCAGTCACTGATCATCGTCGTTACATGAATGAAGATGAACAGCAGATCATGAATGAAATCGAAAAGCTATTGAAGCGAAAATATCAGCTCGATGCTCAATATGTTATGCAGGGTGCTCTCAAAGTCTGGTTATTCATACATATCCCGGCAACATACTCGTTACTCATTTTCATGTTTTTCCACAGTTTACTCGTGCATGCCTGGTCGGGAGGGCTTTCATGAGTCGGAAAAGATCATGGGAACTGTTCAATACCGCCAAATACCAACACCCTGAAAGCAAATGGAATTGTGGCCATTTAGCAGAAGGCCATCCTTGTGAAATTGGCCCGAATGCGAAAGGCGAATGCTGCGTACAGAAAATCTGTTCTCCTTATTTCGATGGAAACACATGGCATTGCATTCGACCAAACGCTTTCGGAGGGAAATGTCATGAAGGACCAATACCGGCAAGTCCGTGTCCTGATAAAAGTGCAACGTGCCCACACATTCCTACTCCTTGCCAGCCAGTGCGAAGTCTGCGAAGTAAGCGCCGACTGCTCACCGGACTGACCATCGCAATTTCACTTGGTTTTTGCCTTATCATCCTCGGCGGCAGCGGTCGTGGATCAATTCATAATGTTGTGGATACTTCATCTGTT